>JAFGFB010000188.1 GCA_016931315.1 Anaerolineae bacterium
ATCGGCAGAATTCGGGCGAGGACGTTGGGCGCTCGAACGCATTCTGAGGCGCAGAGGGAACACGCAATCATGATATTGCCTTCTTAAGCACCCTTCCACCAACGCCCCACAAGGCATTGAACCAGCCGATATTTCAATCCCTTGCGCAAAATCCCTGCCTGGGCGTATAATCAAAGTAATACCGGATCGCGTTTTGGGCGCGCGGAAGACGCCTTCAAAACACTCTCTGCACAAATCGCGTACAAGATTCAGCGGAGGTCATCCATGGATAACATTCCCATAGAAGTCTTTTTTATCCCTATCGGACTTGCTATCGTAGGATTGATAGCCTGGCTCGTTATTGCGTATCTGCAAGCTCCGGGACAAAAGAAAACTGCGCCGGAAGAAGGCCTCGCGTCTTATAGCTCTCAGGCCGATGCGCAGCCCGATGTGCTCACCGTGCGCCTAAACGACCGTGGCATTTGGGAGATCCTGGTCTATGGCATCCCTTATCGCTCCCTCGGGTCTGTGCCCAATCCCGAAGCGCAGCAAAAGGTTGTGGATGCGTTGAAAATCCTTGCCGGCTTCAGCAAAACCCATATTCAGAAACAACAGGCAAAAGCCCCCCAGACAGAACCTGGAAGGCTAGATACAACAGATGGGTTGCCGCCCATTCCAGCATTCCGCGAGGCAACGCCGTCGCGCCCGGCCCCAGCATCCGTGTTCATGCCACAAATCAATCTCGCCAAAGAGATTGGTGAAATC
Organism: Anaerolineae bacterium; assembly: GCA_016931315.1. Taxonomy (GTDB): domain Bacteria; phylum Chloroflexota; class Anaerolineae; order B4-G1; family SLSP01; genus JAAZNO01. The sequence goes on from JAFGFB010000188.1 coordinate 745, forward strand.
GTGGAAGAACTTCAGGCGCGCGTCCCCTCCCTGGCAAAAACGAGCATTCGCCTGCAAAATGCATCCGGCGGTGGGGTGCTCTTCATCGTGGATGGACAGCTCTATCAAAATCTAGAAGACATTCCCAATCTGGAAATTCAAGCGTTGATCCGCGCCGCAACGCGGCAATGGGAAAGACAATAATCAAAACAGTCTCACCTATGCCAAACACTGCAGTCCGCTTCGCACCCGCAAAAACACCACGAATGGTCAATCAGGCATTGCGCTCCCTGGTGCGCGATGCCTACGAGAACGTGCCCTATTACCACACTTTGATGAGCAGAACGGGTATCACACCAGAAATGGTTCAAAATAGCGAGGCTCTCTGCCGATTGCCCGTCACCACCAAAACAGCGCTTCTCACAAGCGACACAAATGCCTATCTGGATAGACACACCAATCCAGAAAAGTGTTATCACACCAGTACCAGCGGGTCGCCTCCGGTAAGTTGAAGAAAGTCCTCAAGCTCCCTTGACCCCGGCGCTGTTTCGCGTTACAATGCGCTTCGCATTGGAAGGGCAGCTTGCCAGAACAAGATAACTGGCACTCCAGGGTGAGTATCCTCCGTGTTAGCCACGGCGAAAGAACTTCCAGGCAAATTCAGAAAGAATGGACCAACATATGCAGTATCATGTCTGGACTATCGGCTGTCAGATGAATGTTGCCGACTCCCAACGCGTAGCCGCAGGACTGGAACGCCTGGGGTATACAGCAACAGATCATGCGGAAGATGCCGACATTGTTGTCTTAAACACCTGTGTCGTGCGCCAGCAACCCGAGGACAAAGTTGTGGGTCGCTTACAACAACTGCGCAATTTCAAGGCAAAGCACCCAGAACGGGTGCTAGCGCTCATGGGTTGTATGGTTGGCATGCGCGAAAAAGCTGCTCTGGAACTGCGTTTCCCATGGGTAGACCTCTTTCTGCCACCTTCTGATCCAACAGAACTGTGGACCTACCTCGCTCAACGTGAGCGGCTCGATGAGGCGCAGACTCTGATCGCTGACGCGGAGTCACGCCGTCTGGCTTTGGGACGCACAGACACCGTACTACCTCCTTCAGAGGAGAGCCACACCGTGAGCGCCTATTTGCCCATCGTGTTGGGTTGCTCACACGCCTGCACATATTGTGTGATTCCCTACCGCCGCGGCGCAGAACGCAGCCGACCGCTGGAGACGATCGTTGCAGAAGCCCGACAACTGGTATCACAAGGGGTCAAAGAAATCACGCTGCTGGGGCAAATCGTGGATCGCTACGGTTATGATTTGCCGGAATTCGCTGGCGCCACGCAGACACCGCTCGTGACGGTGTTGCAGCGGGTCCATGAAATCGAGGGATTGGCGCGAATTCGCTTTCTCACCAGCCACCCCAATTGGATGCGCGACGATTTGTTGGGTGCTGTAGCCGCTTTGCCCAAGGTCTGTGAGCATATCGAGGTCCCCATACAAGCGGGCAACGATGAAGTGCTGGCAAGAATGCGACGAGGCTACACGGTGGATGACTACCGGCGCCTGGTGGCGCGTATTCGCGATCGCATTCCAGGCGTTTCGATTGCAACCGATATTATTGTGGGTTTTCCAGGCGAAACTGAAGCGCAATTCAAAGACACTCTGGCTTTGTTGGAAGAGTTGCAGCTCGATAAGGCACATATCGCCCGCTATTCCTCACGCCCACTCACGGTGGCAACCCGCACCATGGATGACAATCTCACCTATGACGAGAAGGAACAGAGACGGCGCGAATTGGATCAGGCACAGACGCGTATTCTCAAGCAGCTCAACGCCCGTTTCCAGGGACGACAGGTGGAAGTCTTGGTAGAGGGACAGAAGAAAGGCCGCTGGTTTGGCCGCACTCGAACCGACCGGCTGGTCTTCTTCAATGCTGAAGGGGATTGGTTGGGGCGCATAGCCAGACTTGAGGTAACATGGACTGGTCCCTGGTCACTGATAGGCGAAGCGATTATAGATGCGTAGCTGTTTTCCCCCAAACCAGAGCAAGCCGCAGTGAATACAGTTATCCCAAACGATACGCAGCACGGAAATTCAGGGAATAGTGACCGATCAAATTGACCTGCCGGCCATGATGCGCGTCTACGCTGAAGAAGCAGTGACCCTGGCGCGTGAGGAATTTGAGGTGGCGATTGATTATTCAGAAATGAGCCTCTCAGACGCCGATCAAATTCTCGTTGCCATTCATGATGCCCTGCCGAAAAACACCAGCGACGACTTCGAAGAAGATGGCCCATTGCACCAATGGGTCCAAGAGCTTGCCGTTGTCTGGGGCGCATATCTAGGTGAGGTATTGTTACGTTACTGGCACGGCGAATGGACGCTCAACGTTCCGGCAGATCACGCTGAAGCAACCGCGGTGCAGATTGGAGACGTCCTCATCTATCCCATCTCCAAAGTCTACCAACGCCTGGTTTCCAATGAAGATACCGGATTGGTAGTCTTCTACGAGGAAGTGCGCTGGGCGCTGTCCAGGATCACGGGTTGGGGACCGCGAGTCATTCCCGCAGTGGCGGGATAAGGTGGATACTCTTGGCGGTAAAAAGCCAACACGCATATGCGTTGCACTATTCAAATTGAGAGAGGTGTGAATGAACATCGGCATCATTGGCGCAGGCGTTACCGGCTTGACCGCTGCTTATGATCTGACCCGGCAAGGGCATCAGGTCACGCTTTACGAGGCGCGGCCCTATATCGGCGGTCTGGCGGCAGGGTTCAAGGATGAAGGCTGGGATTGGGCACTGGAACGCTTCTACCACCATATCTTCGCGTCAGACCGGGATATCATCACTCTGGTTGAGGAGATGGGCATTTCCGACACGCTCTTTTTCCCCAGTCCAGTCACTTCTATTCTGAAGAACGGCAAGTTCTATCCTATCAACAAACCATTAATCGGCCCCTGGTTGGAGCGCTTACCGCTAGGCAAGAGGCTCTCCAATATGGCAGACCTCCTGGCAACAGGATTGCGCGTGCTTGCCTTTCGCCCAATTCCCTTCCTATCGCGGCTACGGGTGGGATTGGTTACCGCCTACCTGCGCTACAACCCCCACTGGCAACATCTGGAACAGGTCACAGCAGATGAGTGGCTCTCGCGTGCCGCCGGTAGGCGCGCTTACGAGGCCTTTTGGCAACCGCTACTTGAGGGAAAGTTCGGCCCCCATTACCGCGAGGTAAACATGGCCTGGTTCTGGGCGCGAGTTGTGGCGCGAACACCCAAGCTAGGGTACTTTCAGGGTGGATTTCAAGCTTTTCTGGATACGCTTGCGGAGCGGGTAAGAACCCAGGGCGGCAAAATCCTGCTGGAGCATCACGTGCGTGGCATTCATCCTACCAGCGAGGGGCGTATCCGCCTGGAGCTGCGTGACCATGAAGCCATCCACGACCGCGTGCTAGCGACCTTCTCACCCCACATGCTCAAGGAACGCACGCCGGCTCTGCCAGCCTCTTACACAGCCGGGCTGGAGCAGTTGCTGTCAATGGGCGCCGTAGTGCTCGTGCTCGCGGTCAAAAAACCGGTGAGCGCCGGACATTACTGGATCAATATTCCCAAACGCGAGGGCTTCCCATTCCTGGCCTTTGTAGAGCACACTAACTACATTGACCGGCAACACTACGGTGGCGATACCCTGGTCTATTGTGGCGATTACCTGGAACCGGGGCATGCTTACTTTGAGATGGAACCCGAGGCTCTGTTGGAACGATTCATCCCGGGCATTCAACGCATCAATCCCACCTTTGATCGCGGCTGGATTCGCAAGGTATGGAAGTTCAGCGAAGCCTATGCCCAACCTGTGCCCAAGCTCAATCATTCACAGAACATCCCGCCCCTGGAAACGCCTATCACCAACCTGTTTATGGCTAATATGAGCCAGGTATACCCCTGGGACCGTGGAACGAATTATGCGGTGGAAATCGGTCGCCGGGCAGCGCGCTTGATAGCCGGCGAGCGCTAAGCGCCGCGACGCCGTCAGTTCTCAAGTTTCAAGCGGATGGCACTGGCACTCGCAAGTACCAGAATGCCGCGCAAGCGGCGAAGAATCTATCTCGAACGAGGCATTAATCCTGAACCGTATCGTTGTGTGAGGGGAGCCTGGCGGAGACCCATCCCACAAACGGCGGGAGAAATTCGGCTAGAGCCAATAGCACCCACAGCAAGCGTTCCCACCAACGCTCACTAAGAGCGGCTAAAGCGGCGCAGAAGAGCACAAGGCTTAAGGTAAACCAGCGCTGCGACATCGGGTGTGCCCAAACGTCACGGAAACGCACTCCCTCACGCTGCGCCTGCCAGGAATTCCAACTCAGCAGCGCCAGCAGGATAGCCAGGGCCACAATCCACAGGCTGTTGAAGAAAAGCCCCTGCACATCAATCATGATTTGTCCTCCATGCCACCCGCCCCCGCCGCGGCTTCAACGGTGGGTGCCAGCATGGCCAATACCCCCAAAGATGCCCAAAAGACAATCCCTGGCTTGCTACCGAGCGCCACAGCATCGGTGAGGCCATAGATGTGCAAAGCGACGAGTGCACCCAGCAACGGCAGCCCCTTCTGGGGTTTTGAATGCCACGCCACTGCAAAAGCCACGCCCAACAATGCCAGATAAGCAATCAAGCCAGGCAAGCCAACATCCGTTGCCGTCTGGAGGAAAATATTGTGGGCATGAGCGATATCCGCAGTGGGCGATATCGAGAACGGCGGATATAACAACGGAACCACCTTGCGCAGCGTACCCAGTCCACAGCCAGTGAAGGGAAAATCCTGGATTGCGTAAAGTGCGCGCGACCAGATTTCCACACGACCGGAGAAAGATACCTTACCCGTAAACTCTGTCTCGGTCACAACATCGTCGGCCCACGCGCGGTCGAGCATCTCGGTGGGAACACGCGCCACAAACAGGCCACCGCCAAGCAACACCAGCGCCAGCAGTGCCAGGACGCTTACACGCAACCAGCGTCGCCCGGAACACCACACCACCGGCCCCAATAGCGCCAGTGCCCCGGCCACACCCCCAATCCAACCGCTGCGAGATTGGGTAATTACGAGCAAGCCGCCGGTGAGTAATACCGAAAATACAGCCAAAAACAGCCAGGCCAGATTCAAAGCCCCTGATCCCGGCATCCCGGATTTGCCAAGTGACCCGGCTTTCCCAAGCCCTGCCAGCAGTTGGCTCAAAGCCCACCACAAGAAGCCCAACGCCAGCGGTAGATAGAAAGCGAGGATGCCTGCCAGCTGATTGGGACTCACGCCCCCCTCTGGGCTTTCAGGTAGGGTCAGCAAGCGCGCCGGCAAGCGTGCGATTAGAGGCGCCACAACAGGGATTTTGACATAAAAACTGGCGCTCAGGGTCCCCACCATAGCAATGCCTAAACCCAATCCAGCCAGGACCAACATGCCCCAACGCCAGCCCACGCAACCGCGCAACGCTGCCATAGCCCGGAACAGCCCCAGGCCTAACACCAGACCCGTAGCTTTGGGTAGGGTTAGCTCAGGCCACGCAGTCACCAGGATTCCCACGCCGGCGGCTAAAGCAAACAATAACAACGCCGCATTGAAGGGGGTTGGCGTCCAGGGCTTGCGGATGAAGGCACTCACCAACCAAAATAGCGCCAGCACAATCAGCGCCACCAGCGTCCCCGCAACTCGAAATGTTGGAAAAAGTAAGAAGGGGGCAGTGGCTAAAAGCAAGCCCCATTCGAGGCAGGTATAGGCTCGTCGCATCATTGAACCATCAAGTTGAGATTATCGTTCAAACGAAGCACCAGGCATTTCAGAATCTTTCCGAATGCCACGAGAGACTCAAGCGACCTTCGATTCATGCGGCGCCGACAGCGTATGCAAAAGATCAAGCATCACAGCACTATCACCCGCATAGGCCGCCTCAATCAATTTCTGGATCTGCGCCGCTTTTTCATCCGTAAAAGCACAGACGCCATTCTGAGAGACAAATACCTTCTCATGAGCTGTGCGGTGATGGGTTTCTTCTTTCAGGAAAAGCTCTTCGAAGAGCTTTTCACCAGGGCGAAGACCCGTGAACACGATTTCGATATCCTGTCCTTCGCGCAATCCCGCCAAGCGAATGAGATCGCGAGCCAGGTCAACAATCTTCACCGGCTCTCCCATATCTAGTACAAAGATCTCACCGCCCCGCCCGAGGATGGCTGCCTGCAGCACCAGTTGCACCGCTTCTGGAATAGTCATGAAGAAACGCTTAATCTCAGGGTGAGTAACGGTCACCGGGCCACCCCGTTCAATCTGCTCCTGGAAATACGGCACCACGCTGCCCCGACTGCCAAGGACATTGCCAAAACGTACCGCGACAAAACAACGTCCTGTGCGGTGCGCCGCAGCCTGCACCAGTTGCTCAGCCACACGTTTGGTGGCTCCCATCACGCTCGTGGGACGTACCGCCTTATCGGTGGAGATCATCACAAAAACCTCAACTGCATGGCTCTCGGCAAGATCTAGCAGGTTGCGGGTTCCCAATACGTTGTTGGTAACGGCTTCCTCAGGGTTATCCTCCATCAAGGGCACATGCTTGTGCGCCGCAGCATGGAAAATTACCTCCGGTTGGAAACGCTCGAAAATTCTCTCCAGGCGCGCGACTTCGCGAATGTCGGCAATAACAGGCTGCACATTCAACGCGGGAAAATCACGGTACAATTCATTTGTAATGCCAAAAATGCTATTTTCTCCATGACCCAGGAGCAGTAGCTGTGCCGGTTCACAACGCGCTATCTGCCGACACAGCTCGGAGCCAATAGAGCCGCCTGCCCCTGTGACCAGGATGCGTCTGCCTTTGAGAAGTTTCTGCACCCCGGAAGTATCTGTGTGAATGGGTTGGCGTGCAAGCAGGTCTTCTAACTGAACCTTACGAAAGCGTTGCATTTCCACATGTCCGCTCACGAGCTGTGACATACCTGGCAGAATTGAAGGTGTCATACCTTGAGAGCGGCAAAGTTCTGTGATCTGACGAATCACGTCGGGGGGAGCGCTAGGGATGGCGATAAAGACCTGATCCACTTTGCGTGTTTGGATAAGTGCAGGAATATCCTCAAGCCGCCCCACAACCTGCACCCCATTAATGCGTAACCATTGCTTATTGGGGTCATCATCCACGAAGCCCACAGGACGAAAACCCAGAGCCGGATTTTGCTGAATCTCCCGCGCCGTCAGCAACCCCGCCTCACCTGCCCCGGCAATCAACACCCGCTGCGTCGTCAGAGAATCCCTGCGCTCCCTACGGTGCAGGCGGTGATAGAGCCATCGCAGGCCAAAACGAGGTCCCGCGAAGAAAATTAAGGTCAAAAAGAGGTCCAAAAAGGGAATGGAACGGGGGAGCGGGGTTACGCCGGTCACATGTGTCAAAGAAAATACTACACCGGTCTGAAGCAGTTCTGCCGCCAATGCCGCAGCAACAATTCGAAGCGCCTCATCAAATCCCGCAAAGGGCCAATAGTATCCGTACAGCCCCCAGAGTTGGAATACCAGCGGTTTGAGTAACGCTGTAACCAGCATACTCATCACGATCACGACATTGTAGGGCAACAAATCATGGGGATTAAGCCGAATTACAAAAGCCAACCATGTGGCGAACGGCAAGACCAAAAGATCAAACAAAAATAGGTAGCGATTACGCAAATGCCCCAGAAGGAGATGATTCCCCTTGTGTAGAGTTGCATAGTGGGCTTTCGAGACGCCCCGACTGTAAGTCGTTGAAGTTTTATCGCGCACAACGCCACCCAATTTTTACAAGATAACCCTGTACTCTGGTAAAGGCCCAAGACAATAAATCAACGCCAGAGCTTTGGGGTTTTTATCCACACACAGAAACACATGCTAAACACGAGTAGCAGTCACAGCCTCCACGACTGCATCCACCTCAGCCGCGCTCAGATTATTGTGGAAGGGCAAGGCTATTGTGCGGTCAGCGATAGACTCAGTCACGGGCAGAGTTCCCGAGAGATCACCGAAAAGCTCACGAATATAAGGCTGCGTGTGAATGGGGGAAAAATACCCCCGTGCCGGAATATGTAGTGTCTGCAAGTGTTCGATGAGGGGGTTACGGTGCATTCCCTTTGCCAGGGTGATCACATAGACAAACCAACTTATGCGCACATGGGATTTTACAACTGGTGGACGCACCCAAAACAACCCCTGTAAACGCTCAGTGTACATCTGCGCGACGCGCTCCCGCTTCTGCAAAAAGCCCTCCAAGCGCCGGAACTGGCTCGCGCCGAGTGCTGCCGACATCTCATCCAAGCGGTAATTGTAGCCCAAGCGAGCGTGCTCCAACCACGCGCCCATCTCAGGACGTCCCTGATTGCGCATGCTACGGCACAGCGCCGCGATCTCATCATCATTGGTGACAATCATGCCTCCCTCACCAACAGTGATTTGCTTGTTGGGGTAAAAGGCAAAGGCGGCGGCATCACCGAACTGTCCGAGCTTACGTCCTTTATACTCTGCTCCTAAAGCCTCACAGGAATCATCAATAATGTGCAGGTGGTGCCGGTTCGCCACTGCCAGAATGGCGTCCCATTCTGCCGGATGGCCAAAAACATCCACCGCCATGATGGCTTTCGTGTGCGGCGTGACCTTGCGCTCCAGATCGTCGGGGTCGAGGTTGTAGGTATCAGGCTCTATGTCCACAAAAACCGGCGTTGCCCGCTCGAAGAGAATCGCGTTCACGCTCGCAGCAAAAGTAAACGACGGAACCAACACTTCATCTCCCGGTCCCAAGCCCAGAGAACGCACCAACAAGTGTAAGGCGGAGGTGCCAGAATTCACGGCAATGGCATGCTTGACGCCAATATAGTCTTTATGCAACGCCTCAAAAGCTTCTGTCTGAGGTCCAAGAGCTAAACGACCAGACCGGATGACCTCAACAACCGCCTGGACATCGGCATCATTGATTTCGGGTAATGACATCGGAATATTCATGGAACCATCCCTAGCCTTGTGCACAAGGTAATCTAACGTTCTACTTAATTACATGCCGGGTATCCACCAGCACCCGCGTACGCCGCGCGATATCCTCCCAGTCATATGCCGAGTGATCGGTGGCTACGACCACGCAATCGGCAGCATCAAGAGCCGCCTCTAAATCACTTTCGCCCGTCATTGCCATGCCATCGTGATGAAAGGCGGAGACGTGTGGGTCATGGAAGGAAACGATGGCGCCCTTTTCCTGCAAGAGATGAATGATATCCAGCGCAGGCGATTCACGCATGTCGCTGATGTCCTTTTTGTAAGCCACGCCCAGCACCAAAATTCGACTGCCCTTCACAGATTTCTGCACTTCGTTGAGCGCATCCTGCACCTTTTGCACCCAATAGCGGGGCATGGCGGAGTTCACTTCATCAGCCAACTCGATGAAACGCGCCGTGAACTTTAGAGATTTCAACTTCCACGAGAGATAGAGGGGATCAATAGGAATACAATGACCGCCAATGCCCGGCCCGGGTACGAATTTCATGAAGCCGAAGGGTTTAGTGCCTGCCGCATTGATCACTTCCCAGGCATCCAGACCCAGGCGTTCGCACATGAGCAGCACTTCGTTGACCATACCGATATTGACAGCCCGAAAGGTGTTTTCGAGCAATTTTGCCATCTCAGCCGCCTCGGTCGAGGAGACCGAGACTATCGTTTCCAGCGCCGCGCCATAGAGCGCCGTGCCCATTTCCAAACAAGCCGGCGTCGTGCCGCCCATGACTTTGGGGGTCGTGCGCGTGGTCCAGTCCTTGCGCCCGGGATCCACCCGTTCCGGCGAGAAACACAGGAAGAAATCTTCACCCACCTTGAGACCCGAACCATTCCCGGAAAGTCGCGGCAAAACAACTTCCGTCGTCGTGCCGGGGTAGGTGGTGCTCTCCAATACCACCAACATGCCAGGATGCAGATAGAGCGCAATCTGGTCGGCGGCATTGATGATGTAGGAGATATCAGGGTCGCCTGTCTTACTTAAGGGCGTAGGCACACAGACGCTTACCGCGTCACAGGTTGCCAGCACACCAAAGTCGGTCGTTGCCCGAATGGGTCGAGGCAAGCCGGCCAGCGTAGCGGAGGAAATGTCCTCGATGTAGGACTCGTGCCGGTTGAGGACTTCAACTTTACGTCCGTCCACATCAATACCAATGACCTGGAAGCCGGCTTCGGCAAATGCCACCGCCAAGGGCAAACCCACATAACCCAAACCCACGATGCCAATCACCGCATCCCGTTGTTGAATTTTTGTCTTGAGATCCATCATTGCGCCCCTCCTTTGGCAACTGCTCAGCTAAGGTTAAAGACAGAAGTTTGCCGTTTTTACGCACAACTGAGCAATTACAAGGACAAATTACTTTACTTCACACGCACAGTAGAGAATTTTAACATAGGTCATGGGGAATACAAGCCAGAGGGTGTGTAATATTATCGGGGCGAACCAAATGAGTTTGGGCAAACAGGCGAAGATGGTCTTTTTTCGTTTTTTGAACGCAGCGCCGAGGACGGCACCGCGTTCAAAAAACACTTCGTTACCCAACAGACGTGCCACACCATATAAATGGTGTCACAAAACCAACCGCGCCGGTTTTTCAACCGGCGCGGTCAGTCTTAAGAGGCGAGTCCCAGGTATTTTCGGATTGCCCAAGCAGTAGTTTGTAACTGCCAATCTGCGCTAACGCCAGCACAAAGGCTGTACACTATGGCAGAGGCACCCTCTTTCGGTATTGAGTGCTGCGATCTTGTGCCGCTCTCGCACTCTTAACGGGATCGGGTGATCCGATTTCCCCGGTCAACGGATCATGTTCTGGTCTTCCGCCCAAGCCCAGAACGGTTACCGTACCTCCAGAGCGTTTTGTCGGTTACCCCTCCTGCTTTTCCATTCCCGTACTTGGGACTCAATTTTACGTTAGCAGTCTATAGTGACAGGGTCAAGCGAACTTTCCTAAAATGCCCTTAAAAGCCGGAAGATCAACTACGCGCCAGGGTTAGTGACTTGCCGGCAAGCTGGTCCTCACGTAACGCTGCCACAAACATCAGCGACGAAAGCCGATTGGTAAACGCCAGACTCGAAGCCCCAATACCCGGCTCAATCTCGGCAAATTCCACCAGACGCCTCTCGGCGCGTCGTACCACAGACCGCGCAAGGTGACAGGCAGCGCCAGGGAGGGAATCTCCGGGCATCACAAAATCCTTGAGCGGGGGGAGTGTGTCTTCCAGTTGGGCTATCAATTCCTCCAACCAAGATACATCTGCAGCGGTAACCCCTACATAGGTTTCGCGCAGCTCAGGGGCTGCAGAAAGGTGCGACATCAACCGGTAGAGACGGCGTTGCACCTCAGGCAGTGTTTCTTGCAACAGCGCATCCTGCACTTGCGCTCGCGCCAGACCGATGGCGCACGTGGCCTCATCCATAGTGCCGATGGTATCAATGAGTGCGTCGCTCTTGGCAAGCCGTCCCTGTCCACCCAAACGCGCTGTATCGCCATGATCTCCCTTACCGGTATAGAACATTGTCTTGCTCATGCTCAACTCCTGAGACGTTCATACAAATTATCAAGAAAACAGCCGGGCAATCAACGGCCCGAACTCAATAGCCTTCAAGCCCATCGCAGAGTTTACCAGCTCTCACGCGTTTTTTGTACCTCGCACGCCTTACTGTCCTATCAGCTTAACGTAATTCGCGCGCTCAAAAGCTTCAGGATGAGGCGTGTGCTCGTGGCTCAACACGCCCTTCAAGTCCGCAATGGAGTTGTAGCCCCGCGCCGACATCATAATGCTCAATTCGCTGATCAACTCGGTGATTTTGCCTATGCCCTCACGCAACAGAACTGAGCAGACATTGGCCACGTCCGCGCCCGTCATAAGCGCCTTCATCACATCCTCTGCGGTATGAACACCTGTCGTCAACGCCAGAGAAGTCTGTACCTGTCCGTAAAGGATGGCGACCCAGCGCAGCGGCAATAACATCTCCGCGGAGGTGCTGAGCGTGAGGGTGCGCTTTGTCTCCAGAGCCTTAATATCCAAATCCGGTTGATAGAAGCGGTTGAAGAGCACCAAGCCATCGGCGCCAGCTTCCTCAAGACGTTTCGCCATGTATGCCATCGCGCTGAAATACGGGCTGAGTTTGACCGCTACAGGAATCTGCACCTGCGCTTTTACTTCGCGCAGCACATCTACAACCATATCCTCCACAATCGCACTACTCACGCGTGGATTGGTGGGAATGTAATAGATATTCAATTCCACGGCGTCCGCACCAGCTTCCTGGGACAGACGTGCATAGCGTGTCCAACCGCCTGCGCTGTATCCATTGAGGCTGGCGATAATGGGCGTATCCACGGCTGCCTTTGCAGCTTCGATCAACTTCAGATAATCGCGCTCATCGCGACGGAACTCAGTCAACTTGGGGAAGAAATCCAAGGATTCCGAATAGATGTTCTCACTACCATCCAACACGGCGCCAAGCAATTGCACCTCATGTTCGATTTGTTCCTCAAAGAGCGAGTGCAGCGTGATGGCGCCCGCCCCGGCAGCAGCCATGGCACGGATGGATTCCAGGTCGCGGGTAAGCGGGGAGGCTGAAGGCACAATGGGACTACGCAGTTTCAAGCCCATATATGTGGTTGTCAAAGCTACCATTGGGAAACTCCTTTCACACCGGTCTGCTTTTGTTGAAAAGTTGATTTGCCCCCAGAGAGCCACAGGGCATCAAACGTCATCCGATAATAAGTATAAACAATATTTTCAAAATTGACAAGTATCAATAACTACAACCGCCCGCAAGTAATAGGCTTGCGGGCGGTTTTTTCAAAGGCGTAGGGCCAGGTTATTTCCCAGCCAACACGCTGTAATCCAGCTCTGATAGTTGCTTGAAGTGATTCCAACGTGAGCGGGCGTCACCACGGGCAAGCAAGAGCAACTCTGCTGCGCGATCCGGGTCGGATTGCCGTAGGGTGCGGAAGCGCACCTCGTTGTACATGTAGTCCGCAATATCAACTTTCGGCTCCCGGGAGTCCAACTGCAGGGGGTTCTTACCCTGAGCTGTCAGGCGTGGGTCATAGCGATAGAGCATCCAGGCGCCAGATTCGACTGCCAGCTGTTGCTGCTTGAAACCCATGTTCATCTGAGGCATACCATGCGCAATACAGTGGCTGTAGGCGATAATCAGGCTGGAGCCTTCATAGGATTCCGCCTCGCGGAAAGCGCGCAGCGACTGCGTATCGTTGGCGCCCATCGCAATCTGCGCTACGTAGATATTGCCGTAGGTCATGGCAATGAGACCGAGGTCCTTCTTGGCCAAGGGGCGTCCGGCAGCGGCAAATTTCGCTACCGCAGCGCGCGGCGTCGCCTTCGACATCTGCCCACCGGTATTGGAGTAGACCTGGGTATCGAGCACAAGGACGTTGACGTTGCGCCCCTGCGCCAGCACGTGATCCAAACCACCATAGCCAATGTCGTAAGCCCAACCATCGCCGCCCAGAATCCAGACCGAGCGCCGAACCAGGACATCAGCCAGGCTCAACAAGTCCATAGCTGCCGGGCTGTGATCATCCGCCAGGCGAATACGCAGCTGCGCCACACGCTCGCGTTGTGCGGCGTAATCAGCCTCTTCTAGCTGTGCGGCATTGAGCAAGCCATCAGCCAGCTCATTGCCCAGCTTACCACGGAAACGCTGCACCAACTCGCGGGCATATTCCACCTGCTTATCCAGCGTGAGGCGGAAACCATAGCCGAACTCGGCATTATCCTCAAAGAGGCTGTTTGACCACACCGGACCGCGACCATCCTGGTTCTGCGCCCAGGGGGTTGTTGGCATGTTACCACCGTAGATCGAAGAACAGCCAGTGGCATTCGCGATGACCGCACGGTCGCCAAAGAGCTGGCTCAACAGGCGAACATAAGGGGTCTCACCACAGCCCGCACACGCGCCGGAGAACTCAAAGAGCGGACGCAGCAACTGCGAACCCTTAACTGTCTTCAGATTGACCTCGGTGCGATTGTAGTCGGGCAGCACGTTGAGGAAATACTCCCAGTAGCCACTCTCGCGCTCGCGGATGGGTGGCTGCGGGGTCATATTGATCGCCTTGCGGCTGGGATCGGTCTTGTCCTTAGCCGGACAGGTCTCGACACACAAGCCACAACCGGTGCAGTCTTCCGGTGAGACCTGAATGGTAAAGAGTTTGCCCGCAAATTCTTTGCCCTTGGCATCGGTATGGCGGAAGCCCTCGGGGGCATTCTCCAGATACTCAGGATCGTAAATCTTAAGGCGAATGACCGCGTGCGGGCAAGCCATCGCACACTTGGCACACTGGATACAGATATCCGGTTCCCAGACCGGAATCTCCATCGCAATGTTGCGCTTCTCCCACTGCGTGGTAGCGGTAGGATAAGTGCCATCCACAGGCATCTTTGAGACGGGAATCTCATCGCCCTTGCGCGCAATCATCATGGCGGTGACTTCCTTCACGAAGTCGGGCGCCGCATCAGGCACTACGGGTTTCAGAGCCGGGCCATTGACCACCTTGCCTTCCAAGGGGACCTGATGTAGATGCGCCAGGGTGTGGTCCACAGCGGCGTAGTTCATCTGAACTACTTTATCACCCTTAGAGCCGTAGCTCTTCTTAATGGCATGCTTGATGGCGTCAATCGCCTCATCACGGGGCAGCACGCCGGAGATGGCAAAAAAACAGGTCTGCATGATCGTGTTGATACGCCCACCCAAGCCTGCTTCATCCGCGACTTTGTAGGCATCAATCACATAGAGCCGGATTTTCTTATCGAGCATTTGCTGCTGTACCCGTGCGGGGATAAGGTTCCAAGTCTCTTCCAGCGAGAAGGGGCTGTTAAGCAAGAAGACGGCGCCATCCTCGGCATTTGCCAGCATATCGAATTGTTCAAGGAAAACGAATTGGTGGCAGCCAATGAAATTCGCCTTGGTGATCTGGCAGGTCTGGCGGATTGGACGGGGGCCGAAGCGCAAGTGCGAGACGGTTACGGCGCCAGACTTCTTCGAGTCGTATTGGAAGTAGCCCTGCGCAAAGTTATCCGTTTCCTCACCAATGATTTTGATGCTGTTCTTGTTCGCGCCAACGGTGCCATCGGAACCTAGCCCGTAGAACATCGCGCGCACGACATCCGGTTTCTCGATATTGAAAGCGGAATCGCAGGCAATGCTGGTATGGGTAACATCATCATTGATGCCCACGGTGAAGTGATTCTTGGGAGCGTCCTTCTTGAGTTCATCGAAAACGCCCTTGACCATGGCAGGTGTGAATTCTTTGCTGGAGAGGCCATAGCGCCCACCAACAACCTTGACTGCACGCCCCACCTCTGCCAGTGCGGTGATGACATCCTGGTAGAGCGGCTCGCCCGCGGCGCCGGGTTCCTTGGTACGATCCAGAACGGCAATGACCTTGACCGACTCCGGCAATGCCGCCACGAAATCCACCACATTGAAGGGGCGGAACAGACGTACTTTGAGCACACCGACCTTCTCACCCTGCGCTACCAGATATTCAACCGTCTCATGCGCAACTTCCGCGCCAGAGCCCATCATCA
The DNA here is from genome assembly GCA_016931315.1 of Anaerolineae bacterium. Taxonomy (GTDB): domain Bacteria; phylum Chloroflexota; class Anaerolineae; order B4-G1; family SLSP01; genus JAAZNO01. The sequence goes on from JAFGFB010000188.1 coordinate 16,329, forward strand.
CAATCACCCGCTCAGCATCCGGAACGCCGACGTAATCGAAGAGGTGATAGTGCCGTCCCGTGAGCTCAGCAAATTTGTCCATCTGCGCCTGGACGATGCCTGGAGTTTGCAGATAGAAGGGGTTGACCGTCTCACGACCCTGGAAATAGGTATCGGGATTTTGCGCAGTACCACGCATCACAGGCTTATCGGGGTTAAGTGCCCGAGCGCGATGGATACGCACCAAATCATCATTGATCATCGCACGTATGTCTTCATCGGCGAGTGGTTCAATCTTGTTGATCTCGTGGCTGGTACGGAAACCGTCAAAGAAATGACAGAAAGGCACACGGGCCTCAAGTGTCGCTGCCTGTGCAATCAGCGCAAAATCATGGGCTTCTTGTACGGAGTTGCTAGCCAAGAAAGCAAAACCCGTCGAACGCGCCGCCATCACATCACTATGATCACCAAAGATGGAGAGCGCCTGGGCTGCCAAACTGCGGGCTGACACATGGAAGACCGTGGAGGTGAGCTCGCCCGCAATCTTGAACATATTCGGGAGCATCAACAACAGCCCCTGGGAAGCGGTAAATGTGGTAGTGAGCGCACCGGTCTGCAATGCGCCGTGAACTGCGCCTGCGGCGCCGCCCTCAGACTGCATTTCAGCCACCAACGGCACCGTACCCCAGATATTTTTGGAGCCCTTAGCAGAAAGTTCATCCGACATCTCACCCATAGAACTGGAGGGGGTGATGGGGTAGATGGCGATTACTTCGTTGACTTTATGGGCTACCAAAGTCACGGCTGAATTGCCATCAATCGTCACCATTTGATGCTTTGCCATAATAAAACCTCCTAAACATGGTAAATCAAACGACTGCATATGAATTCAGTCATTCTTTGACTATACAAGTCCATATTATAGCACTGCCTGTAGAAGGAGCAAAAAAGGATTTTCAAGTAACGGTTCAGATTTCCATCGCAGAGGACGAATTTCGGGCTAAAGCCCGCTGTAAGAAGTGTTTTTGGCTGCCGCGCTACGCGCGGCAGCCAAAAACACTCTCTAAAATCGCGGC
>JAFGFB010000189.1 GCA_016931315.1 Anaerolineae bacterium
AGGTGCCCGGCCTGCGCCTGTACGGGCTGGACGATCCGCGCCGCCTGGAAGAGCGCGTGCCCACCTTCGCCTTCACGCTGGAGGGCTGGCATCCGCGTGCCGTGGCGGAGCAGATGGCCGCGCAGAACATCAATCTGTGGGACGGCAACTATTATGCCATCAGCGTCACCGAGCGGTTGGGGCTGGAAGAATCCGGCGGCATGGTGCGCGTGGGCCCGGTGCATTACAACACGCTGGAGGAGGTGGGGAGGTTGCGGGAGGCGCTGAGGGGGTTGGTGTAGCGCGGTGGGAGCATTTTTGCGCTCTCAGGCCGCCGCACTCGCCAGAGCGAGCCTAAACTTATTCCCGCACTTTGAATACAATCCGTACGCACCCCGTGTGGATGGATGGGTGAGGGCGTATCGCCAGGGCTATTCTCTCTCCCCTCCACCGCAGTTGGTAACAGATGTGTCAACCCGTACTCCCGTTAATGTATAATAGTTATACGATGAGCGTGATGAAGGATTGCCACGGCAGTTTGTTTTTTAGAAAACCGCTTCTGACGGTCATTTTGCTGATGTTTTCCGCCAATATGACCGGTGCATTGGCGGTGATATTCTTCAAATTATTCATAGAGCCCCTTCCAACGGGGGACGCAGCTGTAGCGCCAGCAGTCAGTCCACAGACGATCATCTTACTTGTCATTGGGCAGATCGGTCTTATTGTTACTGCGGTTACGCTTGTCCGGCGTAGTAACCGTTACTTTTCGACCTGGTATACCAAGCTATGTGCTGGAGAGCCGTACCAGCACACGCCCGAAGCTGCTCGCCGGGAGGCGCTAAACTTTCCGCTGCGCTCTGCGCAGATCACGTTGGTGGTTTGGGTTTTGGCAGGCATTCTCTTTGGCTTGGGAATTTCACACTCGCTTTTTGATAGCATCACTGCGACCTTGGTAGGCGGCGGCTTTTCCACCGTGCTGACATACTTTGGCGTAGAGTTATATTGGCGGCGGATTCTGCTCGTCTTTTTCCCCATGGGAAGATTGAGCGACACGCGCTCCTTCCATTTATCCATTTTTGCGCGTTTGCTGGTGGTTTTCCTGGTGATTAGCATTTACCCGATTTCTCTCTTAATGGTGCTCTCACTGGGCCGCGCTCGGGCGATTGTCAGCGCTCCCAATCCCGATGTTATTCTGGATAACCTCTTTATTATCGAAATGTTTTTGCTAACGGTGAGCGTTGCCGCTGGCGTGGGCATGGTGTATTTTGTTTACCAGACGATCAGCGCACCGATCGCCAGGTTGGGACAGATGATGGAGCGGGTTGTAGCGAATGATCTGAACGTGCGCGTGGTGGTGAATAGCAATGATGAGATCGGAAAGTTGTCTGATCGGTTCAACGACATGGTGAGCGGCTTGCAACAAAGGGAACAGTTGAGAATTTTGCTCAATTTATATGTGTCCCCGCAGGTGGCGCGTGAAGCGCTTCAGCATGGCGCCGCGCTGGGCGGACAATTGGTCACATGCGCGGTGTTGTTTTCCGATATTCGCGGTTTCACATCCCTCTCAGAGCAATTATCGCCGGAGCACTTAATTCGCCTGCTGAACCGTTATATGACCGTGATGGTGGAAACCATTGTTGCACACGATGGGATGGTTAATAAGTTTGGAGGGGATTCTCTGCTGGCGGTTTTTGGCACGCCGCTCAACCCCAATCCCAATTATGCGGTCGACGCTGTGTGCGCCGGGTTGGCAATGCAGCGGGCTTTAGAATGCTTTAACGAGGAACAACGCGCTGAAGGCGGACCCGAAATCAAGGCCGGCATCGGCATTGCCAGCGGGCCTGTGGTGGCGGGGAATGTTGGCGGTGAGAGCCGCATTGAGTACACAGTCATTGGCGATACGGTAAATCTGGCTTCGCGGCTTCAATCCATGACCAAAGAGTTGGGCGTGGCGTTTTTAGTGGATGAAACCACCGTTGAGCAGGTTGGATCGCAGGCCACTTTGCAATTTGAAGCGCTCGCCCCCCTGGCGGTGCGCGGCAAGCACGGGGTGGTCAAAATATATACAGTTCGGAGTCGTGAAAAGGGCGGATGAATAAGCGTACACTGTCTTTCACAGAAGTGTTGATCGATTATTCGGCCATTCCGCCGCTGCAAACTTTCACGGCGCGCGACGGTGAGAGCCTGTACTACCGGCGCTATCCTGCATTGTCCAACACAGTGCTGATCATGTTGCATGGCTCCTCGTGGCACAGCCGTTATTTCATGCCCTTGGCGCAGTCCATCAGCGCAGCAAATGCGGCGCAGGTCTACACTCCAGACCTGCGCGGGCATGGGGTTCACCCTGTGCGGCGTGGAGATGTGGATTACATTGGGCAATACGAAGATGACCTGGCGGATTTGATGGCCGTTATTCGCAAAGACAATCCTGGCGTGCGATTTGTTATCGGCGGGCATTCCTCTGGCGGCGGACTGGCGATTCGTTTTGCGGGAGGAAAATATGGTGGGCAGGCAAGCGCATATCTGCTGTTGGCTCCCTTCCTGCACTTTATGGCGCCCACCTTTCGCTTTGATACAGATTGGGCAAACCCGCGCGTGGCGCGTTTGTTAGGATTGATCGCGCTCAATACAATTGGTATTCGCCATTTCAATGACTTGCCCGTTTTCAGCCTCAACGTGCCGCAGGAAGCGCGCGACGGCGTAGAAACCCTGTCATACTCCTATCGCTTGTATGTTTCGTACAGCCCGCGCAATTATCGAAACGATCTGCGCGCAATTCGGCAGCCCCTGTTATTGATTGCAGGGACAGCCGACGAGATCTTTCGCGCTGAACAATATGAACCACTTGTTGCTCAGTGTGCATCTGCGCAGGTCAAACTGCTTGATGGGGTATCGCACATGGGATTAGTTATGGCCCCTGAGCTTGGGATGATCGTTAATACCTGGATGCAGGGATGCATAACGGGTTAGCGAACAGTTTTAGGTTCCCGGCGGCACTTACTGATCCTTGCACAAGTAACTAAAATATGGTCTGATTGGCCACACGGCAATGGGCAAAAGAATAAGTTGAAAAGAAGAACGCCGC
>JAFGFB010000190.1 GCA_016931315.1 Anaerolineae bacterium
ATTTGCGCGTCGTAGAACTGCGCCATACCGTGGAAACTGCGGTTCTCCGGCCCGATAGTGAACCCGTAGGTCACACAAACGGGGCAGTTGATGTCGCCACAGTGACCCGACCCATCCACCCCGCCTTTGCCAGCGCAACTGATATGGCCTTCGGGCTTAAAACCTTCCGCTGGCGGCTTTATTGCGCCGGTCTCCGGGTCATAGCTCGGCTTGAGGTTGGCTGGACGGCGATAGTTCTGCGCACGCATCGCGGTGTATGCGCGGGCGGCACCCTCCAGGCTGGAGCCAGGAATCTTGGGTAGGCGAGTGCCCGGCTCGCGCACAATGGTCAGATCCACCTCGCCGAGGCGGTAACCGCCCATCCCGATGTGGATGGGATCCAATGCCAGACTGTAGTACACTTTCTGTGAATAGGGTTCTGCGGTCATTACGCTGCCTCCTCTGTGCTTTGCAGTTGTGATTTTTCAACAGTTTGTTTAAGGATATGCCGATAGAGATCTATTACATCGAAGTACAAGCCCTCCAGAATGGCTCGTTCAATAACTGGATTGCCCGCAAAATCCCGCGCGACAGTTTGTTTAACCAACCACTCATACTCAGCGCGGTGTGTATCCTGCTGGCTCAATTGCCAGTCTTCCCACTTGCGTGCCAGCAGCGTTGTTGCGGCTGCAAGCCGCGATTCAGACATCCCGGGCACGACACAAATGGCATTCCATACTTCTGCCAGGCGGCTGACCCGCTCCAGGAGGTACGGGCGCGGGCTGTGACGCGGTCCCAGGAGCGGATGCACCCGGCGCGTGGCGTCTGGCAGCAACCCCGCTTCCAGGCGGCGGCTCACTGTATCCAGCGAGACAAAGTCGAAGAGATTGGGCAGGAAACCAATGCTGTCGCCCTCTTGTACTTCCGCGATATGCACCCAGCGGCCATATGGCCCCTGCAAGCTCATCCCACGCTGCTCCAGACCTGCGCCCGCCTTAATCAAGACGTAGGGGTGATACCAGTCTGGTGCGTTGTTACCCAGGTGGGCGGAGATGGTCCATTGCCAGGTCCCAAAGCGCTCGCTGTTTAGCTGGAGCGTGTAATTTTCTGCTTCTGGCGTTTCAGGGGTCTTGGCTTCAACTTTGGCCTCCATCCACTGGTTACCCAACGTATGGAAGGTCTCCGCCAGCCGGCGGGCGGTGTCTAGCGCAGCAAACATCGGGTAGTGCGCGTCCATAAATGCCAGGCCCACATGGAAGGGCACTCGCCCCTGCACTTTGCTGAATTCTGCAGCATAAGCCGTTTGCATGCCCTGGGCAATCTCCAGAGCCCGGTCAGCGGGGACCATCGCCAGCAGCAGATTAGGGCTGACGGTGATGACCTGGTAGGGGGCATAGGATTCTGACCGCACATCACGGATCCGGGCGGTATCAGCCGGAAGTTCTGTCTCACCGGATACCCAGCGCAGGGGGGCGCCTGATGCAGTTTTTTGGAAACGCGCCATTTGCTCGGGCTTGACGAAAGTCGTCGTCTGGACTTTGCCATCGGCGCGCACCAGCACCTCGACAGTCCCCAAAACTGGCAGTTCAGCAGTATAGTAGCCATCCTGGGGGGCTTTGCCTTCCAACGTCAAGACTGCGCGTTGCCGTTTGGCGCCCACAGCTCCGGCTAGAGCATCTGCCTGAGCCTGTAGGAATTCCTCAGTCGTTTGCCAGACCCGCAGCAACCTTCCTGCCGAAGGGTTCTTACGAACAAGAGCGAGAAGGAGCGTGTCGTCCGGTGATAATCTACAGTCTTTAGCTATCTCGGCGACAATCTCCGCAGCTTTATCCAAACGGCTGTATTTTTTCAAGAAACGTGCGATGTGTGCTTCAGGAGAAAGCGGTTGTTGGCGTATGGCCTCCAGTTGTGCCCTGAACGCTACCGTTTCCACTTCAAGCGCCGCGATCCTGGTCATTGTATCACGCAACCTATGATCACATTCGGCAAGCAAGACTTGCTTACGCTCCGCTGGCATACCAGTATTTGTAACAAATCCCTGGCGTTTAGTTTTCTCGTTGTCTTCTTGCTTGTATTGTTCTTGCAGGTCTTTGCACTTGCTGGTCAATGCGTCTTCTGCCTGCTTTACTGCGGCTTCATAGCTGTCCAGTTCCGCCATTGCCATTTCTGTTTGTTGCAGCGCCGTTTGTAAGCGTTGCCAGTTCCAGTTTTGAGCATCAGCAAGTTCCTGGCTCTGCGCCATATCCTTTGGCGAGGTGATGAATAGCGTATGCAGCAAGTCGCCTGTTAACCAATAATCCAGGTCAAAGCGCGTCAAAATAAGCGCCGTCTTGCCGCGCGCGTCAGCGAGCTCACCGGTTTGCAGCGTGCCGCTCTTTGCGCGGCGTTGTTCCGCGCCCGCGCGGCGTTGTCGGGCGCACCATCCACACAAAGCCACCTCACCCGATATAGGGCGACGGAGGCATACTGGGCAGAGTTCTGTCACATCCCGCTTTTGCCAGGCCTCTAACCATGCTGGCTCACCCACAATGGGTAACGTCTTGCGCATTTTTGCCATCTGTTGCGCTAAGAGGGTCACGTGAGTGGTGGGATCACTCAAACTCGCACCGGGTAGCAGTTCTCCCCCGCTTTCGCAGTTGACAATGCCACGCGCCAGCGTCTCCAACTCGGTCCCCCATTCCAAATCGGCAACCAGGAAGTGAATGCCATCGTCATCCTCGTAGATGCGGTTGCCGATGGCGTATTCGGTATCGATGGCCTGACACAGCGCCTCACGTACGCGCGCAATCATTGCCACCCGCCCTGCCACGTCTGAGAGTCGTGCGAAAGGTGTAATGGCTTCCCAGGCGTTCCATTGCACTGAAAGCAGGCGGAAGGTGTTGCGCACCGCTCCCGCCGCTGGCGGGTCCAGTAAGTCACGTATCACGAATGCTTTGAAACGGCTGGCCACACCCCAGACATGCTGATCTAACCGAATATCATTGGCGGCGCGTTGGGTTTTTCCAAGACCACCATTCAGCGCCGGGCGCAGAAGTTGCCAGACCTTGTCGCGGTCATAGGGTGAGCTCAACATCAATGTTTCCAGTGGGGCATAAAGCGACCGGCGTAAATCATCCAGGGGGGACAAATCTAGTGCATCTTCTTGCCCGAATACGGTGGCACGCTGCACGGGGCGCAATTGCGGCAATCCGGCGGCGTTGTATTCATCTTCCCCGGAGTCATTGCGGTCGGCCTGCTTCAATAGCGCCAAAATGTGCCCCGGCTTGGTTAGGTGGTGGTCGCTTATTAAGCCACTCAGACTGAATTCGCCAAGGATGGTGCTGTGAGATTGGTTCAGTAATTTCCACAATTCTTCAGGGATCTTTTCCCGATCTTGCGTCAGGACAGCACCATGCGGCCAAGCCTCGATCTCCTTCTCTGCTTCCTGCCCGGCATCGGAAGTCACATATGCCGGGTCTGTTTTGCTCTCCACAAACTGCCGGCTCAACTTGCCCAGGTCATGCAGCCAGGCACCCAGTTCGGCCAGGAGAACCGAATCACGGTGTTGTTGGGCTTGTGGTAATAGAGGTTTTTTTGTCATATCTTCTCCTCCACTTGAGCACGCAGATGATTCAACTCATCCAACTGACTTAGGTCCAGCCGTAGTAAATCGTGCTGAGCTTCAGCACGCAACTGTTCACATCTTTTCTCCCACGCATCCCACTGCTCACGCGCTGATAACCATTCCCGATACGCCATACGTTCACGTTTATAGCGGCTTTTCGCTTTGTTACCCAGAATATGCACCTCTAGTTCCTGGTCAGTAGTGTAGTAGGGCCAAACCCCTGTAACATCGAGGAATTCTGCGCTTTCAGGTTGAAATTGCTTTGAAGGACTTATGCTAGAAGGCGGTGCTGGTAGTTGAGGATTGACTATAAGCCAATGATGCGCCAGCAAATACGCGCCCGGAATCTCAGCCGCAGCGCGCCCCATCCCCGCTGCGGCCTTAGCGCCAAAGCCAGTTTCAGCCAGCAAAGTGTAGGCAACGCGTCCCACCAAATCCAGGTCGCTTAACACCTGCGACCAGTCAGGCAATGGTTCCTGCGCCGAATCGGGCGACAAGGGTGTGTACAACAATGCGAAACAGCCTTGCGCGCCTTGCGGCACACCTTCAATGTGGATAGGTTGCTTGCCAGCGCCAGTCTCGCGGGCATGAGGATTGATCACCTCAACCTCTAGCGCGTTGAAAAACGTAGGGAAGAACGTGAGCCGCCCCCGGCGGAAGGCCTTTTCCTCACCTTTGGCATTACCCAACAGAGCGACAAGCCTTGCGTCTTTGTCTTCAGTAGCAAGTTCATGCCGTAACGCTGCCCGAAACGCGCCCTTCCAGGAGGTGCTTTTGACGATAGGCGTCCGCAATACACACTCCTTGCACACCGGATTCTCATGAACATAGAAGGGGACGTCATCTTTGCTCAAGTAAGGTTCAGCGAGCGTAAAGGGAATGTACAGAAAGCAACTATGCTCTGGTAAAATCGTAATATCGGCCTTATCCAAGCGCGGTGTCACAAATCCAACAGTAGCGTAGGCTTCCATCTGTGTCTGAATGTACTGAGTGTATGATGTTTGCTGCGGGTGGTCATGGTAACGCAAGGTAAGTTTTTGATACGAACAGGGAATTTCCACCTTCCCACGAACGTTTGGCCGCGTTTCGCGTTTGCTCCAGGATTTAGCATCCGTGTTCCAATTGGAATCAGAGACGCTCTGTGCCAGCAAACGCAGACGGGTGTACAGATCAGTTATTGTTTCGAATTCCCCTTTTCCATCAACCAGATCTTGCAAATCCTGTTTGTCGTTCGGCTGCAAAGCATAGTCAACATGCCATTCATAGCTCATTGTTCTTACCTCATCAATGATTCTAGATACGCCTGGGGAGTAGTGTAATGGGCTTTTGTATCCAGCGGTGAATCAAATTGCCGCCAATAGCTGATTGTTCCAACCTTTACGATCTCTGTGCGCAAGAGATTGATCAAGGCAGCACGAGTGGTTTTGCCCTGCGCCTCGGGCAATTGTTGGGGAATCCAACCCCATATTTGCAACACAGATTGATCAGACCATAGAGCCATCTTTATCTTGCTGGCTTGATGTGGCTCGTTTCTAATATCACCCAGCAAGAAATGCCGTAGTTTAGGTGTAATGGCGCTGCTATGAAATGCTTGCCGCAAATCGTATTTGAAGTTCACGAAATCTGAATGCGTCCAGTCTTTTTTCAAGTCCATCTGGGCAAAGAACATTTCGCGTAAATCAGGCCAGCGTTCTTTATGCCCCACTCGCCCGATTGCTGCACGATCTGCCAAAGCCTGCGCGAAACCGCTCGCGGTGGCTAAAGCGTCGACTGGTTCCCCCCATTCGAAAAGCCCGTATCCTAGCGCGTTTTTTGCCCCCAATGCGGCATTACGCCGGATAAATTCAAGCAAACCCAGGTACACGCTTTCTGAAAGGGTATCATCAACACGACGAGGAACCACACTTAACGACACGCTTTGTCCCCGCCCTTCATAAAAATACCAGGCAGAAGGTTCTTTCTTTAGGTTCAAGCGTCCGCCTGTAGTTTTAACCTGTCCGCTGCCAGTGGGTGGGTATTCAGATATGGTTTCATCCTGCAATGCTACAGTTATCGTTTTAGCCCAACCCGTCGCCCCAAACAATTGGCAGGTGGCACATAAACCATTAGCGCTTAATGCTTGAGCTTCACAAGTGGGACAGAGCTTACCTTTCCCCAGATGAGGACAACCGCGTTCTAACGCTGCTTTGAAACCGTTGGCATTTAACTGACACCGGTGGTGGTCATCTGTGGGATCACAAGCCCAACCATCAAGCCCTCTAATCATCGCTTCATACCACCAACGTAGACTGCCCAGCAATCCCGTTCCCACAACGCGTTGGGCTTGTTTGCTTGCGTCGCCGGTCCAAAGGGGAGTCACAAAGTTCAAATGGATTTGCATAAAGATCCTCCTTCAATTCAGATCGTGCCACATCAGAAATGCCACACAAAGAAGAAGTTTCGTCATTGAAAACAATGTCTCAAGTATAGGGCAATATCGACGCCAAGGCAAATTTTGTTTCAAACCGGGCATTCATAGCAGTTCAGCGGGCTTCTGCGCCCCAGGTAAGGCTCGCTGTGCGGATTGGCTGCTGCGTCAACGCGTTGACGCAGCAGCCTGGGAAGAATGCTTTGCTCTCGCTTCCGATGTTGCATGATGGACACAGAACAGTTATGGTCAGCGGCCTGCCTCGAAAGATCATTTTTGAGTGGAAGTTCAGCAAGTCAAACGAGAACATAACCCCACATAATGCCCTTTATCTTGTGTTTTCACCCCCAAAACCGCCTCTAAATGTCCACGAAACGCCCCATAACGCCATTAATTGACCCAAGATAATGCGCAAGCCCCCAGCTCCGGCTTGCGCATGCCGAGTGATGATTGACACGTTTGACTCGTTTGACACCCAAAACATCGTTCCCACACCTGGCGGTGGTAAGTGATACCACCTGTTGGCGGGCTTCTTGCCCGGAGGAAAGATTATCGTCAAATCAGCAGAGGCTTGTCGAAGACCTGCGCGTTCAATCTCTTAGTGCCATGCAACGGCTCTTCGTCCTCATGCTGGCTGCGGCGCAATTTGCTTTTGCCTCATCAACACCTGGGCCCCACGGATGGTTGTGTGGGTGCGTTCCCTGGGAGTAAACTCGGTCTAGCGAATGACCTTGATGGTCCCTTGTCTGGTTTTACGCAGACTCAACGCCTTGATCCAAACTCTGGTGACTCACCCCTTCCCATCGATCCTTCCTTTCCCTCGTCATAACTTCACTTATGGGTAATCACCAAGAACGCTACGGCAAATAGCCTACAGGTAGCCAAATGTCAAGCATCTTATCCGGTGTGTTCGGATGGCGCTGGCGCGCTTTGAGCACCAGTCCAGCCGCTGCAGCCACATCGAGCCACTGTGCAGCAGCGGCGCGATCTTGCCCAATTCCCAATTCCCGACACTTCTGATCCATTTGCATTCCTTTAGCGAGAAAACTGGTATCCACATAGGGCATACCTTTTTCTTGGATAAGATAGGCTACTCGCTGTGGAATCCACCAGGCGGCGTACTCTGCCGCATGCACCAGCGGATGCGCTACATTCAGGCTGATTCTGGAAACGCCGTTGTTGTGCTGCTCCAAGAGCAAGCCGTCTTGGATTGCCTGCGCCAGAAGGTGCATCGTAGCTAAATCCGCGGGAAGGTGATCACGGTTAACCCACTGTCTTTGCTGTTGCTTGAGGAAGGCGATAAAACGCAACAGGAAGATGCGGCCCGTTTCGTGAGAATTCGCCTTAACTGGCAGCGACGCGATAACAAAACGCTTGTCCAGGTAGCGCACCTCATCCGCAGCCCGCTGGAGCTCGCGGCTCAGGCTATCTTTGAGGGCCAGGAGAACGACACGTTTGCCCTTGGCGTGAGCGGTATCAACTGCCGGGCGGAAGTCACGGTCGCCAGTGCCGATGACCACGGTTTCCATGTTAGATTGGTGTTCCAAGTAAGTATGGATGTCGCTGGCAATCTCCATGTCGGCGCTGTTTTTGCCGTGAAGGTTCATCTGGTAGCGGGTACGGACGCCGCGCTGTTCTAACTCGCGTTGCACATCGAAGCCGAATGACTCGCGTAACAGGCCGTAATCGCCATAAGCGACGATGCCTGTTATTTCACCCAGATCGGAGATCTCCGTTTTGAGTGCGGACACAAAGTCTGCGATAGTGAATATCAGACCCTGTTGCTTTAGCCCAATGAGCAAATTCTCAATGTCCAGCCATACGAAGGCTGGGCCTGTGGCTAGATATTCTTGAGGCCACAGTTCGTCAAGCGCGCGCGTCTCGAATTGGGAATTGGTGAGGGTCTCCGCGGGCTGTCCGCTCGGGGACCAGATCATCACATGAGTCTTGCATTGCGCGGCCTGGGTGCATAAGTCGCCAAAGGCAGCTTCATCGCTGACGACCACCAGATGCTTGGGCGCCAAGAGGCGGCTCTCAGCTGCCAGAAATTGCGGCAGCGCTTGGGGGCGGTCGCCGTTCATGGTGTGAACTTCATATCCTGAGTTCCCATAAGCCTGGATTGCTTCGGCGTCGTCTTCATGCACGATAGCAACCAGGCGCTTTTGCTGCCCGAAAACCCCGACCAGTAATTTGAAGGTCTGCGCCTCGCGTTGTGGGGTTGCTTTGCACCGCGCGTGGTGGTTTTGTTCATAGAGCTGGTAACGGTCAACGACTGCTACAACTTCAGCGTGTTCTTGATCGGATGTGACCATGGTGCATCTCCTTATGTGCTGGCTCACTTGCTAGAGTATTACAAGTACTATACCAAAGTCCGAGCGGATTAACTGCGCGTCTTGCTCAAAGTCGGCTTGGTATTGGAATGCACAGCGATAACCAAAACCTCACGGGAATCTCACTGCCGCACTTCTCTACCTAAGCAACTTGTGCTACAATGAAAGCAGTGTGGTGGCGTAAGGGGAGTGAGATGGCGCAACAAAGCCTAACTTCGGAAGCTGGCGAGCATGGTTGGCCTGCTGTCAAACAAGCGTTGCGAACTTATTGGCTGGCGGCAGCGCTGTTTAGCATGGCGATTCTTTTGTATGGAATATGCTACTGGCATCAAAGCGGCGCGATAGAACGTGAAACTTTGTTGCAGTACCATCACATTCTCCCTCTTGATTCGTCAGGCATAGAAGTAGCTGTGATTTATCCTCAGAGGTTGCCTGCGGGTAGCGGGCAACTTGCGCCGTTCGTGCTGGCTGTGCGGCAAATCGTAACAACTACCACTGTACAATCTCATACGCTGGCGGTGCAATTTCCGGCCTCCGCGGTGATGGTTGCTGATACTGCTGGGGAGCGTATCTCCAACCATTGGGTTGTGACGCCCACGGCACAAACTGATGCCATTGTTACGGTGAGCGTGCGCCGGATAATATCATCCACTGCTGCCGCGTTTGTAACTCCCACCCTGATTGTAGATAACGCCAGCTATTCACTTTTGCCTATCACTTTGCCAAGTCTGCGCGCGGCGCGTTGGGCGCGTTGGTGGGACTTGCTTTTGGGACCTACCACACCCTTGATTCCAGCAGCTGCAGGCTTGATAGCGCTGGCCTGGAAGGCCGTGCAAAAACAAGAGGAGGATAAACGCGCAAGAGCCGCTAAGAAAGACAAAGAGAAAGAAATAGAAGAAGAGAACCAGCGGCAACTTGAAGAAGCGGCCCAACGACAGGCGGAACAACGGCAACGCGAAATTAATTCGCTTCAAGATGAATTATCACAATGGGAAAACCTGCTGAAAGCCAATCCTTCTGAGGGCGCGCGCCAATATGTGCGGTTACGACAACATGATGGTATCTGGAAAGACACTGAGTTCCAGAAAAAACTAGAAGCAGTTTGGGTAAAGCAAGAAGACAAACTCCAGAAAGCAGTAGTGCTACTAGAAACCCGACAATCGAATACATCAGATACTGAATCTATCCTGAATTGGGTTAATGAAAATTTAGACGAGGAATGGCGCGCTGAAATTTTTCGTAAATTACTGGATCAAGGTCTAGCCGAGACCAGAAAACGATTATTCAACAATTTGTTAAGATTGCAGCCGCAAATCACCTTTTGGCGTGGTAATCATGCAACTTTAGAGCCATTAGTGCAAAAAGCTGTTGCTGAAGTGTTTAAATGGAAAGAGAGAAACCTTATCCCTGTCGGAGCATGTGCTGAACACAACTCATTATGGTTTGAGAAAAATTTCAGACCGCAATGGTTCCAGCCGCTTCAAGAATCAACGGCGGTATGGGGCTTTGGGGCAGAAGGTGTCGGGAAGACCGCTGCGGCGTTATCTTTAATGTGGGATAGCGTCCAGGGCATTATAAAGGACTTCAACGTATATTTCCCACTCCATCAACGTAAAGATATAGAGGATTTGAACGCTATAGCCCATACGGTGGCACAGACACTACTTTACTATTTAGCCATGGATTGTGATGGGTTCTCATTAAGGGATTGGCGTGGCAAAAGTGCCATGGTGCAAATCTGGCGCCGTTATCTTGGCGATGAACTGAGCACAGCGTTTTACGAAGCAGGGCTGCGTCCATTTGACCGAGGTAAGATACTATTACAACAAATAGAAAGTTTGCCGCCTCGTACATTATTGACAGATCAGATTTCATCTGTAAAACTTTTGTCATGGCTTACAGAGGCTTTTCCACACAAATTTGCACGCCTGGTTTTAATTCTTGATGTGCAAAACCTTGAAGATTACTCTGTAGATACAGCGGAGTCTTTGCTGCAATTTAGTGAACGCTTATTTCATGCAGGAATTGGGATCAAAATCTTGCTACCGGAAGTATTTCAAGATGTAGTCTCCACACTAGATACGCCTTTATGGTTGAGCCAACTGTCGGTGGGTTGGGAAAAAGATGATTTAAGGAGTCTGCTTACCCGTTGGCTCGGGGAAAACCCTTCGCCTGCAGGTTGGTGCGCTGACCCCGATACTCGCGCAGAAGTAGAGGAGCGCCTTTGGAAAGCTTCAGGTGGAACACCGCGTAGATTGCTAAGTAAAAGCATTGAACTCTTGCAACGTGTTGGCAAAAATAACGCGCCTTTGAGCGCCCAGGACCTGGATGACATACTTGGGCCTTTGCCTGCCACTGTTGAGGAGAACGGCAATGCCTGACACGCCTTTGGATGCTCCGGGCTTATCCGCCTTTGGCAGCCTGCGCGCTGAAGATGAACCCTGGTTGCGCGCCTGTTTTACCCTGCCGGCGGAATTCGAGCGCGTCATTGCGCCGCGTTCCACCATCATCTTTGGCGGCCCGGGTTCCGGCAAAACGGCGCTGCATCAAGAAACGCGGGCGCGCTGTTTCCGCGCCGATGGGTGGCCTTTGCGCCTGCTGGTGGATTGGCGGCCTGCGCCGTTAGCCCCGAGCGCGCCTGCGGATATTGCCTGGGTCAAGCAACAGGCCGAACAGCTCTTCGATCGCTGCGCCGCAACGTTGGCCGAAATGCTGGCGCAAAGCCCTGCCATCTACGCGGACGCGCCGCTGTGGGCGCAGGCGCGACTGGCCTGGTTTATCCATCAATGCCTTAAAGGCGACCCTTACTTGCGTTTTGGGGCGCTGCTGGACCCCGCCCAGCCAGGTTGCGTCTTGTTGACACAGCTGTTCACCAGGCCTGCGCCCACCAGCCTGTTTTCAGAAGCTGGCCCAGAACAGGTTATCGCTGAATTAACCAACGCTTTGCGCGCCACCGGCCTGGAGGGGATCTGGGTGCTGAGTGATGGGTTGGAGGACTGGAGTGGCGTGGATGCCGCCGCCTATGTGCGCGGTCTGGGCGCATTTCTTTCCACTTTGCCGCTTTTTGAAAAGGCGGGATTGATTTACAAACTATGGGCGCCGTTGACCTTTGAAGCGGAGTTGAGCCGCGCGGGTGGGCTGGCCCGACGCCGTGTGGACAGTGTCCGCCTGCAATGGGAACTGGCGGCATTGCGCCAATTGGTCGAATGTCGCGTCGCCCTGGCGCTGGGCGAACCGCAATTTGACCTGGCGCAGCTCTGCCCGGTCGCTGAATTCCTACCCTGGCTGGAGAAAGCCGGCGGCGACGTGCCCCGCGCCTGGCTGGACCAACTCGCGCCGTTGGTTAAATACTACGCCGCGCACGGACGGCAACCACTCGACGCCAAGACTTGGCTGCGCCTGCGCCGCGAGCACCCCCCCCGGATTTATCTGGATGAAACGAGCACGCGCGTACTGGTCGGCGGGCGCGAAATTGACCTTGAAGACCTCCCCGCTAAGTCCTACGAGATGTTACGCTATCTGTATCAACACGCCGGAGAAGTCGTTGGCAAAGGGGAGCTGTATTACCAGTGCTATTTAGGACTGGAGCGCATTCCCCGCACTGCGGAAGACAAGGATTACGCCAGTCCCAAAGATTACGAAGGGCTGATTGACACTAGCCTGTGGCGACTGCGGCGCGCCATCGAGCCGGATCCGGCCCAGCCCGTATTGCTGGTGAGCAAACGAGGTCACGGCGTCGTGCTCAATGTGCGCTGGTGAGGTTCTTGTGAGATTTGTGTAACCCAGTTGGAAACTACCTGAACAGCCGCTACAGCCCCGCTTTGGTATACTGATAGGAAAGTCGTGGGTTTGTGAGGAGGCCAAAGCCATGTTATGTTTGCTGCGTTGCCTGGTCAGGAACAATTCCGACCTACTCTAATTGCTCCTTCAACACCGACTCACCAAGGGAACTTGCCCTGGCCGAAAATATGGAATCAACGTTTGACGCTGCTACTTCGTTGCTCTGGTGGCTCAACAGTGTAGGGTTGCACTTCGACCCCTTCGATACGCTCAACGCGGCGGATGACCCGCATCTGAGTGAGTATTTGGTCGAGCACGAGATTTTTGCGCGTCTCTGGGGCAATGACCTGGCCTGGGTCTTTGCCCCGCCCGGCGGCGGCAAGACTGCGCTCCGCTGCCGCGTGACGCAAGCCTGTTGGATTGGACAAGAGACCAATCGCCCCTTTCCTCTCCCTTATTTGCCCCCGTTTCTCAGTTGGGGCAGCGTTGCCCCCACGTTGGAAGACCACCTGGCTGCGTTGGCGCAAGTCACAGCCAGAGCCTTGCTGTTGGCGCTGGCCTATCGCCCCCATTGGACGTTGCGTCTTTCCGCGCCTGCGCGCCAAGAAGTCCACCACGCGCTGGTGATGAGTTTGCCGGGGACTTTGAAGAACTATCTCGACCTGTGCCGGCAAACGACCGATCTACAGCTCTTACGCCGCGTTTTAGACCTGGATCATGCTTTTGCGCTGCCTAATCCACCTGAGAGAGAACAATTACTGGCTTGGTGTGATGGTTGGGGGGATTTATCAGTTATGGCAGAACACTCTGCGCCCCAGGCGCGTTGGGAAGCATTGCATTTTGTTCTGCTGGATATATTACAATTCGAAAATTTATACGTTCTACTGGATGGCCTGGACGCCGCGCCCGAAACCAGCGCGGCACCGGAAGCCGTGGTGGATGTCCTAGCGCCGCTATTGGAGCAGGCAGCAGGGTGGCGCCAGCAGAATGTCTACCTTAAGGGTTTCCTGCCGCTAGATACGCAGACGCCCCTGGGCGCCCGTTTCCCGCAACTGTTTTCCTCACAGCAAACCAGCGTGCTAAAGTGGACAGTTCCATTGCTCGCCGAGGTGACGCGGCGCCGGGTAGATGCTGCTTCTAAAGGCGCCTTTGATAGCCTCGACGCTATCGCTTCGCCAGCGTTGCGCGATCTCGAAGCCTGGCTCGCGGCGGAAGCGCTGCCCATGCCGCGCGAGCTGCTGGTGCTGACGCGGCGCGTATTGCAGGAACATGTTACCACAGCTGATAGCATCGGCCTGTTGCAAGAGGTGGATGTGCAGCGCGCGTTGCGCTGGTATCAAGCGCAACGTCCTAAAATTACACTACTGGACGATAGGATATAAATCGAAAGCCGGTCGCCGCCATTTTGCGCGCGGCCATTTTTTGCTTTCAGAGGGGGAAGCGATGAATGCCGTTATGAAATTGCCGGAGTACATACGTGATAAATTCGTCGGACGAGAGGAACAGCTAGATCTTACACGGCGAATAGCCCAGAAAATTCGTGACCGCGAGAGTGTGCAGCGGCGCACGCTTATTTTCACCGGCGAGCGTGCCGTGGGCAAATCGTGGCTATTAGGTCGCCTAGCTGACTTGCTGAGCGATGAATTCAGATTCACCGTCCTCAAAGTGAATCTAAAGGACTATCCTATAGACACAAGAAATGCTGAGTCGGCCGCGTCAGCAGCGGCTGGGAAAATTCTGCTGAAGTTGGCAGAATTGTTAGAGTATGAGCCGCGCGGCACCTCAGTGCCGGAGCTCAGTCGCAATGTGATAGAAGTCGCGCGCGCACAACTTCATAACAAGCTCCTAGCCGTGTGCGTAGACCATGTCTACGAATCGGATTGGAACCTGCTTGCTGCGCTGGAAGATTATGTCCTAGGTCCGCTGGCTATCGAGCCACGTGTATTGATTGTCATGGCCGGACGCGGGCGACCGTATCCGTTCAAGACGCCGGAGTTGCGATTCAAAGCCGAGCTCATAGAACTCCACCCCTTTGAATCTCAAGAAACTGCTGAACAATTGAAAAGTCTTGAAGCTGCTAAGGTAGAGAAGATTTATCGGCTTAGCGGCGGCAACCCAGGCGCCAATTACCTGTTGGCTCTGCATCCTGAAGCAACCGCTGAAGCCTTAAATGAGGTTATCGAAGGTATGTTGGAGCCGGTGCCAGAGGGTCAACGTCAGCAAGTGCGTGAATATCTGGAGGCGTTGTGCGTGCTCAATGCTTTCGACGAAGGCCGCATTCCCACTATGCTAGCGGCTTATTATAAAGATAGAACGTATGAGCAATGGACCTATGCCCAGGCCCGCGACGCGCGTGAGCTACTCACCCGCTGGGCTTTTGCACGTTGGGACGCGGACCAGGGTGGCTATGTAGTACATGATATGTCCCGTAAGTTATTGGAGCAATATCTGCAAAGTACTTGGCCTGAGCGTTGGAAAGACTTGCAGTGTGCGGCAGAACAGCTCTATAATAATTGGGTAGCGAAGTTCACACGCAGCAGAGAGCGTTGGGAAGCAGAAAGTTCATATCACAGCGGGCAACTTCAAAAGATGGGACAGAGCTGTCCAGCAATATCTGCGCAGTGATGTAGAAGGAGCAGCGTATGGAAAACCTTAATGGGCCTTATACTGAAACTTACACTGGTGCTCGCGCCACTCCCGAATTAGTAGGCCGTGAAGTCGAATTAGCGCAAATCCATGACGCCATTTGTGATTCTTCATATTCTCATGTCATTTACATCACTGGCGAGGGAGGACGGGGCAAGACACGCCTAGTGAGGCATGTACTGAAGAATCCCCCACCCAATATTTCAGTGAGACTGGCGCAAGATGTAGTGGACTTGTATCATACTCGAGCCCGCACTGTGGAGGGCTTGTTAGAGCGCGTGCAAGATGTTTTCCCCGGTGATTTTCCGCAATACGATCAAAAACGTTCGGAATTAAATCAAAGTCTGGCCGAGCACGGCTCAATTCTTCCTGCGCAATACGAAGAACTAAGTGAAGCATTTTTCGCCGATTGGGAAATGTTGGCCAAAAAGCAGCGTATCGTCGTTGTGTTGGACACTGTGGAAAAGCTACATCGTCAAGAGGATTTAGCGGCCAAATCCTTAGGCTTAACTGAAGAGCGTCCCGCTGTGTTAGAATGGCTATTCAAACAGTTTCTGAGCCGAGCGCAAAACTTTGTTCTTTTGCTTACCGGGCGTCCCTATTTAGAAGATTTGAAACAGGGGGTAAACAACGCACTGGCTGCTGTCGGGCGTAATGATGTGCAGTTTACCTCGATGGTGTTACCGGGCTTCACAGAAGCTAGTGCGCTGACCTATTTCGATGCCATTATCCGATGCTCTGAACAAGGTGACGAAAACGATAAACAAGTCGCGAAACTAATCCGGACGCTCTTGCCCGAAGAGTATCAGCGTATTATGTTCCATTGCTTGCGGGAAGCTGAACCGCCAGTTGTGGCCCCTATTTTGCTTGCTCTCTCAATTGATTATCTGGCAGTCTCGGGCACATTGCCGTTTAGTAGCTCGATAGAAGAAGCTTGCGCCCTCACGACTGAGGAACGTGAAGCCATTTGCCAGAAACTAGGCAACGACTTGATTACTGTTATCTGGGAGTCCTATCGCCCCGCTGACAAGGTCATTGAAGCATTAGGTTGGCTGCGCAAAGGTGGAACTATAGAATTGTTAGCTGCTGTGGCCGATGTGAGCGAAACTGAAGTTACTGCTATGTTGGAAAAGATAGAAGATCTCTCCTTTGTTAAACGCCGACCTGCAGATGACCGCTATTTCCTCCACGATGAGATGTATGATTTGATTCAAAGAAATGCACAACGAACCGCGGTTCACCGAGGAGCAGAGGTTTTCCATATCATTCGCGAGCACTACAAATCGCAAATTGAACTGGCCCGCGAAGCCATCGCTGAACTTTTCAAAAACGAGTTCGAGCTGCCTGAACCGGCGCAGGCAGCCGCCGCGCGCGCGCGATTGGAAGATGCGTTGGTGGAAGATCTATTTTATCAGTTACGGGGGGATGCTGTCGAAGGCTTCCAGACCTATTTCCGTTACGCGGAAGAAGCGATTGCCACCCACGATCAGAGCCTGGATGAACAATTACGCTCCGAGTTATTGAGTTTTCTTGCCGAGCGAGATCCGTCTGGCAAAGCGGGCGAAATTGATGGTCTATTTCGTATTGACATAATTGCTGATGCAGCTATTCGCTGGGTAAAACGTTTGGTCGAAGCTGAAAAGAACCGAGAAGCATTGGCTATAATACAGCGCATTCAAGAAGATTTGTCTATTTCTCCGGGAAGTAGCACTGAGTTGATTCGCGCCGAACTAGATACATGGGAGGGATTGGCTCACGTTTACCTGGGAGACTATGAGAAGGCCCAAGAACTACTGGTTTGCGCTAACGGAGCTTTGCTAGACTTACTACAGGATCCAGACCTTCAATTAATGCGCTTATGTGCTATTTTGGCGCGAAACTACAATAATCTGGGCTATTTGCGTCGTGTGCAGGGACAGTTTGTTGCAGCTTCAGAGGCTTACAGACAGGCCCTTCCTTACTGGAGATATGTAAAAATAGAGGCTGAGCACGCAAACACACTGACGAATTATGCCTATGCGCTTGCGCTAACCGGTAGCTTTGATGAAGCACGCCGCAACGCTGACGATGCGCTCAACTTACGTAAGAAGCTTGGAACCCGAATACCTCTAGTTTTAGCCTATAACACCAAGTCGGGCGTCGAGATGTTGGGGGCCCATTATCGCGAAGCTGAACCTTTTGCAGAACGAGCTCTTAAATTGGCGCACGACATCGAATTTCAGCGTGGGGAAGGGCTAGCTTTGTTGATGTTAAGCGATGTTCATCGCTTTATGGCAGAAGATCCAGATTTGGATCAACAGAAAAAAAGAGATTTGCTTGAAAACGCGTTGAGCGAAGCGCAGAAAGCACTTGCCATCTTCGATACAGTTGGCGAGCTTGAGCGCAAAATTGAGGCTCTGTACCATTGTGGAGTTGCGGAAAGGCAAAGGTGTCTTTTATCTCCTGAAGAAAAACGGGGTATGTGTACTATCACCGCACTTGACTATTTGGAACAGGTCCGCATGCTTGCGCAAGAGATACCGCTATGGTTCTTATACTTTGATGCCTCTTTGGGAAAAGCTTGGACTTACTACTACGCCAAAAATCATGAACAATTAGTATCTTTGCTCACCGAATTGGAGGAGCAAATTCACACTTACTTTAGTGCCTATCTAATTACGCCGGGTCATAAGCCTGACATTTGTGAAAACACACTGGTCAGGATGTTCGGACAAATATCTCGCTGGTATGTTTTGAGGGGCGTTGTTGCTATGGACCGCGCAGAGCTCGAGAAGTCTGGTCATTACTTTGCTTTGGCACTAGAACATGATGTGCTAATCGCTCCAGACGGTCAAGGCATCAGCCGTGCGCTCAATACTATACACAGCCGATTGCGGAGATTGAACAACCGAGAGCTACTCACTGTATATGAAAGCGCAGCTAAGACGGCATCTGACTATGGTTGGCATAAAGAACAGTGTCGTTTCTGGCGTGAACTGGAAAATACTTATGGCCCCTATGAGGTCTTCAGGCGATTAAAATCATAATCAGAAACAATCAGTGTAACGACTATCAAAGCTTGGTAAGTGTTATGGATAATATCTGCGCCGAAGGCTGGATGCGCACCTCCCGCTTCGAGCCCACCCCGTCCTGGGAGCGCGCGCTGAACGGACCGCCCGATGACGCGCATTTGTTGCTCATCGCTGCTGATGGCGCTGTGCCAGTAGGCTGGTGTCGCCTGTTCCCCACTGAGGTGCCCGGCGAGGCAGAATTGGGCATCGGGTTGTTGAAACCCTATCGTAATCAAGGTGCGGGGACACAAATGGTGAGGCAGGCTTTGGGTTGGGCCAACCAACGAGGCATCTCCCGACTTACCTTGACCACTCGGGCCGACAACGCTCGCGCCGTTCGTGTTTTTGAGAAATGCGGTTTTGAGTTTACAGGGCGACACGAGGATATCTGGCTGGAAATGGCGCGCTCCATAGGGGGATTCTGTCACGATGATCGATGAACTCTCGCATATCCTATGGTCCAGCCCAACCCTGCGTCCCGAATCCGATTGCGCTTGTGCTGAAGAAACAGGCTCACCTGTTATGTTGTGCTCATCACCGGGACAGATCATGGACTCAGATTGCGCATGTGTGGAAGCGGAAGCTCTTTCGGAATCAGTATGGCGATCTTCGACAACTCCGGATTGCGATTGCGCCTGCGCCGAAGCTCTGCCCGCTTCTGCCTTAGCCCTAGCGCCTAACCTCTGGCAGCTTCCCGAAACCCTCTACCGCGCCTCGTTGCAGCAGCATCAAACCCTGGTCTTCAACCCCACTGGACGTGGCGTCATCGCGGCGCTCGATGCGTCTGCACTGGCGCGTTTGGAGTGTTTTGCCAGACCTCAAACCCTCACAGATGCTATGGATCGGCAATTGGCGATGCTGGGGTTAATTTCGCCACTCGACGCGCCCGTAGAGTTTCCCGCTCCACAGACCCTTACCGCATGGTTACATCTCACGGAGGCATGCAATCTTCGCTGCACTTACTGCTATGTTCACCAGGGGCCGCGCGCGATGGACGAAGCCGTGGGCATCGCGGCGGTGGAGGCGGTATTCCGCTCCGCAGTGGCGCATGGCTATCGCGCCGTCAAACTCAAGTATGCGGGTGGTGAGCCGACGCTCGTCTGGCCTTTGGTCCCCTTTCTGCACCGTTACGCCCAGGACTTGGCTGCCGGCACGGGTCTTGACTTGCGCGCCACGCTACTTTCCAACGGCACGCGGCTTACCGGCTCGATGTTGGACTGGCTCGCAGGTAACAATTTGCGCCTGATGGTCTCGCTTGATGGCATCGGCGTGGGGCATGATGTGCAACGACCCTTTGCCGATGGACGCGGCTCGTTCGATTCAATGGCGCGCAACCTTGATCTGGCGCTGGCAGCGGACGTCGCACTGTATCTCTCTGTCACCGTCACCGGGCGGAATGTCGCGGGCCTGGCGGATACCGTGCGTTTCGCGCTAGAACGCGACCTCGCATTTCATCTCAATTTCAGCCGTGCCCCGGAAGACGTTGCGCAAGTTCAGAATCCCGCCGAGCAAGCACGCTGGATAGAGGGGTTGCGAGCCGCGTTTGCTGTGGCATCCACCTATCCCGGTCGCCGGATAGATGCGTTGCTGGATCTGGCGACATTCACCGCCCCACACACCTATCCTTGTGGCGCGGGACGCAATTACCTGGTTGTTGATCCTGCCGGCCGAATTGCGCATTGCCAGATGCGGTTGGAGGCGTCGGTCACGGACGTTTGGACTGACGATCCTCTTGCCGCTATCCGCGCAGAGAACACCAGTTTCTCCAATCCCCCGGTAGATACAAAACCCACTTGCCGTACCTGCCTCTGGCGCCATGTCTGTGCAGGGGGCTGTCCGTTACTTATGTGCAACACAGTTTCCCCTTACTGTTCTCTCTATCGGGCGTTACTGCCCGAAATGCTGTACCTGGAGGGTCTACGGCTGCTCAAAGCCACCGGTTCAGCTGCATAATCGTGTTATTTCTTTCCCAACAACGGGCGTTGTGTTTCCAAACAACGCTCGTTTTGCGTGAGATAGCGGTGAGGCTCCTGTAAACGCCATGTCAATCACTTAAGACTTTGCTACAATGGGGATGTGTGCGTAGACCGATGAATTCGTCCACGGGTTCCGACCATGCCGTCCACTCGTCGGAGCAAAGCGACCACCGATTCCGGCGTCCAGGAAAAAATGGACGC
>JAFGFB010000191.1 GCA_016931315.1 Anaerolineae bacterium
ACGACGATAGCCAGGCGCTCCTCATTGAAGTTGAGTGAGGTGAAATCGGTTGATAGTTTCTCCGGCAGCATGGGGAAAACTCCGGCAGCGGTATACACCGAGGTCGTATTGTGGCGCGCGTGCGCATCAAGAGCCGAGCCGTTTTTGACGAGCACATCCACATCCGCAATCGCCACCAGGAGCTTGACTTTATTGCCGGGCAGTAACTCGGCCACGGTAAGCTGATCGAGATCGCGGGAGTCGTTGTTATCTATGGAAGCCCATAGCCGGTGTGTCAGATCACGTACTAACTCACTGCGCAGAGTTACAGCTGGTGCCTCAATTCGCTCTAGTTCAGCGAGCGCGGCAGCAGAAAACTCGGGCAGCAAGCCGCGTTCGAGCATCGCCCGGTAAGCCAGGTTTTGCAGAATTATGAGGTGGGAATGCCCATTGGGTCTCATAGGATGTCCTTTCATTCATTCGGGCGTCGTGATGACCCGAGCTTATTTGGCAGAATTTTCCATTTACAGTTTGATCAATGCTTGCACTTTCTGCTGCTGGAATTCGTCTTCCGTCAATAGTCCCTGGCGCCGCAAACTATCCAACTGCTCAATTGGTCCAGCAACATCTACCACTGAACGTTGCCCCGATGAAGCCTGACCATGCGCCAGTTGTTCTTTGGCATTCAACATCGCCGTCTTGAAGCGGACCGGCTGCTCCATACAAATGAACCGGTCAACTCCCGACTCGCTGCCGGTTAGAATTTCAAGGTCCCCATAACCCAACAACCGTCCCACAAAGGACTGTTCCATCTTAACGTCATTGACCTTCTCCAAAGAGGTGTCCATCACCTTTTTGCTGATTACCCCCGAGAGTTGAATCACCCGCCAGTCGGTGACGATGTATTTGCAGCTCGCCTAGTTGATCACATCCCGCAGCAGTCCCAGTAAGGGCAAGATAAGCAAGAGGTAAGCCAGGGATACCAGTGGAGGAGGTTGCCAGGTGCGCCAGATGAGGGAAATCAGGACGGCCAGTCCAGCAGCCAGCATAGTCTTAGCCAGGATTTTCCCGAGCAGGATCAGCCAATGCTGCCGGGCAACAAAGACAATCTGTTCATTCTCTCCCAGCAAGTTCGTAAGGTACTTGTCAGTCATTGTGATTCACCGCCTTAATAAGTAACGATTTAGCGTGCCGTCAGTGCCTTTTGACTTCCCCGCAACACAAAGGTCAAGACGAAGCCGGCGATGAAGCCGCCGATGTGCGCCATGTATGCCACCCCGCCCGTCTGCGCTGTACTGGCGATGGAACCCATGCCGCTGAAAAGCTGTAGCACAATCCACAGCCCAATTACCACCAGAGCCGGCATGGGCACCACGCTGCGACCCATCAATACCTTGACCTTCCCCTGTGGGAACAGCAGAATGTAAGCACCGAGCACCCCGGCGATTGCGCCCGAGGCGCCCAGATTCGGTATGCTCGAGTCCATACTAAACACCAGCTGCGCGAAAGTCGCCGCCAGACCACAGAGGAGATAGAAAGCCAGGAACTTAATATGTCCGAAACGGTCTTCCACGTTGTCGCCAAAGATCCACAGATAGAGCATGTTGCCGATGAGGTGCACCCATCCGGCGTGCATAAACATAGAAGTGAGGAGCGTCACGAAATCGCCGCCGGGATTAGCCAGGAAGCGACTGGGGACAAAAGCCCACTGCTCGATAAAAGCGTCACCGCCACTTAGCTCTACGAAGAAGAAAAGGATGTTCAAAGCGAGCAAAGCATAAGTGACCAGCGGAACCGTTCTGCGCGAACTATTGTCATCACCAATAGGGAACATCTGATTTTTCCTTTCTTGTGGAACTGCGCTTTGGAAGACTCGTAACCCACTTGACGAATAACGTTCCTTAACTATCCTTTGCGTCCCTTCCTACTCTTGGTGCGGGAAGTTATACTTTTCCAAACCCTTAGATTGCGGCTTGAGCAATCAGCAAGGGCGCAGATGAATGTGGTTTGAGTTTGGCCGCCGCGAGTGTTGTGTGCGCGAGTTGAACTGTAGCAATAATGCTGCCCTTTGGTCAGTGGGATCACTTAGCCGGCAACGGGCGGGTCGGCTTACGGGACACAGTGAGCGCCAGCCCACCGCCAGTGGAAACCAACACACGCCGACCTTCCAACGCCACCTGCCACTGCGCCCACAACTCCGAATCCATCCATACAGCGCTGGCGACATTGGCTAACTGCTGCATATCCAGCACAAAGATGCAGCGGTCAGGTAGCAGAATAGCGTCAGCCACCGGCACCATCTCATTGCCTTGCTGCGGACTTCCGGTAAGGGCGCCCTCCTGGCGCAGGGTACCGATAATCTGCTGCCAGTACCTCACGACTTCATCAGCTTGCGTTCTCTCGTTCATCGTCCATACTCCTAATCTGCTCCCAGGCTGCTTCGAGGCTGTCCGATAGCGGATCAGACAGGAAACCTGCGCGCCGTGCCTGTTCGAGTCGCCGCAAGACGCG
Source organism: Anaerolineae bacterium (assembly GCA_016931315.1). GTDB lineage: Bacteria > Chloroflexota > Anaerolineae > B4-G1 > SLSP01 > JAAZNO01. The sequence continues at coordinate 2,491 of JAFGFB010000191.1, forward strand.
CACACTGCGTAACCCTGTGGCAGTAGGCATGGGGGGCAGAATGGGCGTCAGTTGCACTGCCATCTCCTCCTGGGTCTCCAACGCTATCTCCAATGGGGGCCTATCCTGGAGGCCTTGAGACTGGTAGAGGTTGGTGCGCCGGGTAAACTGGCGTAAGGCATTAGCGGCCAGGAGTATGCTACAGCCAAGCGACACCAGGAGCGCGATCGGGATGCCATAGTTACGCCAGACCGCCAGGCTCTTTTGCTCTTGGCGAGCCTGGCGGGTCGCCTCCGCCCAGAGCACTGCCTGAGTAGCCTGGATACTTTCAGCCGTGGCAGTAGTTTTGTACTCCCAGGCTAGCTGGGTTGCGGTTGCCGCGAAAGCCAGCGCCTGTTGGGTCGCGGTGGTTTGCAGTGCGGTCGCTGTCGCTTCCCAATCGCGCGTCTGCTGGGTTGCCGTAGCCTGATACGCCCGTTCGGTCGCCGTCGCAACGATGGCATCCATCGCCGCCTGGGCTTGCGCGGCGGCGGCGGCATCCTGTTGAGCCTCCGCCAGGCGTTGTTGTTCCAGCGCTGCCTGATCCGCGTTGAGGATGATCTGGTAATTCTCTGCTAGAGCAGTGGCGGTGGCCTGATGCGCCGCGATGGCATAAACCTCCGCCGCGCTCTGCGTAGCGTAACGTTCCAGCGCGAGGGCTTGGGAGGTGCCGTCCAGCAGCGTGGCGTCCATCGAGGGCAGGGACGTCGATGATGTCTCACACCCAAACACAACCATCATCAGCAGGATGATGATCCCTAGCAGGAATATTGACTTTAGTCTCGCTGCCATTTTCCGCTCCATATCTCCTGATCTATCAGCAGATCACCCCCGCGCACAGGTTGTCATCGGTGCCGCACTCCTCCGCGGCTCTGCAAAAGTGATTTTCGTAGGGCGGGGTCTGCCCCGTCCTACGAAAACATAAAAAATACCCTTCATTTCCCGTGTATTCTGTGTATTCCGTAGTTAATTTTCTAAGGAGCGTTTACGTGCCCGCTTGCACGTGAAGCTCCCTCCCTACGCATCGCTGCACCGTTTCCACTACTAAAGCGCCGCCCTCAATCTTGCCCTTACCAGGATGCTGATGATAACCACGAGTAGCAAGAGCAGCACACTAACCATCACAACCATGATGATTCCATTACGGCTGACACCAGTGTCATTGACGTTCGCACCGGTCGCGTTGAAGAAAAGCAATTCCACCGCTGAGGATTCGCAGATGGGGAGAGAGATCGCGTTTTGCTGCATCGTCACTGCGCCGGTGCGCGCCAGCGCTCGACCATCCAGGTTCGCACCGGTCGCTAAACTGATGCTCGTCAACGCGAGGATATTTCCCGCTAATGCAGTGTTCGTGCCAAGACTTGCGGAGCTGCCGATCTGCCACCATACTTCGCAGGGTGCACCGCCAGTGGCAAGGACAACCTCAGCATCGCCCGAGGTGATGAGCGTGGTTGCTGATTTGAAAACCCAGACATCCGTATCGGCGCCATCGAGGGTGAGCACTCCCTGCAACGTAAAGGCATCCGCACAGTAAACGCCCGGCACAAGGGGGGGGATCCCGCCTAATTCCTTGCTGCCCCCTGGATAGGTGACAGTGCATGCTTGAGCGACCAGTGCATCGTACGCATCGTTCAGGTCGGTTTTAGCGGTCGTCAACAAACCGGGGTCAGGGACTGAACCGGCTGGGCCGGTCGCATCAACGGCATAGATCGTGCCTGTTACTTCTGCTGCGGCTAATCCGGCATAGTACGTGCCGGCGGCTGGACTCAACCCCACATTTCCAGTGATAGCAGACATAGGGACGTTGGTGACTGCCGTGGCTGCCAAAACCGCAAAGCTATCCGCTCCACCCAGGCTTGGGGGAACGGCCGCAATCACAGCCGCGGCCTCCGATATGGCTGCGGAAGGAAGCCTGGCAAGCGAGACTAAGACGACGAGTATGACAAGTTGGGTAAGCATCCGTTTAGGGAATATTGCACGGCTCCGATTTTGCTCTGACATGAGAAACCTCCTCTGTTTTCCTGGTGAATGACGCCTGCCCTGATTTCTTCGGGCAGCCCCATCATTCAGTTCACAATCTCGCGATAGGCGCTGTATAAATCAAGTAACTGCGCTGCAGCATTGGGGTCGCTACGCGCGAGCAACGTGATCATCGCATCACGTTGGTTAAGCAGCAGGACAACGCTCTCTCTTTGCACTAAGGAGAGAGCCGAGTACTCCCGTTTGTCAATCTCAACCCTTACAGCAGTGAAAAAATCGCCGGCAGACTGGCGGGCTGACTCGTAATTGCCTAGAAATGCGTCAATGGTTGCAGAGGCCAGGCTGTTCCTGGTTCGCGCCAGGCGCAATTGCTTCCTGGTTCTAGCCAGTCTAGATCGGGCTTTGCGAGACTTCTCCCACATGGGAATGAAGCCAAGCAAAAACACAAGCAGCAGCAGGAGGGTGTGACCCAAAAGCCGCCGCAACCAAGAGGTCTCGACCGGTGTGGATTGCTCATCTATGTTCATAGTGGATCTCCTCTATTGATCTGTATAACTCCAGGGAAGCCGCGTAGAGCTCCTGAAACACCGCTCCCCGACCAGCCTTGTTGAACGCCCGGGCTTTCGCCCACTGAATACCTATAGCATACTCCGCAATGTGCGGGGTGTCATCGGTGCAGCATGGATTTCCAGCTCCACATCCAGATGATCTGAGCGTGAGCAAGTTCCACCAAACGTGGCGAGAAGCTTACGCCACGCGTTGAGACCAGAACGCCTCATGAGGCAAATGATAAATTGAGACTATGAGACCTTCACATCAGATAGCGCGGACCATCCCTGAATCTGCTCTCTGCGTTTCTAGAGAGATGGTTTCAGTACCTGTTTTGGTAGAGGCGCAGAGAGGAAAGTTAACCTTTTGCAGACCCTAAACATTCCGCCAATTGTGGAGATAAATCTACACGCAGCGTTGAGCCGAAATTGCCCGGTTTGATCTATAATAAGAGCTATGACGTGTGCCTATGGGTCGTGGATGCCGGCGCCGCTTGCACTTGCGCCCGGTCAGCATCAGTGAGAGGAGTGACCGATGCAATATCGCTTTGCCGAGCTGGTGGATCTTCCCGGCTTTCAGAAAGTGATGCAGTCGTGGTATAGTGTTGCTGGCGTGCCTACCGCGTTGCTGGATATGGAGCGCCAGGTGCTTTGTGTTGTAGGCTGGCAGGAACTCTGCACGCGCTTTCACGCCCTGCCGCCGGAAGCCGCGGGGCGCTGCCCCCATAGTGATGATTACCTCTTCAGCCATTTGCGCGCAGGCGACATTACAGTACACCCGTGCCCACAAGGGCTGCTAAACTGCGCCATGCCGGTGCTGGTGAAAGACGAGCCTATCGCTACCCTGGTCATGGGCCAATTCTTGCACGCGCCGCCCGATGCAGCGTTTTTCCGCCAACAAGCGCCAGCGCTGGGGATTGACGCAGAGGCTTACCTGGCGGCGCTCCAACAGGTACCCATCATTGCTGAAGACCGGCTACGGGTGATTATGACGGCGCAAATCCAGCTGGCTCAGATGCTGGCAACGCTGGGCTGGGAACACAAACAACTTCTGGGTGCCTCAGCCACTTTCAACGCCGATCTCATCAGGGCGCAGCAGCATATTGCCCTGATGCTGCACACCGCTCAGACCACCAGCAGCGCGCTGGAACCGGATCAGGTGCTGGAACGGGTGGCAGATGCCCTGATCGCGGCGGTGGATGTGCCGTACTGCGGTATCTATCTGCTGGATGCAGAAAGCGGTGTGCTTGTGCCGCGCGTGCTACGCGGGCCTGCGACCGAAGCCGGTCACCTGGGTCTGCGTGAGCCGCAGCTGGATCCGGTGGTGAATACACTGATAGGGGAGGCGCTCGCACGGCAGTCGCCGGCGGTCTGGTACGATGCAGCGGCGGATTCTAAGCTCAGTCAGGAGATGGCGCGAACCTGGAACATCAAATCGGTATTGGCTGTGCCCATCCGCGTGAGCGCCAAAGTGTTGGGAATGGCGCTGCTTAGCACCTCCAGCGATTACCGCCATTTCACCTCCGACGAGATCGAGCTGGTCTGGGGCATTGCGAACTCGGTAGCTCTGGCAGTGGATAACGCCCGGCTGTATGCCGAGACGCGCCAACATCTGGCCGAAAGCCAGGGTCTGCAACGGGTCGCCACCGCATTGCTCAACAAGATGAGCCCGGAGGAAGTGCTGGAAATCGTGTGCGCCGAGGCCCAACACCTCACCGGTGCTACCGGGAGCGCGGTGCTGCTCATCGAAGATGGTGTCTGGTTGCGCGTGGCTTACAGCAACGGGGCAGAACCTGCGTTCTTTGAGCGGATCCCCATCGCCGGATCGTTAGCCGGCATTGCAGTGCGAGAGAATGAACCTTTTTTGACTAACGCGCCCGCCGGCGAATCCTGCGAATATCTACAAGGGAAACGCCCTACGGCGTTTTTGTCCGTGCCGCTGCACGCGAATGACGGTGTCATCGGCGTGTTGGAAGCAATAGATAAGCCCGGTGGCTTTGTGCAAGACGACATCCGCATCGTGAGCCTCTTTGCCAATCAGGCCGCCATCAACATCGAACATGCCCGGCTCAATAAACAAGCCGGGCAACTGGCGGTGCTGGAAGAGCGGCAGCGGTTGGCGCGGGAGCTGCACGATTCGGTGGTGCAATCGCTCTATAGCATGGCGCTCTACGCCGATGCGGCAGGGTTGGCTCTGGAGTCCGGCAAACAGGGCGTGACCTTAGACCACCTGCACGAATTGCGCGAGACCTCGCGGAACGCGATGGTCGACATGCGGCTGCTAATTTTTGAGTTGCACCCGCCCGCGCTAGAACAGGACGGCTTAATCACCGCCTTGCGCATCCGGCTGGCGGCGGTGGAGGCGCGTGCTGGGGTGCGTGCCGAGCTGGAAGTCGAGGGCGAACGCCGCCTGCCGATCGCTATCGAGCAAGAACTCTACCGTATCGCACAAGAGGCGCTCAACAACATCATGAAACACGCTCAGGCGCAGCATGTGACGCTCAAAGTGCGCTTCGACGAGAAGACCGTGTCCCTGCAAATCCACGATGACGGTGCCGGTTTCGATCTGCAAAGTATCGAGCACGGTGGGGGAATGGGATTACACAGTTTCGCCGCGCGCGCCGCCAAGATCGGCGGGCAGGTCACCGTAGATAGCCATCCAGGGCAAGGCACCACCGTAACGGTGCAGGTCACCATTGAAAATGAGGAGATCCTATGAACCAGACCATCCGCGTCCTGATTGTGGACGACCACACCATTGTCCGAAAAGGCATCCGCGCCTTGCTCGCGGAGATTGCCGGCCTGGAGGTCATTGGGGAGGCCGCCGATGGGCTGGAAGCCGTCGCCCTGGCCTTCCGGCTCAACCCGGACGTGATCCTGATGGACTTGGGCATGCCCCGGCTTGACGGCATCGAAGCTACCCGCCAGATCCGGGCACGTCAGCCAGAGAGCCGCATCCTCGTGATGACCAGCTTTGCCACCGATGACAAAGTGCTCCCAGCCATCAAGGCGGGGGCACAGGGCTACCTGCTCAAAGAATCCGCGCCGGATGACCTCATCCAGGCTATTCGGCAAATCTATCGTGGGGAATCGTCGCTGCATCCGGTTATCGCCCGTAAAGTGTTGCAAGAGATCGCCCATCCGCCGGATCGGCCCCCGACGCCCGACCCGTTGACCGACCGCGAAGTCGAGGTCCTGCGCCTGGTAGCGCAAGGCCTGAGCAATCAGGATATTGCCCGGAAACTGCACATCAGTGACCCAACCGTGCGCACCCACGTGAGCAATGTCATGAGCAAACTGTACCTGGCAAATCGGGTACAGGCCGCGCTCTATGCCCTGCGCGAGGGGATCACCACGCTGGACAAGGACGGCGTTCAGAGCACGGCGCATTGATGGGGTGCCTTTCAAAAAGCGAGTATCATAGCACGCGCTTTACCCGTGTTATGATACTCACCAGAGACGGGTCGGTTTTTTACTGCTTGCCAGGTACAGCCCGGGGCGTTGAGCCGTTGGTGAATGACTTCCACGCTCGGCAAGTCAGTATCGCGGTAACTTTTCTACTTAATTAACTGCTGACGTACGGAAACCGCACTCAAATGTAGGTATAAGCGGCAACTCTTGAAGCTAGGGTCGGTTTGAATCCAATCGCCTGAAGACCGAAGTATTTACTCCTTGGAATCAAGTGCCACCGTCCGCGCGACTGTCGCAATTCGTCCAATGCTTTGGCATGTGTCCAGGAGCCCAGTTTGGCTCGCCCAGGGCCTGTTGCTTGCTGGTGCACCATCTCACCGCACAAGAGGATGCCGCCAACAAAGTGGAGCGGCAGGTCGGCAAATCCGCGGTCGCGCTGCTCCTCGTATCGCGTATCGGCGAACAGTTTGATGCCATCGTCACCGGTGCGCCGGACAAAGGTACCTGGGTGCGACTGCTCGCGGTGCCAGTTGAAGAGAAACTAGTCAGCGGCTTCGTCGGCCTGGATATTGGCGACCGAGTGCGCGTGCAGTTGAACGCTGGTGATGTGCGGCGCGGATTCATCGATTTCATGGGAGTCAACGCATCAAAATGAGGCGAGCTCATGTTTAACCAAATCCTTCTTCCTTTAGACCGCTCGGCGCTCGCCGAGTGTGTCTTGCCACATACCATTGCCATTGCGCATGCGTTTGCATCTCAAGTCACGCTATTGAGTGTACTGGATACACTGCGCGAAGCGCGTGGGCGGCGGGCGACGGACCCGCTCAATTGGCAAATCCGTAAAGTAGAAGCGCAAACGTATTTGCGCGAGCTAGATCTGCGCCTGCAAGAGGTTGGCTTGCGCACCGAAACTTGCATCCTCGAGGGATTTGCGACTGAACAAATCCTCGGCTTTGCCGACGCCCACACGCCCCAACTGATCATCTTAAGCAGTCATGGGCAAAGCGGCTTGAGCGACTGGGGCGTGAGTAGCGTTGTGCAGAAGATTGTTTTGCGCGCGCACACTTCGGTGATGATCGTGCGTGCGGCTCAATCCGTAGCATCGGACGTGATTGACTTGCGCTATCAATGCATCCTGGCGCCGGTAGATGGCACCCAACGCGCCGAGACAATCCTGCCCGTCGCCGCCACTCTGGCGCGTGCGCACGATGCGCAGGTTGTGTTGGCGCACATCGTTCAAAAGCCTGCCATGCCCCGGAGAACGCTGCCCAGTCGCGAGGATGTCGAGTTGGCTGAACAGCTTGTGGCGCGCAATCAGATCGAAGCGACCCAGTATCTGAAGCAACTACAAGCGCAAATTGCCGGAAAAGTCGAAACGCGTGTCCTCGTCAGCGAGCACCCCGCGGCAACGCTGCACGAATTGATCGAGCAAGAAAAAATCGACCTGGTGCTGCTCAGCGCGCACGGTCGCTCCGATCTGACCGGCGCGCTTTATGGCGATGTGGTCAGCAATTTGATAGCATATGGCACAACGCCGCTCATCATCATACAAGATAGTCAGCAAGCTCAAACTGTACCTGCCCCAAGCGCAGCGGCTAACGGCGAACTCGGAGGACCATAACGCATGGCCGACTCGTCCTTTCCGCTCCCTAAGTATCTACAGGCCCAAGAGGAGCTGTTTCGCGAAGCAACGCGGCAGTTGCAATCTAAATCCAACCCGCAATCGCTCTCCGCGGCTGCCGAATGGCTACCGGATAACTCCTATCTGGTCCAGCAAATCTGCCGTCAAATCCGCGAGGATATGCCTGCCGGTTTCTATCGCCAACTGCCGAAATGCGATAGAGGACTGTTACAGAATTATCCGCGCGTCTATGCTATTGCGCAAAGATTGATCGTGATGTGCAAAGTGCAGCTCAATATGGGGTCCATCACCCGCTTTGTGCGACTTTATCAGACCCTAGCGCCGCTGACAACGGGCGAGTTATGGGCGCTGCCCGTGATGCTCCGCCTGGGGTTGGTCGAATTTCTGGCCCAAAGCGTCAGTCGTATCACCGATTTGACCCGGACCTATGCGCTCCCCACGCTGACCTTACCCCATGCGATCACCGGGGATGAGACAGTTGCCAGCTGTATCACGAGCCTGCGTATGCTGGCTATCCAGGATTGGCAAGACTTTTTTGAAAGCGTCAGCCAGGTCGAACACATTCTACGCGAAGACCCGGCGCGCATTTATGCCAAAATGGACCCGGAAACGCGCGACCGCTATCGTAAGGTGGTCGAAAAGCTGGCGCACGCCACGGACCAGAACGAGCAATCCGTCGCGGGTCTGGCGATAGAGCTGGCGCTGACACAACCGGCGACGGCGCACGTCGGCTACTACCTGCTCGATGCGGGACTCACACAGCTCGAAGCGCGCCTGGGGTATCGCCCGCTCGCGAGCGAGCGCGCCCGCCGGTGGGCGTTGGCGCATCCGACGCCGGTGTATCTCGGCGGGATTGGGTTGATTGCTTTGGGCGGTGTGCTCGGCGGCGTCCTCTACGCGCAAGCGG
>JAFGFB010000192.1 GCA_016931315.1 Anaerolineae bacterium
GGAACAGATCTTTGCTGCGCAAGCCTGCTTCGACAGCCTGTTGCTCTTCGGGTGTTAATTCTCGGACATATAGTGGTGTTCTCATGCCACCTATCATACCACTATGCCGAGATTCTTGTCTGTGCTTGCACTAGCTTACATCGAGTCCGCTCTTTCTCCAAATTTCCACCGAATTGTATACACTACCACTGACTTCGGAATGTGCCTGAAGCTGGTATAATGTGGTTGTCCAAACATAAAGCGCAACGGTAAAGCCCAATGACCGCAACGCTATTACAAACTAAACTCTACCGCCCCACGCCGCGCCCCGACCTGGTGCCCCGCGAGCGCCTACGCAAGCAGCTCTTTGCCGGGCTGTGGACGGGGCAGGCGTTCGCGCGCAAACTGACGCTCATCGCCGCTCCCGCCGGTTTTGGCAAAACTACCTTGATTGCCGATTTTGGATTTTCGATCTTGGATTTTGGAAGGGATCCACAATCCACAATTCACAATCTGAAATCGAGCTGGCTGGCTCTTGATGAAGCCGATAACGACCCGGTGCGATTCCTGCGCTACCTCGTCGCCGCGCTGCAAAGCGCGCTCCCTGATGTGGGCCGCGAGGCTGCATCACTGCTGGAGCTTGGCGCTCCCGCTTCCTTTGAAGAAGTGCTTGCGGGCATCGTCAACGAAATTGCCGCAGCTGCCTGCCCCATTATTCTGACCCTGGATGACTACCACGTCATCACACACACAGGTATCGAAGCGTTGCTGACTTTCTTGCTTGACCATCAGCCGCCGAACTTGCACCTCATCATCACCAGCCGCAGTGACCCAACGCTGCCCCTCGCGCGGTTGCGTGCGCGCGGCCAGCTGCTCGAGCTGCGTGCCCACGACTTGCGTTTCACCGAGGCCGAAGCTGCGGCTTTCCTCACGCAAACGATGGGGCTGACACTGCTCCCAGAGTGGATTGCCACCCTGGAACAACGCACCGAGGGTTGGATTGCAGGGCTGCAACTCGCGGCCCTCTCGCTCCAGGGGCGCACCGACCCCGCAGGCTTCATCCAAATGTTCAGCGGCAGCCATCGCTATGTGATTGACTATCTAGCCGGGGAGGTTCTGCAACAGCAAGGTGCGGAACTGCGCGCCTTCCTATCCCAAACCAGTGTCCTTGATTGTTTCAATGCTGAATTGTGCAACATACTCACCGGGCGAGACGATGCGCGGACAGTGATCGCCCAGCTCGAGCAGGCCCATCTGTTCATTATCCCCCTCGATGATGAACGCCAGTGGTACAGGTATCATCATCTATTCGCCGATTACTTGCGTAACCTGCTCACCCAACCTGAACAGACCACTCTTTACCAGAAAGCCGCCGCCTGGCATGCAGCCAACAACCTGATCCCCGAAGCTGTGCGCTATGCGCTGGCCAGCGGGGATCACAACTTTGCCGCGGATATTATTGAACGTGCCCTGGGACTGGATGCTACCTGGTCAGAGGGCAACTTGATGCAATTAGCCGCTTGGCTGGAGGCCCTACCGCCTGTCGTCATTCATAGCCGCCCACACTTGGGGTTGCACGCTGCACGCGTGCTCTATCTCCGGGGACGTTTTGAGGACGCCGAAGCACAATTGGCACAAACAGAAGCTGGTCTACAATCTCAGACTACCACCCACGAGCATGAGGTGCTGTTGGCAATGATCGCGCTCTATCGCGGCGCGATCGCCGCCGTGCGCGGCGACTTCCAACAAGCTATTGCCCTGATTGCCCCCGCTCAAGCTCGCATTCCGCGCAAAAATCATCTGGCACATGCCCACGCCTTTTTCAGCCTCGGTCTCGCCCATGAAATTGCCGACCAGATCGCGCTGGCGGTGGAAAACTACCTGCAATCCAGCGCCGCAGCGCGCGCTGCGGGCATTATGTTCCTGGATGTGCATGGCCTATGCGCTGCAGCGCAACTGCAGATCGGCCAGGGCCAGCTAACCCGGGCGACCCAGACTTGCCATGCAGCTCTGCAACTAGCCGAAGGCGCGCGCCTACCGCCGCTTGGGTTGGCTTGGGCTATCCTGGGCGTGATTGCGATAGAACGAAACGACCTTTCCACTGCCGCGACTTATTTGCAGGATGGCATCGCCCTTGCCCGTCAGGGAGGCTTGTTGGATGACCTGCTCGTCGGATTAGCGGCATTGGGACGGTTGCACGCTTACCAGGGCGATTTGGCCGGAATGCAAGCAGTGATAGACGAAGCGCTATCTATCATCCAGGCAATTGGTGTGCCCCGTGGGGCACAATTGGCCCGCGCACATCTGGCCCGCTTTCAGCACTTCCTCGGTCAGCACGAAGCTGCAGTGCAGTGGGCTACGGCTTACCGCGCCGCTCGCGTTGCGCCGCTGCGCGAGTTTGAGGAGCTGACTCTGGCGCGGATACTGCTCTCCTCCAACGAATTAGCGCTTGTACCGGGCATTCTGCACTCGATTCTGGAGCGGGCTACGGTTGCCGGACGGATGCAGACTTGTCTCCAGGCGCAACTCCTACTGGGACTATATCATCACGCGCAGGGAGATGCCGCCGCTGCGCTGACGTGGTTGAGGCAGGCGCTAGAATTGGCTGCGCCCGAAGGCTACCTGCGTGTCTTTGTAGATGAGGGGCAGTCGTTGCTGGAGTTGCTGCCACAGGTGCGAGCACAAGCCCCGGCCTTTGTGGATGCAGTGCTGAAGATGGTGAACGCTCCCTCGCCGCCGGCTTCTGCGCTCCCCCACGGTGAAATCCTTAGTGAGCGCGAGCTTGAAATCCTGGAGCTTTTGGCAAACGGGCTATCCAATCAGGAAATCGGGCAAACGCTCTACATCGGGGTAGGCACGGTCAAGTGGTATCTCAATCGCCTCTACGTCAAACTCGATGTAAGCAATCGCACCCAAGCCGTAACCCGCGCGCGCGAGTGGCAACTGTTGCCATGACTCGGTAGCGACCGCACACCATGTAACACCCGGAGGTATACTATGGATGTAACACTGATCTACTTTTCTCAAACAGGTAATACCCGTCGAATTGCTGAGACGATGGCCGAGGTGTTCCGAGAAACTGGGCATGCAACACAGCTTATTTCGCTAAAGAAGGCAACTCCACAAGACGCAGTCACAGGTGACTTGCTGGGTGTTGGAACGCCCTGCTTCTCTAGCCAGGCACCCACACCCATTAAGGCATTCCTGCAGAGCTTGCCATCTCTGGACAAAAAACGTGCCTTTGTCTTTGCAACTTCCGGCGCTGCGCCCGGGCGAGTGCTTCACGACCTGACTCGCTTGCTACAAGACAAGGGGGTTGATGTAGTGGGAGGCTTTCTCACCCGCGGGGAGTTACATCATCCCGCCCCGTGTCTCCATGGTCGGATGCCCGATCGCCCTAACGCTGCGGATTTTGCCCGAGCGCGGCGTTTTGCCACAGCCATCATCGAGCATGTATGCGCTGGTCGCCCAGGATCTGTAGCCGAAAGCCATCCCAGTGCACTTAAGCCGGGAAAGGGATTCTACGATCTGGTAGCAGCAATCAGCACGGATAGCTTTCTGCGCTTGATGTTGCCAGCACCCAAACCTGATCCCGCGCGGTGCAATCAATGCGAGTGGTGCGTCTACGAATGTCCGACACACAACATTACCCTGCAACCTTATCCGACCCTGGGAGACAAATGCATCCGGTGCTATCGCTGCCTGACAGGTTGTCCTCAACAGGCCTTTGACGCAAACTGGAGTTTCGGCAACCTGGCCGCTTGGGCTTTCTACAACACAACTTTCGAACGCTGGTTTGGCGACTTGAGCCCTGGAGAACGTATCTATTAGCACGAAACAGGCCTAAGCCATAATTTTGAGCTCAGTCCGAACGCTGCAATCACCGCGTACTAACCGTCAAGCTCAGAGTTACCCGTGCAGCATTTCGCCCACCGGGGATGTTGGCTATCGCGCGATGCTGAGCAAGTGGTCCGGCTATCTTCGGGGGAGGCTTGGTCTGGAGGCCTCACCATCCCTCCTACGTGGGCACCATGAGCGGCGGGTTCCACCAGCCCGGTGTCACCGTCGGCAAGGGTGTCCCCGCCGGCGGCGGCGAGAGGCACGGCAATGGTTACCACCCCGTCTGCTGCCCCGTCCACGCAACAAAGCCCGCCCAGATGCCGTAGGCCACTCAGAACTCGCCCCCGATATCGGAGGAGACGCAGCGCTTCTGATCAAGCTCCAGATGTATGGAGTTGCCAGTTTGATCTTCTGTGCCAGCGAGTGATAGGGTTAGTCTGATGTCTCGCTTTCACGGGATTCGCGGAAGAGCGATTTCTGAGTGTAAATTGACACCAGTTTTTCCGATTTCGCATCCTTCTGGCGTGGGGGCAGCAGCTTCCAGAGCGCCTCCGAGGTTAGCCTGCCGAAGTAGACCGGGCGTTCCTTCTGTCTTCAATCGTCCGTACGCTGTTGTCCGGCACGAAACCCTCTCCCGTGCCCCATGCCAAGAGTCTCGAACGATCGGTGTGCGCGTTGAGGCACTCGTCGTGCAGCCCGGCGAAAAAGTCGAGGAGTTGGTCGCGTGTGACCGCGTCGAACGCGGGATCCTGCGATTTTGCTGCTCCTTCGACTGTGCGGAGCGTTGCTCAGGCTGCAGCTCCGCTCAGAATGCCTCTCAAATAGATCGGGAGTTTTGCGAAGATCGTACGATCATCGCGAATGGTGTTCGGACCCAGGTTGGTAGCGCTCTTGTAGCGCAGGAGCCCGTCGCACGCGTGGCTGAGTGAGACGCTCTTTTTCAGCCGTGCGGTCTACTCTTTGGGTGGGATAACCGGTGACCGTTTTTCATCCAGAGAGTGGCAAAAACTGCGGAATCGTTAGTTTGCGGTGGCGAGGATTGTCCAACTAAAGACCGCACGGTTAACCAAATTGGCCATCCGTGCGGTCTA
>JAFGFB010000193.1 GCA_016931315.1 Anaerolineae bacterium
GATCTTCACTTCGTAGGGCGCTCCGTTGGATGGCATAAGTGGGAATAGAGCCTCTCCTGCAGCGTTTGTTACGCGGGTGACGTACTCCTGAGTGCCGGAGACGGTGACCAGCGCGTCTATCACCGGCAGGCTATGCTCGTTATGCACGGTGAGAGTAACCGGACGCAATTGGCTAACTTGCGGATTGCCGCTGACTGTTGCTGCCAGATAACTAGCTTGTTGCGCGATGAAGTTCGCGGACGTTGTTGCGCTGCGCCAATGTTCTCGCGTGGCTGTGATGAAGACTTCGTAGGTACCGGACAAGTCAGGTGTGTAACTGACTGAGTATAAGCCTTCTCCGTTATGGGAGATGCTAAGAGGATGTGACGCGAATAGAGGATCAAGCACGTAGCCCGCCATCGTGGCGTCCGTATGTGTGTAAATCATATCAACCACTTCGATAGCGATGGCAACTTCTTGCCCCACAAGTTGGTAGCGAGGTTCGGGTTCCGCAATGACCAGCAAAGTATTCTCCGCTGCGACCACAAAGGGAAGGCTCATATACCCCTCATCATCCAGTAACAGATTGATACTGTAGCGTCCGGGCTGTGCGTCGGTTAATGCGGTGACGGTGTAGGTCTCCGTTGCGTCGGGGAGCAGGTCGATGGTAAGCGTGGTGGTGTAAAGCGCCTGGTGAGATTCACGATCCAGCGTGACAATGTCCAACACACCGCTTGCAGATTCATTTCCGGCATTGGAGAGCGCAACCTGCACCGTAACCGACTCTCCCGGGTTCCAGGTAGCAGCAGTGTCAGGTTCTATGGCAAGCGCCGGCCCGTCGCCGACCACATAGCCGGTCTCTCGGAGGGCCAGAAGCGCGCCATCAGCGCCGAAAAGCCGCGCGCGCAGGACGTAACTACCTGCCGCTGGTGGCACAAACGCGAGTTCAAATTGCTGCTGCGCCCCAGCATCGAGATCCACCAGCCAGGCATCGCCATTGTCGCCATCACTGGCCTCGACGAGCAGGGCGAGTGAGCCGGTTCCGGTGAGCGTATCGGTATTGGTTACCCAGAGATTTGCCTGAAGGGTTTGGCTAATCTCCAAGCGTGAAGCGACCAACGCAAGGTCAAGGGCTACCTGTGGAGCTGCGACTTCAAATGTGCTGACTTGAGCCGAATTTCCCCAATCGCCGATGACAGGCGCTGAGGTAACTGCACGATAAGTTCCCGCCGGTAGCTGTGCCGTCATGTCCCGCGCTCCGGTAGCCATCGCGGGTGAATAGGTTTGAAGCTGCAGCAACCGCCCATCAGCACTATACAGCTTTGTTTGCAACCGTGTATCAGCAGGGAGGTTTTCAGCCGTGAGGAAGGTAGACAGTGTGACGCTGTTGCCGGCTATCTGCACTTGTAACTCTAGTTCGCCCCCACCTTGCTGTCCTGAATATTGATCCAGGGAGCGCAATTCGGTCAACGCTTCTTGATGGCGCTTTGTGATGGCTGGAGCTACTGTCATATCCAACTGCAAATCCATCTCAATGGCAAGCAGGACCAAGAGTATCGCCGTGATTGATTTCAATCCGCTCAACATAGGCTTGAGCGCTGCCAGACTTTTGATGATGCCGGGTATAGCTGTACCCCAAGTTACTGCCAGAGCTTTCACAATGACCACAAACATAACTGCTAAACAAGCCAGCACGGCCAACGTGCCGAATATGGCTCCTATACCTTTATGGACCAAGAGGGCAGTCTCCCGTTCTTTCAATGATAACTGCATAAACAGCGAGGCCGGCGCTGCAACGCCAAAGGAGCGTTCTTCCTCTACGCGAGTGCTGATGATGTTCCAGTATTCGCTGGTTAGTCTTGTATGGTCAGGGCTCCAGACTATAGTGTGGGACATCACAAAGTCGTCGTACTGCTGGCGATTTGCGTTAACATCCCGGCGCTCGAAGCTCAAGTGTGCATCGGTTGCCTGGTGCGCCCGATACTCAACGTCAGGGCGGCTTGCCGCCTCGATGAATCCTTCCAGATTTTGTAATTTGCTGTTGATCTCGTAGAGCACCTCCGTAAGTTCTTCCGCAGAAGCACCGACTGCATCACCCACCCAGGGGATCAAGCCCAGCAATTTGCCCATGAGGAAGTCAACCGCCTCGGCCACCAAGCCCGGAACGCTTTCGCCGTAGGCCCAAACCACGCTTTCTTGTCCCTCGCTGAACTCCCAATGCGCGGCGCGGGTCAGTTCCGCAGCCGCAGTAAGCGCCTGCGCTGCGTCGGTTGAGGATAAGACTTTTGTGTGTCCTATTGCACTGGCAAGTACGCTATCATCTCGCAATGCTTCCACCAACACCTCATAAGGGCCGGCATCACGCAACCCAAAGTCGAAAGAGTGATAAGGCGCATTACTCACAGAGGCGATCAACGGGTTTTCGAGGACATCTACTGCTTGCCCTGCCTGGGAAAGCGTAGCGCGCACTGTGTACGTGATGGGTTCCGGCGCTTCGCTGTGCAGCCATACTCCAACCCGCAGGTTGGCAGCGGGATGAATCCAATCTTCGAGAGAGAGGGTTAGCGAAACCGGCTCAGGGCTTGTTCCGCCCACATCCAGTTTCACCATAAAGGCATCCCCGTCGCCATTGTAGCCTATGTCAAAAGCGTCCGACGTGGTAGGAAAGTCGGAGGAGCTAGTATAGCCCGTGACGTAGACCGCACCGTTTCTGTCCACCGCGATGTCATAGCCATAGTCTCCGTAATGCCCGCCCAGAAAGGTACTATAAACCAGGGCGTTGCCGTCTGGGGATACTTTGACCACAAAGGCATCCATGCCGCCATTGTGAGTAGCGGTGAAAGCGTCCGGTATGGTCGGGAAATCGGAGGAGCCGGTCCACCCCGTGACGTAGGCCGCCCCACTCCCGGCCACCGCGATACTCCGGCCCACATCATAATTGCTACTGCCACCCAGGAAAGTGCTGTACGCCAGGGTGCTGCCGTCAGGAACCACTTTGACTACGAAGGCATCCAACCTACCATTGTAAGTGGCGTCGAAAGTGCCCGGTGTAGTGGGGAAGTCGAAGGAAGGGGTGTTTCCCGTGACGTAGGCCGCTCCGTTCCCGTCCACTGCGATACCCATGCCGACGTCATCGTGACTCCCACCCAGGAATGCGGCGTAGGCCAGGGCACTGCCGTCAGGAGCCACTTTGACCACATAGGCGTCGTAATAGCCGCCATTGTAGGTGGTGTCGAAGGCACCCAGCGTGGTTGGAAAATCGGAGGACCAGGTCTCCCCCGTGATGTAGGCCGCCCCTTTCCCGTCCACCGCGATGCCATAGCCATAGTCTTTGTTACTCCCACCCAGGAAAGTGCTGTACGCCAGGGTGCTGCCGTCGGGGGCCAATTTGACCACGTAAGAGTCGCGGCTGTTATCGGGGGTGGTATCGAAGGCACCCGGCGTGGTGGGAAAGTTGGAGGGGAAGGTCTGGCCCGTGACGTAAGCCGCCCCGCTGCTATCCACTGCAATGCCATAACCATAATCGTCGTAACTCGCGCCGAGGAAGGTACTGTAGGCCAGGACACTGCCGTCGGAGGCCACCTTGACCACAAAGGCGTCGTACTCACCATTGTAGGTGGTGTCGAAGGCGCTCGGCGTTGTTGAGAAGTTGGCGGAACGAGTCTCACCTACGACGTAGGCTTCTCCACTCCCGTTCACCGCAATGCCATAACCCTTGTCATAGCGGCTCCCACCTAGAAAGGCGGTGTAGGCCAGGTCGCTACCGTCGCGGGCTACTTTGACCACGAAGGCGTCGTAGTCGCCATTGTAGTCGGTGTCGAAGGCACCTGGCGTGGTGGGAAAGTCGGAGGACCAGGTTACGCCCGTGACGTAGGCCGCGCCCGCCCCGTCTACGGCAATGCCGCCACCAAAGTCACTACCGCTCCCACCGAGAAAAGTCCCATAGAGTAAGTGTGAAGAACTGTCTTGATTTTGGAATGCGGATGACGGAGCGGCAAGATGACGGGGTGACAGGATGAGCGGCGCAGCAATGTCAAATGTAGTAACTTTCACAGCGGAAACTGCAGGATGAGCATCTAACGTAGTATCCGCAACTGTCAGCAGCGGCAAGATGTAATCGCCCACAGCGGTACTCAGGCGCAAACTCTCAGTTCCGGCCAATTCGACAGCCTCAGCCCCTTCCACGCGCACCTTTACCTGGCTCAAATCCGCACCAGGCTGGACGTGCAGGCGTTGCACGAATTGTCCGCCTTCGCTGGTCACTTCCAGATCAATGCCGGGGTAGAGGTCTACATAGCGCACACCGCCCCACACGGGCACGGCGGGTCGCCAACCATCGGGGTCATTGCCCAGGAAGTAGGAGACGGTGGTTTCCAGGCGGTCGAAAGGCTCCAGGCGGGGATGTGGGTTGGCGTTGGGGAAACTCAGGCGCAAGTTCACCCCCCGGCGATTTTCGATTTCGGATTCTGGATCGCGGTCGAATGGGAACGCCGGGGAAAGTCCAGAGCGCGCTGACCGCTGGTCGCTGATGGCTGACCGCTCCACAACCGTGATCCAGAGTGCGTCATCCGTGAGCCAAAGCGTGCCGTTGCCGCCGCGTACCTGGAAACGCGCATCTTCGGCGAACTGACCGAC
>JAFGFB010000194.1 GCA_016931315.1 Anaerolineae bacterium
GCGGACTTCCCGGGTTTCTGTTGCCCGTGAATGCCGCCACGCGCCATCTATGAAATTCTGCAAACCTTCGTTAGCCATTTGTGTCTCCTGTGAATGTTTAATCTGGATTGGGTAGCATGAAGTCGCGGACGAGCGCGAGCAAGTCGCGGTAGGCGCCGGTGAAGGAGCGCAGTGTGCGCACCGTGGCCCCAAAAGTGTCGAATTCTGCAGGGCGAAGCCCCTCCATCTCGTAGGCGCGGCGGAAATCCTCAAAACTGGCGTAGAGTGTGTTGACGATTTCTGGCGGCGCTGGTTCCTGAAAGCTGGCTCGTACTTTAATACCAGAGGCGTTGTACTTGCGCTGCCATTCGTAGGGAATGGAATGCACGATGTCACCGCCAATCAGCTCCGACCAATGCAGCTGATGACGATACGCTGCTGCCAATAGCCTTGCGCGGTAGCCGTGCTCCTGATATAAGTTATAAGTCTTCTTGAAGCAGGCGATCCCTGCCCAATCGGCGTAGCCTGGAGGCGCCAGAATGCCATCGCGTTTTTCCAGCACGTGCAACCAGTCGTCCAGTCGCCCGATCATCAGTGTGCAGACGGGGCGCATTGTGGCGATATTGTGCCCGGCGGCGACGCGCCGGTTCAGCCCTCGCTCTACCGCCTCGGCCACGGCGAGCGCTTGGGGCACCGTAAAGGATACGGTCGCGTTGATGTTGACCCCGTGGAACGTTGCCTCTTCGATAGCGACAAGCCCCGCCTCGGTGACGGGAATCTTGACTTGCAGGTTGGGCGCTAATCCGTGAAAATGGATGGCTTGCGCGGTGATGGCTTCGGCATTGCGATAGAAAGTTGGGTTTGTCTGGATAGAGAGCCGTCCCTTCAAGCCCTGCTCGCGTTCAAAGACCGGTAGCAGCAGCCTGGCGCCATGCACTGCCATCTCCTCAATTAAGCGCCAGGCGACATCTTCCTCTGCCCAGGTGGGATGTTCGTTGATTAGCTGGAAGATGCGCTCGCGCCACAGGTGCATCTCTTTTTTGAGCACATTCAACACGATGCTGGGATTGGTGGTCGCGCCCGTTGCCCCGCGGGCGATGGCGTAGCTCAGCTCTTCCACAGAGCACGAATCGTTCCAATAATCTGTTGGTGTCGTCGCTGCCATCTCGTGCAGCGGTCCGTTATAAGTATTATTCATTGTTGTCTTCCTTCTTTCCCCAGAAGTGGCGTTCTCTGGTGCGTTGCTTTTCCCATTCCCTGCGGGCCTCCTGCACTGAGGGTAGTTCGCTGACCTCAGCAACGGGTACATCCCACCAACTTTCGTAACCGGGGACACTCTCGTAACGGTCATTTTGAATGACGATGACGGTGATCTCTCGTGCTGCGCGCGCTGCTGCGATTGCGGCAACATAATCATCATAGGTGGTACATTCGATGACGTTTGCGCCGAGGCTGCGGGCATTGGCTGCAAAGTCAATAGCGAGCGGTGTAACGGATTTCCCTGCGGCGTCACCCACGAGCACGCCTGCCTGCGGATGAACGAAGCGTGTGCCAAAACCTCCTTGCCCCATCGAGCGGCTTAGCGCGCCGATACTCTTGAAGCCACTGTTATCCCATAATACGACGATGAGTTTGATGCCTTGTTGCACGGCTGTTGCCAAATCTGAGGAAAGCATGAGGTAGCTTCCATCGCCGACGATGACGGTGACCTCACGCTCTGGCGCCGCCAGTTTCACACCCAGACCGCCCGCAATCTCATAACCCATGCAGGAATAGCCGTATTCCAGGTGGAAGTGCTTGGGATGACGGGCACGCCAGAGCTTGTGCAGGTCGCCGGGCATGCTCCCCGCCGCATTGACCAGGATGCCCTGAGGGTCACCATAGGTATCGAGCGCGCCGATAAGTTCCCCCTGACTCGGCAGCGGGGTATGGTGGAGCGCATAGATGCGCTCTACCTCGGCATCCCAGGCTTCGTGCAGGGCGGTGGCCTCTGTGCGATAGGCTTCATCTACGTGATAACCCTCCAGGAGCGCCAGCAACTCCTCCAGCGTAGCGCGGGCGTCGCCTACCAGTGGCAATGCATCATGCTTGTGCGCGTCGAATTCGGCTACATTGATGTTGATGAAGCGTACTCTTGGATTCTGGAAGGCCGTCTTGGAGGCGGTGGTGAAGTCGCTATACCGCGTGCCGATGCCGATGACGAGGTCGGCTGTATGCGCCAACCGGTTGGCGGCGAGGTTTCCCGTCGCGCCGATGGCGCCCAGCGCCAGCGGATGGTCGTAACGCAGGCTACCTTTGCCCGCCATGGATTCACCCACCGGAATGCCCGTTGCTTCGACGAAGCGCCTTAGTATCTCTGTCGCCTCCGAGTAGATGACGCCGCCGCCTGCCACAATCAGCGGCGCGTGTGCAGCACGAATCCAGGCGGCGGCGCGCTTCAGAGCTTCGGTATCGGGGCGATTGCGGGGAATGCGCCACACATGCTTCTCAAAGAAGGCTGTGGGGTAGGCGTAGGCTTCGGTTTGCACATCCTGTGGCAGGGCGAGCGTAACCGCGCCAGTCTCAGCCGGGCTGGTGAGCACGCGCAACGCCTCGGGCAGTGAGGTGAGCAGCTGTTCGGGGCGACTGATGCGATCCCAATAGCGGCTCACTGGTTTGAAGCAATCGTTGACCGAGATATCTTGCGTCTGCCCCGATTCCAGCTGCTGCAATACGGGAGCCACGTTGCGCCGGACAAAGATATCGCCGGGCAGCAGCAACACCGGCAAACGGTTGATCGTTGCCGTGGCTGCACCCGTGATCATATTCGTCGCGCCGGGTCCAATTGAGGATGTACAGGCAAGGGTCTGTAGCCGGTTCTTCGTTTTGGCATAGGCGGTCGCGGTGTGAACCATCGCCTGTTCGTTGCGCGCCTGATAATAACGGAACTCCGGCATCTGCTGCAATGCCTGCCCGATACCGCCGACATTGCCGTGCCCGAAAATGCCAAAACAGCCGGCGAAGAAGGGTTGCTCGACACCATCGCGTTCCACGTATTGCGCTTTGAGAAAGGTGATGAGTGCTTGAGCCATGGTCAGTCGAATTTGTTGTGTCATATTTGCCTCCCAATAGGTTGCGAGAATCAAAAATCAGCAATCAGAAGCACTCGGGTATTGGCTTTCCCGCGTGCTATTCTCCGATTCTCTCTGCCCGCGGATCGCGTGTAGTGTAACTCGCTTTCACCCATGCATAGGTGGGATCATCATAGCTGGCGAGGCTTTGGGCGCTGCCAGCGAGGATGTTGAGGTAGTAGGTGGTATAGCCTACCGGGCTGCTGACCGGGTGGTAGCCCTCGGGAACCAGGACGACGTCATTGTTCCGCGCGACAACGGCAGCATCAATGGGGAGTCCTGCTTGTTGGAGCGGCGAGGTCGGTCCAGTATAGATGCGCTGCAGGGCGTAACCTTCGGGGCGGTCCGACCGGTAATAGTAGATTTCGTCGAGATCGGCTTCGAGGAGCTGTCCCTCGGCATCGGTCCGGTGGATATCATGTTTGTGCGGCGGATAGCTCGACCAATTCCCCCCGGGCGTGTAGACTTCGACGACCACCAGTCGCTCGCAGGGAAAGCCCGGTGGGATGATGTTATGAATTCTGCGTGTGGCTTGGCCTCCGCCTCGAATCTCGACGGTTACCTCCGCCGGCGTAACCAGGCGGGGTGGGTGCTTTGTAGCGCCCACTTCGGTTTGCGCGATGGCAAATTTACAATTGCAAGTGGCGGTGATGGTGAAATCCACTCCCGGCGGCAGATAGAGCGCTGTTGGCAAACCGCTGAAGACATCGGCGCGTTGCCCTAGCCCGTGCCAGCTGCCACGATTGGAGCTCAAATTGAGGGCGCCGCCCAGCACCGTCAACACTAGCTCTCGTGTGCCCGTGCTGCTGCTCCATTTCGCCCCCGCTGTCAGTCGCCGCACCTGGAAGGCAATCGTCTCCCAGCCCGCATCTTCCGGGCGCACCTCTACAATGACCTCAGGATCCGCGCTGTTGCCCGGATGGATAACCAGATTTTCGGCAGTATATTGACGCATAGATTCCTCCCCCAAAAGTAGTCGGCGTTTGGGCGCGTGGGTTGCGCTCACCCGCCATAGTTGTCCGGTCGAGTGGTGGATTCGCGTATCACCAGTTCCGTGGTGAGAACGGCATTTTCCACTGTTTCGTTTTCCAGGAGCTTTAGCAGCATCTCCATTGCCAGCTGTCCCAGGCGTAATTTGGGTTGGTGGATGGTGGTTAGTGCGGGTGTGACATAAGCTGCCAGCTCGATATCATCGAAACCCACAATGCTTAGCTGCTCGGGAACCGCAAGCCTGTGCTCACGACATGCCAACGTGGCGCCCACCGCGAGCATATCGTTATAACAGAAAATTGCCGTGACACCTGCTGCCAGTACCTGCGGCAGCAAGGTCTGACCATCGCTGACATCGTCCGAATGATACCGGTGATTCGCCGGCGCAATATGCACCCATGCCTCCTGCGGGGCAACCCCGGCAGCGATGAGCGCATCGTGGTACCCCGCAAGCCGTGCACGATTCGAGCCTGGGCGGTTTCCCGCTCCGATATAGCCGATGGCGCGATGCCCCAGCGCCAGCAGATGGCGCGTTGCCATCTGCGCGCCGCTGTAGTCATTGACCGCAAGCGTGTGAAAATGCTCGTAAGGTATTTCTGCCTGTGGATTGATGAGCACTGTCGGGATAGTGATTCGGGAGGCGCGATCAGCCTGTGCTGCGCTGAGCCGCGCCGCGGCGATGATCAGCCCATCCACCCGGCGGCGGTGAAAGATTTCCATGGCAGCGATTTCTTCCTCTGGATCATTGTTGGAGACTGCCAGCAGCAGACTAAAGCCCGCCTCCTGTGCGATGGCCTCGATGCCCCGGACGACGCGCCCGACGAAGGGGTCGGCAATCGTGGTCACGATCAACCCGATGGTGTGGGTTTGCCTGGCTTTGAGGCTTTGGGCTACGGCGTTGGGCGTGTAGCCCATCTCGTGGGCGAGCTGTTGCAGTCGCGTGCGCACTCCCAGACTGATGAGGGGGCTATCTCTGAGGGCGCGGGAAACTGTGGTATGCGATACGCCTGCCGCACGCGCAATATCACGAATTGAAACCGGACGACCCATTTTCACCGCCTTCTGTTTATGCACACGTGAACATTGTACTCGCTGTGAGGTGAATGTCAAGGTATAGGGTATTGATAGTCGTCTTGCTTTTGTCCTAAAGTTGAAACGCACCTAGCGGCAAGGGGTATAGGACAGATTTTTGGGGAAAACTCGAAGAGGTTGTGCATGCAAACGAAGAGGATCTTTTTTATGTTTTTGGGCGCGGCGCCGTACCCGGCGCCGCGCCCAAAAACACTTTTTCCTCAAACAGGCATGTGCCACGCCTGATATGAAATGTTATGCGGTCAATAGTTTGTCTTATACCCAGCGGCAATCTCAAGCCCCCCTAAGGGCCGGAGAAAAAGGTGATTTTTCGCGACGGGCTAAAGCCCCCCGTGAAAAATCACTCATAAGGAAGGCCCCCGTAGCACTCTGGAATCGAAAAACTGCTCTTGGAATACCGTCAGCGCCACGATTTCTTCATCCGTGAAGGTGAGTCCTTCTGGCGCGAGCACGAGTTTGTCATCGCGGTCATCCAGACGTTGGATTACCGCAATACAGCGTCCGGTGAATGCGGCATTCATGCCGTGTGTCACTGGCATCTCTACGCCAAGTACATAGGCATCCAGCGGTTCGCCATCTCCATCCGGCAAAATCACGTCGGGGAGGTAACCGTAGTTGACGGTGTAGAGAAAGCCGTACTGCGGATGCCGTGATCCCAGGGGGCGGTCTATGATCACGCTCACAACCTGATTAAGGAAGTCTGTACTCTTCATGGACAAGATGGCTCAAAAGCAAAGCTCTTATGCCCGACATAAGGCGCCGGGCGTGGGGGCGTCGCCTTCCACTGCGCTTAGATTTCAACCCCCAAGAATTGCCGTGCCAGCCAACCGATAACGAAACTGAGTGCCATCACGCCCAAACTGATACCCGCCATTTCCAGGAAACGCCGTTTGAACGACTGCCCTCTGGCAACGGCGATATAGTAGTTGAAGACAGCGATGATCAGGATGGCAATTGCTACTGTGATTGCCAGACAGACGTAGAAATTTTCCAAAAGCAGGTAGGGCGCGATTAGCGCAAAAACGGTGATCAAATAGGCGCCGCCCGTGTAGAGCGCGGCGCGCAGGGGGTTCTTCCCATCCGCACCCGCCTCGGCTTTTGTGGAAAGATATTCGGAGGTTGCCATGGAGAAGGCTGCGGCGATACCGGTGATGAGACCGGTCAGAGCGATGAGGGATGTGTTTTGCAGTGCCAGCGTGAAACCTGCCAAGGCGCCGGTAAGCTCGACCAGGGCATCATTTAATCCGAGCACCATCGAGCCAACATAGCGCAGGCGTTCCTCGTCCAGCATATCAATGAGCGCTTCTTCGTGTGCGTCTTCCTCGCGCATCACAGCCTCTGCCTCTGGGATGCTTCCAATCATCTCGCTATACCCGGCTTGCGCTTGCGCTTCTCCCTGTTCCAGCAACCTGATGGCGAAGGTGAAGCCAAAGACCCGCGTGAGCAGCGAGTAGAAGGTGATGACGTGCCCTTGTGGTTTGACTTCAGTCTTGGTGTAATGGTGCCAGAGATTGTAGTGACGTTGCTCGGCTTGCGCAATGGATTCGAGTACCCGCTGATTCTCGGGCTCCTTGAGTTTTTGAGCCAACTGATGGTAAATCTGTGCACCATTGATCTCAGATTGTTGCCAGCTCAGTAGCTGCTTCCGGAGTTCGGGGGTGAGTTCCATAGTTCAATTTCCTTTCATGGGTGATTTGTGAATCGGTGTTCAAGATTTCGGAAAGATCATTGCATGCGTTTGAGAATACGTTGTATGAGCAGGGTCAACCAGGGAGAAGGGACTTTCTTCTGCCCAAAGTCCCATGCTTTCCACGCTTGCCAGATGGATTCTGGCGTGAATGTCCCGTTGGCATCGGCTTTGGTCAACGCAGCGTCGAGCATGCTGTGAAGCCGCGGGTCGTTGTGCGTCCAGGCGAATTGCGTGAGCACCTCCAGCACGTGGACGATATCGTACCATACCAGGGGAGCCTTGAGCTTGCAGAAGTCAGTCCCCATGTAGAAGATGTACGGGTGGCTTTGGCGGCGCGTTTCCCATAATGCCAGCGCTGCCCCAACACCGTTGTGAACGGCTGTGCTTTCGCGCCACTCTTCAAATTGCGCCAATGCCTTGAGCGTGATGAGGTTGGCGTAGGGGCAGGGATCCTCTTTGCATCCGGGGCCGCGCCAGTTTCCCATCTCTGGCGAAACGGTGCAGTGCCAACCGTTTTCAAAGTTCAACCCCGCCAGATACGCTGCGGCAGCGCGCACGCGGGAATCATCCCGTAGCCCGAACTTCGCCAGAGCGTAGACCAGCGAGGGTGCATCACAGAGCGCCCAAGCCCATACTTCCTCGCCTGTGCCGCCATAGGCTGGGGAGACTTTTCCCAACGTCTGGAATGGTCCCTGCGCGCTTTGATGCTCCATGACGCGAGCGGTGATCTCGGCGATGGACGGGTCATTCACAGTCAATCCCAGGTCCGCGGCAAAGACGAGCTTATGGAGTGCGGTTCCAGCGGATTTGTGACTGGTGAGGATTCCCCCGGGCCAGAGTAGCAAATCTGCGATCAGGGACTCCACCAGCGGCTGCGCCAGCATTTTCGCGCGTGCCTGCTGCACCTCGGCTGTGTTTTCTGGTTCTTCTAGCAGGTCGCGCCGTGTGCGGTAAGCCGTCCAGGGATTGCTGGAGAGAAGCCAATCATTAATAGAATCCATATTCTCTTCACTCGTTGTTGGGGTATGCCCTCACTGGATTGCAGGTTCCGTGTTCAACCCTGCGTCGCCTTGGCTTTACCCGCTTTGCTCAGGACCATTTTCGCCGAGCGGCTGAGCGTTTTGATAAATGCCACCCGCCGGAATTTAAGGGCGCTTTAATCTTCATCCACCGCTACCTGCCGTACCGGCTCAAACCCCGCTTGTCCGAGCGCTTCCCAACCGGTATCGCGGTTGAAGGTACACTTGATCTTCTTGGACGTGCTCTTGGGGTAGGCATACCAGAGCGTGATATCACCTTGGGCTGATGCCTCATTTGCACCTCGAGTCAATTATAGACCCGGTTTAGGGATGGCAAAGGGGGCGCTTCTCATCACGTCTTGGATTTCCCGCAGCCGCGTTATGAAGCAATCGCGACGCGGTAGTGCCGCGTCGCGATTACTTCAAGCTTTATTCAGCCGCTCGGGTTCACGGATAGTTGCGCATGGTCAGCGGCAGATAGACCTTGCGCGCTTCAATCATGATGCTGTGCTCGTGTTGCGCGCCGCCCGGTGTACAGGCGTTGACGGCGGTCACCCTAACGGTTTTAGGTCCGAAGGTGGTGTACATGTGTGTCACTGAAGCATTCGTCGTGGTTGCCGTCTGCCCATCGCCGAAGGTCCAGGTCACGCTGACCGGCATCGTCGCGTTATAGGGAGCGTAGACAACTGTGAAGGTGACCGGTGCGTTGACCATCAGGTTGGCGGCGGGCGCCGTTGTGAAGTTCACGCTCGTCAGCGGTGTGCAAGCCGAGCTAATCGAAATCGTCATGTTCTTGGAATGGGTGAAGCCGCAGCCATCGGTGACGGTGAGGGTGACGATGACCATGCCAGGCGTGGTGTACGTGTGAGTGGGGTTCTGCTGCGTGCTGGTCTGCCCGTCGCCGAAGTTCCAAGACCAACCGACGATAGCTGAGCCGTTGGTGGTCGAAGCATCTGTGAACGTGATGGGTGTATCTTCCACTACGCTAGTGGCGCTGGCGGTGAAGTCTGCGACCAAAGTGGGAGCGATGACGGCGAAACTCACCGGTGCCCCCACGGTACTCGTCACCCCTTCGGTGCTGCTGATTGCGGCATAGTCGTCGTTGGTGAAAGCGCCGGTCGTGCACGGGAGCACGCCGCTGAACCACCCATGCTCCACGCCGCCCATCTTCGCCAGCGTTGCGAACGTCCACTGGACTGCATTGCCCACCTGGGCGCCATCGCTTGCGGTATAGGTGAAGCCGGCGGGGAATTGGTCTGCCAGAACCACCCCCGTGCCATCCACATTGCCGATATTGGTGACGGTCAGTGTGTAGGTAACAGGCGTTCCGGCGACACGGTTGCTGGCGTAAGCCTTGCTCACCTCGAAGTAGGGCAGGGTGATCTCGAAGGGGAGGATGGCGATGTTGTCATCGTACTCCCATTCCGCATCGAGTTCTGGTTCACTGCTGCCGATAGCGGCTTCGTTGGTGAAGCTATCCAAGCCGGTGGCTGTAATTGGGACGCGCACGGTGACGCGGATCTCATTCCACTCCTGTGGATGGAGCTCCCAGAGCTGCCAGATGAGGGTGTTGCCAATTTGCTCTTCGGGATCATGGTCGCACCACTCTTCAGGTGTGCCACACCAGCGCTGCTGCGCGGAAATGAACTCGAAGCCCACCGGCAGGGTGTCGGTGAGAATTCCGTGGCCTTGCAGCGTCCACCATTGTGCGTGACCGACCTGAGCGTTGCCAAACGCTAGCGTGAAAGTGATCAGTTCACCCGGTCGCGGCTCACCCGTGATGCCCTTTTGCACCCACAGCATGGGCCCGGTGGAGAGGGCGTAAGAAGAGCTGTCATCATCGAGATTGGTGTCGCCCGAAACCGGTGCGACGCTGACGGTATTGGTGAGCGCCAGACCGGAGGCGACCGGCGCTGTCATCACGGCATTGAAGTTGAAGTCGAGCCGATAGCCGGGATGTACGTCCTCTAGCATGGCCTGGAACCAGTGTTCCGCCGGATTCTCCGTGTAATCCACTACACGTCCCCAATCGGTGTTCACGCCGCCTTCCAGCGCCATGAGCAACGGATAGGTATCGGTGATGACCGCATGTGCAATGGGGGCGTCGCCCACGTTCTCCACCCGGAACTGGTACCAGGCATGACCAGGATAGTCGCCGTGCCAATCCCCCCATTTCATCACGCGCAAGTTCGGGCCGTGGTCAAAGAGGGTTTCATCCCATCCAACCCCGTTATCCTTGCAATCCTCCTCACCAGGAAGGCAGGTGATTTCGGCGTAGTTACGCAGCGCCGTTCCAGGGATGGCGTCAGGGTCAATGCGCAGGGCTACCTCGAAGCCAAAGGCATCACCGTTATCCAGCCCGGCAAACTCCCATACCACGATCTCATCGTTGACGAGGATGGGGATGACCGGGTGTTGATCCCCGTACAGGTCTCCCTGCCACGCGCCGACGAAGGTGGTGCTCACCGGCAATGTGTCAGTGATGCGGAAGGTCCCCACCGGAATATTGCCGGTGTTGTTGTAGTTGATGTTGTAGTGGATCTCACCGCCGGGCGTGAGCTGCCCCCAGTTCCACCACTTATCAATCAACAGATTGATATGCTCCACATCTACATTGCCCCACCACCCTGCCTCATTGTCATCTGGACTCAAGTCATTCGCTGCGGCGATGACCGCATGGTTCCAGAGGTCCATGCCAGGCCAGGCTGCTGCATCCACGGTGGCGCGGACATAGAGCTCCTGGCACCAGTAACCGGGGATGGTGGGCCGCGAGACAACCAGTTCGTGATCGCCAAAGCTCACCTCCGCCCAACCGGGATACTGTCCCCACCAGCTGTGCAGGGTCATTGAGGGGTGGAGGGTGTCGGTGAGGACGACTTCGGCGCTAGCGGTCGAGCCGTTGTTGCAGGTGTTCACAGTGAAAACCAGGTCATAGCCAGGGGCGGGATTGTCTGTCCAGGCGCTCTTGCCCACATTGAGATAGGTATCATTTCCGAAAACTTCGCCGCTCCACTCGCTGCGTTTTTCTGCCTCGTCGCCCTGATCGAAGGGACTGCTGGTGGCAATCTCTACCGTGTTCGTGACGCGTTCGCCCGCATTTGCGTTGATCTGTGCAAAGACGAAGATGTGGCTCCGCTCACCCGGGGCGACGGTGCCCAGTTGGATAACGACCTGGTTGCCGCCGCCGGTCACCGGGAAGCCAGAAGTGTCGGTGATGTACGTCATCCCTTGCAGCGTGTCGGTGATGATGACATCCTCGGCGGGGGCGTCGCCATAATTTTGGTATTGCACATGGAAGACCGCATTGCCGCCTTCACCAACACTGTCGCCATCCAGCCACTTCTCGATGTACAGATGCGGCGCAGGATTGGCGGCGTACACCAGCACGCTATCGCCATCCGGTTCCGTGTATCGCACCGCCACATTTTGTCCTGGTATGATATCCCACATGCCACCGAAGTCGCAGAAGAAGGCGCCGCCATGTGGGTTCACATCAGGGATCGCGATGCCGGGACCGTTTTCCTGGTGGATTTCGCAGCTGACGGGCAAGCCCTCGGTGAACCAGGGTACATCGAGCGTGCCGGAGACTACGTCGGTGTCTACATTCAGGTTAGCATAGATCGTTCCCACTTGCACAGCAGCGGTGTAGCCATTATCCAGTGTGGCATAGGCGAAATCGCCCGGTTCGATATCGGGCTGCTCAGGAACCCACTGGTGGTGATGCGTTGAGAAGCCGCTGTTTCCACCCCACCAGGGCCAGGCTGCGGTAGTGACTTCCACCGTTGCTTTAATCTCGGCGCTGGCGGTTGTCACGGTGACCCATCCCGTGTGTCCTGGTTCGTAGTTGGCATCCACACCATCGTGGCTGTAATTCACACTGATAATCAGGTCGGGGTTCACCAATCGGTGATGGAATCCGACCCAGGCATAGTTCACCTCCGTCCAATAGCCCACATCCCCCTGCGCGCCGCGTGGAATATCGGGGTAGGTTGCGCTGTAATGGCCTTGTGCATCGGTCTGCACTTGTTGTTGGGGGAAGCCCCACAAATCCACCTGTACGGTTTCGTGATCCAGATGGTCAATTTGCCCCCAGACCGTGTCGGTGATTGAGGAGCTATAGCCGGTGAAAGGATCGGGGACATGAATGATGACCGGCATCAAACCGGCGCCTGCGGTGATGGTGACCACATCTCCCGGATCGAAGGTATCGGGGAAATTCGATTCATCCCAGCAGTCGCCATACGTCATCTGTGCCAGCGCCGTGGTGACCGTGACCGGGCCATGCGGCGCGCAGCCCCAGATGCGGCTGCGGTACACATCCAGGTCTACCCAGTCGAGCTCCCCGCCACTGAAAGCCACATCCTGATAGGTGTTGTCTGCGGGATCAGCATCGGTTGGCAGCGTTGTGATATCAACGGTGTTAGTGAACCAGCGTCCAGGAACGCCCGGTTCATCCAGGTTGGCGTTGAATTCGAGATTGCCGCTGTCTCCAGGATTCAACGCGTCGAATTGCCAGGCCAGCATATTGCTACTGAGCGATTGGGTCACCAGACGTGACCAATCCCAGTTCATATTCCACCAGCCATCCCAGGTGGTGCCGCTCGGCAGCGTGTCGGTGATCCAGACGTTGGTTACACTTTCGTCGCCCAGGTTCCAGAAGTTGACCCGGTAGCCGATTTGCCCATCGCCGTTCCACCAGTGTTCTTTGACCACGCGCAGGTTGGGTCCGTTATCAAAGATTTCCACGGTGATGCACCGGATGTTGTCTTCCGGCCAGCTGTCATCCTCGCCGCCGCTGATGGTGACGCAGTTTGTAAGCAGGGTCCCCGGTGTAACAGCACTGTCAATATCCACGTTGAAATCGAAGCCAAAGCCATTGGAGACAGGAAGTTCACCCAGGTTCCAGCCGATGGCATCCCCCATCGTGTCCGGAGGGAAATCTTGCCCATCGTGCCGTTGCGCGCTGCCGGGTTGATAGGCGGTATCAGCAGGAAGCGTGTCGGTGATCCAGGTATCGGGCATCGGCATGTTACCCGTGTTCCAGAAATCGACGCCGTAGCGTACCCAACCTCCTGGCACCAACGCTCCACCCACAAGCCATTTGCCCACGTTCAGGTCGTAGCGTGGTTGGCTGGTGTTGGCATCTGAATTGAAGTATTCGTTGTTATCCAGGAATACATCGTTGGTAGTGGTAATTTGCACGGTGTTCTGCAGGTTAAAATTCAATGGCGCGCCACCATCCACCAGCAACCGCAGGTGAACAGTGTCGCAGAAACCGCCGGGGAAGCCTTCCGTCATGAGCGCAAACGTCCCTGCGGGTGCGGCAACTTCCTGCCAACCAACTGCCCAGGGACTATCGTTGTGCCAACTCACAATCGAGGTGTGTGTCGGAAGCGTGTCGCTGAGCACTATGGGGCCCGCCGTTGCGCCCCGGTTATTGCAGACCTGAATCTCGTAGGCCATTTCCTGCCCTGGGGTGGGATCCCCAGGACTGGGCCATTTGTTTACATGCATCTCGACATCGTCGTTCCACACGTCCACGGGCTCGCTGCAACCCTGGTTATCGCCAGGATTGGGATCGCCCGGAGTTGTGGTGCTGATGGCAATGCAGTTTGCAATCAGCGCTCCAGGACCTTCCGGTACACCTGCATCTACATTGAGAGTGACGATGAACAGATGACCCTCGCCGGGATCCAGGTTGCCTACGTGCCAGGTGATGACGCCGTTAGCACCGATATCCGGTGTGAAGCCGCTGTTATCGCCGGCATAAGTCGTGGAAAGCGGTAGCGTGTCCATGAGGAGCACATCGGCTGCGGCAGCGCCGCCGTTGTTGCCATACCAGATGCCGTAGTTGATGACTCCCCCGGGACGGGCATGCCCGGGTGGATTCCACGTCCCAGTAGCAATATCGGGAAGATCCTCGTTAAGGTGAATTCTGGCTATCTGCCCGGTCAGCACAAAATCGGGCGGTTGAACTGTGAGGCGTCTTGGCTGGGTTTGCGGTATGGGTGGCGCTACATGTTCAGCCTGGCTAAGGTCTTCAGCCGCTTCTTTCGCGGTAAATTGCGCCACCGTAGCATGAGGGTTGAGGAGCAGGCTCAGCCCAATGAGTAAACTGAGACCGAGGGCAATAGCCCAGAGGATACCGGATGTGCTTTTTAAGGACGCGATCTTAATCATGATAACCCCCTTTAAGTGTGATTTTTTCGGCAGTGAAAAGGGGGCGGCAGCCATGGTTTAGGTTTGCAATACCTATGGCGGAAACCTTGTGGCTGAAACCCCTGGAAACGTCAATAATTTCATGGTTGTTGGCTTTCTGAAGGCTGTTTCTATGCGCATCACCTCCTTTTGATTTTACGACAGTTCTTGGCTTGGAGACGCGGTGAGATAGATTACCGCGTGGCGCCGAGTAAGGGTGTCGTATTGGAGAAGAATATCATTACTTCAGTTGACCATCAGCGCCATCACGGTGGAGCATAATTCCATTGTAGCGCAGGAATAGATGGGTGTCAATGTAAATGAATTTGACCAATTGAGCGCTCTCAGGTGACGATAGCTGTAACACCATTCCTGTCGCTATTAGAGGTTTTTCGCGACGGGGCAAAGTCGCGTCGCGAAAAACCTACGGATACAATTGATGGCGGTATCTCATTTCCTGCACTAGGGAAAGCTCCGCATGACGAGCGGCAGGAAAATCTGGCGCATTCTGATCGTGAGTGTTTGTTGCGCTATTATCCCACCTGGCGTGCAGGGACTGGCAACCTGCACTTGCACGGGCTTGTCGCCCGCAGTCGTGTAAGTGTGGGTAAGCGAGGTGTTGTTGCCTGTGATGCTCTGCCCATCGCCAAAGGTCCAGGTGAGGGTGAAGGGCATGGTGGCTCCGGCAGGCGCCAGCGTTGCGTTGAACGTGACCGGGTTA
The DNA here is from genome assembly GCA_016931315.1 of Anaerolineae bacterium. Taxonomy (GTDB): domain Bacteria; phylum Chloroflexota; class Anaerolineae; order B4-G1; family SLSP01; genus JAAZNO01. The sequence continues at coordinate 14,800 of JAFGFB010000194.1, forward strand.
TTGACCAGTGGTTGGGCGGGTGAATAAGCGAAGCTGATGCCGGTCACTGCTACGCACACCGGTCCGGCAGGCGCTGCGGGCGCGCTCGGCACGCCTGCAGCGTAACCTTCGCCTTCAGGGCTATCGCCAGCGCTGACCAGCGGCGCGTCGCGTGGTGTTTTCGAGGCTGAGACGCGCACCTGCCCCGGTGATTGCGCGCGTGCTTGCAGTGTGAATTGCAGCGTATAATCGCTGGCAACGTATCCGAATATCTCCACCTGATAGACGCCGTTGCGGGTCGCCGTGAAGCTCACCCCTTCCACGGGATTCTCTGAGAAGCTGTGCGTGACGAGACTATCATCTGGCGCAAAGACATAAACATCGGCATCCCCGGTTACCGAAGTGAGGTCAAGGCTCAGGCTCTGTCCTGTTTGGAAGTGGAAGCGATAGGTGTGTATCAGCCCTCTGGCGATGCTTGCAGGCGTAGCCTCGGGCACCAGATTGATGAACCCCGCGCGCCAGTAAAGCGAGATGTTGCCTGCCGCATCTGCCGCCCATGCGCGGAGATAATGCACCCCCGGCATGGGGTTGAGCAACCAGGGATAGGCGGCGGAGGCTTCCGTGTGAGGTAGCCAACCACTGGTTGCAACTGGCACCCAATCTCCGCGACTGTGGATGTAGACATATTCGATGTAGAGCAGGCTCGTCACACCAGAACCGCCCACATTATCCTGCGCCGTCACGTTGAAATAAACCTGGCGCTGTGCGGTATGCTGTTCTCCGGTGTTGATACCGAAACTCTGTACAATCGGCGGAACTGTATCGGGCAGCGGTGGCAAGATGATGACCGTGCGCGTGAACTCGTTGTTGGTCTCTACCGTTTCCGCAATTGTGTTGGCGGGGTCAATCACAGCGCGGAGGGTGTAGGTTCCAGCTGCCGGGAGATTTGCCCACTCCAGGGGAAGTGTATCAACCTGTCCATTGGGTGCTAAGGGAGGTGTGCTTGCTTGTCCAATTAGAATGGCGCTGCCGGCTGTGGGTTGGTAGGAAAACTCAACTGGCACATTGGGTAACGTGGCTGTGCCGCCGAGGCGGTTGATCACAATCCCCAACACTGGCGTGATGGGGTCTCCCTGGCGCAGGGTGACGGGATCCAGCCAGAAGCCGCCCTCGCGCGGATAGAGATCATCTATGTTGGCAAGGGCTGTGTAGGCGTTGGTTAGTTGGGCGCCTTGACCGTCAAGATTGGTGATGATCAGCGTATAGATGCCGGGAGTGATGTTGAGCGGAACAACGGCGCGGATGTGTGTGCTATCAACAAGGGTGACACCTTCTAGAAGTACCATGTCGAGTCTCGCCATAAGACCTGGGCCAAAATTGCTGCCGTAGATATCGAGCGTGATCGGGATGTTATTTGGCCCCTGTTGAGGGCTAAGCCCGGTGATGACCGGTGCGGTGCGTGTTAGCAAGGTGAAACCGCCGAGTAGGGCGTCGCTTTTTCCATCCGGGTTGATTACTCTCACCGCGTAGGTTCCTGCTGGCAGACCCGCTGGCGCGACCGCCTCCAATCTGGTATCAGAAGCGAAGGTGGTTGCCAGCTGCTGCGCCACGCCATCACGCACCAGGGCGGCGATGGCGCCAGCCTGGAATTGCAGCCCACCGATCGTGAGCATTATTGGTGGGGTACCCATGAAATAGCTCGGCGTAACACTTAACACACGTATTCCCATTGTTTCGAAAGCGTGCGTGGCAACTGCGGCGATGGCGATTCGTTTGGGACTGACGATGACCTCGAGTTTGTTGCCGCCCAAGGGCAACTGTGTGCTCTGCGCCGCGGTGAGCGTGACCCGCCACAGACCATTGGCTACAGCGGTTGCATCACCGGTAAAGGCAATTTCATTCTGCGCATTGATGAACAGATAACGCACGCTTTCGATATCTGCGGCGGGATAGGGCGCCCCTGCCAGGGTCACTTGTACATCAAAGGTCGCGACTACGCCCTGCGGCACACCGTTGGGTCCAGTAATGGCCACTTCGGCAAGTGGCGCCTCGGTGAAGGCATCCCAACGATCGGGCGCATCGGGATAGGCGGGATAGGCTCGAAGCGCAAGTTGCCCAAGCGATTTGAGAGCTTGTTCCAGATACAACGGTCCCGTGCCGACCCAGAAATGTCCGCGTGCAGCATACCAGGTCGCCAGGGCATTCCAGCGAGATTGCGCCTGTGGAGTGGTGATATAGGCGCCCAGTGTGGGTGCGTAAGGGATGAAGGCTTGTGCTTGCGCCGTCGCCAGCCTGCGCTCCAGAGGTATGCTTCCGGGCCAGTTAGCATAATCCAGCCATGGCACACCCCATTCGTCGGCTTCCCATTGCGTGAACGCCCCCTCGTGATTTGCCTCTACTAACAAGCCCAACGCCAGTGTATGCCAGGCGCCTGGTCCTGTGCCGTAAGTGGGCCACCAGGTGTATATATTGCGTTCGGCGTCTATCTGATAAGCATCGGTGTAGGTCTCGATGACCAGGGGATTTTGGGAGACGATGCGCACGCCGCGAATGTGGGTCGCGAGATCGCGATCGAAGGTGATGATCATGTTGAGCACCAAATCGGCAATAGAGAAAGAGCTGCCATCATGCCAGGTGACGGTACTGAAGAGCTCGGGAGGATAGGTAACGACACTCTTGATCCGGACAGACTGCGGTTGCGTGTAGACTTCGGCTGCGGTGAGAAAATGCTCTGTCGTGGGGGCCCAATCCACCCAGGCATCGGCGGGTATCACAATGCTGGGGGCGAATTGTAGGCTCACCCAATCCAGCGTGCGGCTGATGGGCAGCCCGGCTTCCGCCACGACAGTGGCATGGGCGATGCGCTGGGGCCAGGCCAACCCGGTGTAAGGATCAGGCACCACGCCATTATCGCTCGTGGCATTGATGAAGGTTGAGTCCTCGGACCTCGAGGCGCCGCTGAGGGGGTTCCACGGCTCCTGGAAGAGCGTGGGAACGCCGATGGCGAGGGGTCTGGTAAAGGTACCTGTGCGCTCCAGTGTGTGGGGCCACAACCACGAACTGCTCATGCCGCCGTAGGCGTCTGAGGCATAGCGTACTTCCGCCCGGCGCGGGGTGAGGGTCAGATTATCCTGTACCCAGATTCGCACCGAATCCTCCAGCGCCCACTCGAGCGCCTGCGCCATCATGGCGCGGCGCTCTTCGAGGTTGGTGAATTCGTGGTCGCGCAATTGCCTGGCGAGTTCGTAGAATTCCGGCATGGGGGTGTAGGCTTGCCACAGGGGCCAATCCAGGCCCATGCTGGTATAGAAGAAAGCAAAGTTGTCGGAAAGATCGCGTGTCACCTCTGTGGTGACCCAACCTCCGGTGTAGATGTGAAAAAGCCCTTCCGCAGGGTCGGTCTGCACCCAGATGGCTGAAGCTTCTCGCGAAGTCTTGTACTGGCGATCCACAGTGAAGCCGATGGACTCTAGTTCATCCGCAAGATAATCGCCTATGGGCATACGGTGATCCTCGACGCGAATGAGGAGAATGATCTCGACCGGCTCGCCGTTGAAGCGCCATTGGTTACTCACGTAGCTCGCGCCGAGCGCCAGCATCTCTTGGGCGATGACTTGCTGCGCCAACGCCTTATCGTGGCGATAGGTTAGCTCCA
>JAFGFB010000195.1 GCA_016931315.1 Anaerolineae bacterium
ACAGCAACGCCACTGCCGGGAACCGGCTTGGGGTTGACCATCAGCCAGCAACTCGCTCTGCTCCTTGGCAGCGAAATTGGCGTGAAAAGTGAGTTAGGCGCGGGATGCCTGTTTGCCTTTGATGTACGCTATACACTGGCTGCAGCAGAAACACCACCCAAAGCACAGATAGCTGCGCCAGCGCGGGAGATTTTAGCGATAAAAACCAACCAGCCTAGCTATCGTATCCTGATTGCAGATGACGAGGATTTGTCACGCACGCTGCTGCTAAAAATGCTGGCGCCTTTAGGAATGGAGGTCCGCGAAGCCGCGAACGGCGCTGAAGCACTGCAGCTCTGGAAAGACTGGCAACCACATCTCATCTTCCTGGATGTGAAAATGCCCTTGATAAATGGACACGAGCTGTTGAAACACATTCGGTTAATTGCCGGGGACCAAAAGACGTTTATCATCGCCCTTACTGCGGTAGCCTTTGAAGAGGATCGCATTACGCTCCTAGACGAAGGGTGTAATGATTTCATCCGCAAGCCATTTCTAAGGACTGAGATTTACGAGAAACTGGCGCAACACCTAGAGTTACAACTCATTTATGCTGAGCCAGCGGCTTTAACACCTGTCTATAGCGCCGCTACCACAGAGGATGAAACAGAAACCTGGATTGAGACACTGCTGACACTGCCGGAAGAGTGGCGCGAGGCCCTGCGTGCTGCTACTATCAATGCCGATGTTCATCTGATTCTGGAATGCATCGAACAAATCAATGTCACTCAACCCAGGTTGGCGCAATACCTGCGGAAGTTCGCACATGATTATGATCACGATGCCATTCTCAACCTGCTACAGTAAAGGAGCCCTATGCGAGAACAGGCAAATATCCTTATCGTAGATGATACCCCCGAGAACTTACGGTTGCTCTCCAATATGTTAGCGGCAGCCGGCTACAAAGTTCGCGCCGTGACGAGTGGCGCGCGCGCACTTACCGCCATTGCCGCCTCCCCACCCGACCTGGTGCTACTTGATATCATGATGCCAGAGATGAACGGCTACCAGGTATGCCAACGACTCAAAGACAATGAACAAAGCCGTGATATTCCCATCATCTTCCTGAGCGCCCTCGATGAGACCGAGGACAAGCTGCACGCCTTTAGCGTGGGCGGGGTAGACTACGTCACCAAGCCCTTTCAATTACCGGAAATCATCGCCCGCGTGGAAGCGCATATAGGGTTGCGCCGGCTCCAGAAACAGATTGAATCAGCCAATATTGAATTAGTGGAGCGGCTTGAAGCGGTAAACAGACTCAATACAGAGCTCCAGGCACGCAATGAGGAACTGGATGCCTTCGCCCATACTGTAGCCCACGACCTGCGCAACCCGCTGAACATCATCCTGGGCTATGGGGAGCTGCTGGCTAATCGCGCGTCGCTCGACGAAGTTGGCACACAAGCCGTAGAGGGAATGCAAAGGTCGGCCAATAAGATGGCGGGTATCATCAACGCTCTGCTACTCCTGGCAGGAGTTCGCAAACAACCGATGCCCAAACTCAATCCCGTGAACATGGACAGCGTGATAACCGATGTATTGATGCGATTGGCGCCCACCATCGAAAGATCACACGCGGAAATCGTGCATCCTGAGAGTTGGCCCGCCGTGTGGAGCTATGCCCCCTGGCTTGAAGAAGTATGGGTCAATTTCATAGATAACGCGCTCAAATATGGGGGGCAACCGCCACGGGTAGAACTTGGAGCAACCACACTCCCCGAAGGTCGAGTACGCTTTTGGGTAAAAGATAATGGCCCAGGAATTCCTCTTGAACAACAGAGCCATCTGTTTGTGCCATTTCAACGTCTGGGTACCAGCCGCGTTGAGGGACACGGACTCGGCCTCTCCATCGTACACCGCATCATGGAGCGCCTGGGCGGAGAAACAGCAGTGGAAAGCCAGATGGACCAGGGCAGCACTTTCTCATTTATCTTGCCTGGCCATGAAGAAGGCACCTCCCCCTCACAACCCGCCTATTGGGGGATAGAAAAAGCCCGAAAATGAATCTCCGCGAAGAACAGAAATTACCATTAAGAGGGGTATGATGACAGCGGAAAACATCCTAAGCCTCATTCCTGGCTACATTTTTGCATCAGGATCGGCAGCGTTGGCGCAGTTTATGATTCTCTTGGGTCCACTGCTGATCCTGGTATTTTTGCTCAATGCGTTGGCAAGCTCGATTGGCAGAACCTGCATTAGGCTGCTCAAGCCAACACTGTTTATGATGTTGTTGGGATGGCTGGGGACAACAGTGCATGAGTTGGGGCACGTGGTATTTGCACTGCTCTTCTTCCGCAAAATCATGGAAGTGAAATGGTTCAGCCTGGATCCGTGGGATCCTGTTCCAGGTTATGTACTGTATGAACGCAAGGGTAACCTCTTGCAAAAATTCGGCGATTTCTTCATCGGGTTGGGTCCTTTGTTAGTTGGAGCAATCGTCATCTATGTGGCAGCCTGGGGATTGTTGGGTAGCGGCACTTTTGCCGGAATGGATCAAACGCCGCTTACAGGCGATACCTTCACATTGCGCACCGTAGGGCTGCTGATTCAAAGAATTTTCAATAGTGCAGGCGCAGCCTTGCGCGGGGTCTTTACCGGCGCAAATCACACCCCAGCAGCAGTATTTGCCTTTCTTTACATCACCTTGAGCATCAGCAGCGCGATGACGTTGAGCCCAGCAGACATTTTCATCGTAAGGAATGGCTTCATCGTACTGCTAATCGGGATTTTCCTGTTCAATCTAACAACATTCTGGGCAGGAAATTACATTGATCTGTTTATTGGGTGGGTAGCGCCCTATTATGATTTGTTCTACAGCGTACTGATTTTCGGATTGATCATCACTTTTGTACTTTGGTTATTGTTGCTGCCCATCTCTGTCCTGGTGTCAGATAATCGCGCATTCCGCAGAGGATAAACACGCAACACAGACTCTCAATCCAAGAGCGCCTGGAGGATACGGGTAGTGTCCATTACCTGCTCGCTCAAACGCTGAGCAATAAACTTATGAAAGATGGCGGCTAACGCTGAGTCATCTCGTTCCATGCGCAAGAGGGCATTACGCGCCAGGTAATAGACCGTGCCAGGCTCCTCAACTACCACAGAGGCAGTCGCATCATTGCCCAGGTATAACCCGAGCTCACCCACAATCGCGCCAGCCTGCACCTTGCGCACTCGGCGCAGCCGTCCCTCACAATCCGGAATTTCCACAGATAGCGCACCTGTTTCAAGAAAGTACATGCCCTGCGCTGGTTCTCCCGCCTGGATCAGGATCACACCCGCTGCCAGGTCTTGACGCTCCAGATATGCTGAAAGGTCACCCACCAGTTGGCATGGTAGTTCTGGTTGATAGTACTCTCCCTCCGCCATATAATCAAACAGCGCCATAAAACGTTCGGAACGCGGCAGAAAATCCTCCAGTTGCTGTTTTGCCGTCCGCACTCGCGCTGCCAGTCCCACATCGTGAAAAATAGCAATCAGGCAATCTTCGCACCATTCCAAGCCATGATCAAGGTCCGGGAAAATACGCCAATGATCCCCAGACTCCCCCTTGAAAACATCGCGTTGAAGTTGACGACGGCAGCGTGGATTGAGGTGTGTGACAACCAGCGTCAGATCGTGAGTCTGCACCAGCTGCACCAGGCGGGTAAAGACCAACACCGCTGATGCATCCAGACCCGTTACCTGACGGAAATCTAGCACGACGAAATGCGGTTGAGCGCGCGCCGTATTGCCGAGACGGGCACGCACCGTTTCCAACAAAGTATTGGCTGTACCGAAGAAAATGAAACCCTGCAACTCAAGGATATAGAGCCAATCACATTTCTGGCGTAGCAACTGGCGGTAAAGGTGAGGGCGTTCCACAAAACTCTGGTATTCAGCGCCAGAAAGCACATGCCGGACAACGCCGACCCGGCTGTAATCCACTACAAAGAGCACCACTGCCAGAGCCAGACCAAGCCCAACACCTTCCAAGACCCCAACCACGTTCATCGCCACCAGAATGACAAGAATCATCACATAATCAAAGACAGACAGGCGAAAACGCACCTCATAAACCCAGGTGATGAGAAAATCCAGGCCCAAGAAGAGTAGCAAACCACCCAGAAGAGGTGTAGGGAAGAAAGAAAGCAGACTTCCCCCCAGCGCCAGAACCAATCCACACACCAGAGCGAGGAACACACCGACCAGGCGCGTTGCGCCACCCATACGATACGCCAGCGTCGAATCGGCGAGGATATGAGCACCGCCCATACCGCCCCCCGCCCCAGAGAGGAGATTTGCCAAACCGGTGATACGCAACTCGTGATTGAGATCGCCATCGTTGCGTGTGGCAATCTCAATGCCGGTGGCATTGAGCAGCAAATTGACACCGCTGATAACGCCAATGACCGCCAGATTGCCGACCTCTCGCCCCAGCGCAGACCAGTCCACACGCCCCAACACCGTCCAGGGCAGTGGATACCCAAGGGCACCACGAGTTGCTGTGGGCGCGCTTAAAAGCCAACCCGCAGCCGTTGCCTCAGCAATGGAAACACCCAGCAAAGCCAACGCCGCAAAGAACACAAGCGCCGCTGCGGCAAGCGCTCCCGGCACAGTGAGCGGGTGCTCACTGCGACGAACCGCAATAAGCAGAACGATGGCGAGAACCAGACCAGGTAACCAACGCCCAAACAAGCCGGGATCAACAAGCGGCCCAAGCTGCAAGATTGAAACCGGAGCCCCTACCATCAATGCAAGCGCACCAAAAACCAGCAGCAAGCCCGATCCCCCCAGAAAGCCACCGATTACGGGATAGGGTATGTAACGGATCAGATTACCGAGGTTGAAAACACCCAACAGCAAGAACAACGCCCCAGTGGCAATGGTACTGAGCGCAATGGTGACTGAGACCGTGATAAAGACATCTTCCAGTGACGCATCAGGCAGCATGGTCTGGCTGATATTCGCCGCGACAAGCGCCAACACCACCACAGTGCTATCCTGTACACCTGCAACCAGGCCAGGCAAGGAGCTGGTCAAGCCCGCAACCAGGCCGACTACGAGGGAGCCCAGAAGCATGATCCCGACACCGGAGAAAACAAATGGCGTTAATGGCCCAGTGAAAATGAGAGCGGCAAATGCCATGGAGACCGTCACCGCAATGACACCAGCCATCAAACCGGATGCCAGAGAAGGGAGTAGGCGATGCAGAGCAAGAGTCGCCTTTGATCGAGAGAGGAAACCAGGTGGACGAAGCATCTCTCGGGATCAACCCTGGCGCAGGAGGTCTGTCAGGCGGCGCACAACCTCTACAGGGGTTCCCTCCACGAAAATGTGCTTGCGCTCACGCGATGGAGCCTGGTCCAATCCTCCCACAACAGTGGGAGAACCAGGAATGCCGATAAGCTCAGGATCAGCGTCAAGCACGGCAGCATCCCAAACCGCCACCTGCTCGGGCGCGAAAGCCCACGGCTTAATGTGATAATCCATGAACCGTGGTTCGTTTGCCGCTGTCTCCACTGAAAGCACAGCGGGCAAGGGTACCTCTAACACTTCATGTCCACCCTGAATTTCGCGCCTTCCACGCACGGTGCGCCGCTCCAAGTCGAGCGCCACGTTGTGGAGCATGGTCAGCTGTGCCCAACCTAACCACTCAGCGATACCCGCCGGAACTTGTCCGGTAGCGCCATCGGAGGACTCTACACCGCAGAGTACCACATCCGCCCCACCAAGCTTCTCGATGGCACGCGCCAGCGTATACGTCGTTGCGAGCGTATCCGCACCGCCAAATGCCCGATCGCTGAGCAAGGTTATGTGATCCGCACCCATTGCCAACGCCACGCGCAGAAACGGCCCAAAGAACGGCGGTCCCATCGAAAGCAATTCGACATGCGCTTCGTACTGCTCCTTGAGCTGTAGCGCAAATTCCACCGCATTCATGTCCGGCGGGTTGATCTCTGAGCGCGCGGAACCACGATCCAGTCGCCAGGTCTTGGGATCAACACGAACTTCTTCGGGTTTAGGAACAATTTTTACGCAGACGATGATTCGTAACATGTCCACCTCAACATCCACTGTGGAGCTTCAACTGCTCAAGCACTGCTGGCAACACCTCGCGCACATCACCAATAACACAATAATCCGCATGTTTGAAGATTTCAGCCTCAGGGTCATTATTGATAGCGATGACGGTCTCTGCATCCCGAATACCGACGACGAAGTGGAAAGCGCCACTGACCCCGCAGACAAGCGCAAGTTTTGGACGGCATACCACACCAGTCTGCCCGATCTGTCGTGCACGCTCAATGTAGCCTTCATCCACGGGCGGACGAGTCGCGCCCACTTCGCCTCCAAGCCGGGCCGCGAGTTCTCGCAGCGTGTCGAAATCGCCCTCAACGCCGCGCCCGCCAATAACCAACACGGGCGCCTGGCTCAAGTCAAGCCCCGCCCCCACAACACGCTCGATGACATGAGTATGCAACATCTCTGGTGTGAGTGTAACCGGTATAGGAACCACATTCCCATGTCGTGAAGGGTCAGGCGCACGCAGCGGGAACACACCGGGGCGGAAGGTCGCCATCTGCGGACGGTGATGTTGCATTTGCAGCAGCGCCAGCACACCACCGCCAAAACCAGAAACCTCGCTCACCATCACACCTGTCTCTGGATCAAGGCGCAAGTCAGTACAGTCAGCGTTAAGCCCAGTACGCAGACGCACGGCAAGCCGCCCGGCGAGGTCACGTCCATCAGGTGTCGCGCCAAGCAGAAAAGCTGAGGGTTTGGCCGCTAGCAGCGCTTCGCAAGCGACATGCGCGTAACCTTCAACAGTGAAATCCGCCAACAGCGGATGCTCTGCCAACCGTACCTCATCCGCGCCATGCGCAAAAGCTATTGGTACTGAAGCTCGTACATCTGCGCCCATGAGTAAAGCAGTTACGGGCCAACCCGCTCCATTCGCCAGTTCCCGTGCCTTAGCCAACAGTTCCAGTGAAACCGTCTTCAACACACCATCACTCTGCTCCACAAAGACCCAGATCGTGTTGACCGCTTCTTCAACGCCATAAAGTGATTTGACCAAGGTGCCCTCCAACTAGATTGTAAGCGCTACAATCTCCGCGATGTCTTTCACAGTCAGCGCCATCTTGCGCGCCTTGACACTATCCTCCAGGCAAACCATGCAGTATGGGCAGGCAGTTGCCATAATCGCCACACCGGTTGCCGGCATGAGAACCTCCTGAGCCTCCTCAACCCGCACGTCGGAGAAACGCTCACCCACTTCTGTCTCCAGGTACATGCGCCCCCCACCGCCGCCACAGCAGAGCGTATCCGTGCCACTGTGAGCCATTTCCACCAACGTGACCCCAGGCAAAGCTGCCAGCACGCGGCGTGGCGCATCAGTCTCTGCATTATGTCGTGCCAGATAACACGGGTCATGGAATGTCACCGTGACCTCCAACGGCTTGTTTGGCCTAAAACGTCCTGATTCCAACAGCTCTGCCAGATATTGAGTGTAGTGTTGCGGCGCGAAGCCCTCGCTCACAAACGGATAGTGATTTTTGAAAGCGTCATAGCTGTGCGGGGAAAGCGCAATCAGACGCTTCACCCCACGTTCGCGAAAAACCGTCGCCGTTTTACCCGCCAGTTCCTCAAAGAAGGGACGATGCCCCACATCGAGCGCATCCGCGCCACTGGGAGGCTCCTCCGCCCCCAAGATGCCAAAAGCAACATCTGCGGCACGCAGCACTTTCACCAGCGCCGCGGCGGCCTTTTGCACACGATTATCGTAAGAGGCTGCGCCACCCACATAGAGTAGAATCTCATGCTGGGCTGGGTCAAAGACCGGAATCGCCAGGTCTTTCGCCCATTGCGCCCGCTGCGAGGGAGGTTGGCTCCAGGTATTATCGTTCCAGTAAAGCGACCAAAGCAAAGAAGGCAACCCTTGAGGCACTTCACGACGCTCCCAGGCAATCTCCCGCAGCGCGCGGAAGATGCTGGTGATAGAAACGCCGCGCGGGCAATACGTCTCGCACTGCGCACACGTGGTGCAGAGCCAGAGCGCCTCCGTTGTTTCCAAGCCCAGCTGCACGCGACGGATAAACTCCCGCACCGAGACCGTCTCGTCCCGCACCAATCCCCAGGGGCAGATTGCAGTACATGTCCCACACTGGTAGCATAATGCCGCCTGGCCGCCAGTCAGTTCGAGCAGGCGCTCCCAGAGTGCATCATCGAGCATAAGAACAGGTTCTTGTGAGTCCATAGAGCCTCCAAAACTATGCCTGAGCTGAGCGGGCCACTTTTCTATCAACGCCTACCCTTGACGATTTCATCCATCTCCGTCAATTTCTCGGCAAACTCCTTGCCCTCTGCCGCGCTGATCCAGCGCAATTGCAACCGCTCCGGGGCAATGCCCTGCTTGACAAATTTCTTGTGCCATCGCTCAAAGCGCTTCTGCGTATGGACATTAGCGTAGTTATAGTGGCAGTCTGAGCCATTCTCGGTCAAGCGGCAGCCGGTCACCAGCACCGCTCCCGCGCCTCGCTCAAAAGCCCGGGCGATGAAGCCCTCCTCGAAGCGCGCCGAGCACATCGTCCGAATGATACGCGACGAAGGTGGGTACTGCCGCTTCTCAATACCTGCCAGATCCGCTCCGGCATACGAACACCAGTTACACGTGAAGACCAACACCTTCTCCTCAGGATTCTCTGCCAGCGCCGCATCAATCTGCGCCACAATCTGCTGGCGCGTGAAGTAGGGCATGTCTATCGCCTGAGTAGGGCATTCAGCAGCACAGTTGCCACAGCCCATGCATGCCGCCTCAATAATGCGGATCGCTCCGGGCTTCCCCCGCTCTCCGACCTGCTCAATCGCGCTGAAGGGGCAGACCTTCACACAGCGCATACAGCCGATGCAGGCATCGGGGGTATATTTCGCCGTGAGCGGTTCCTTCTCAATGGCGCCGCGCGCCAGCAGCGCTCCCGCCTTGCCCGCTGCCGCCATCGCCTGCGCCATAGATTCGCGCACATCCTTGGCGCCCTGTGCCGTGCCGGCCAGAAATACACCCTGGATCGCCGTCTGCACAGGACCGAGCTTGGGGTGCAGTTCCATATATGAACCATCCTCGCTGCGTGCGAGCTTGAGCTGCTCCGCTAACGTGTCCTCCGGTGTGCGCAATCCCGTCACCAACACGAGCAAATCCGTCGGAATGCGGAGCTTTGCGCCTAACAACTGGTCATAGAGCCGCACCTCACCATCCTCAAAGACCACCTCATCCTGCGGAGGACGGTCATCAGCATAACGGAAGAATTGCACGCCTGCACGCATCGCTTCCTCATAGAGTTCTTCAGCCTGGCGGCTGTAGGTGCGGATATCTTTGCTCACAATGCGCACTTTCTTTCCCAAGCGTCGCAACGCCAACGCCTGGTGAATCATCGAAGTGCAGCAGTAGCGCGCGCAGCCAATACGACCTTGCCGCGAACCGACACAGGAAATGAAGGTAACGCGTTCAATGGGGGTCGAAAGTGCAAAATTGAAATTCGAAAGCTCTGCTCCCATCAAACTGGAGTCCTGGGCCTTGAGCTTATAATTCAACAGTTTCTCCAGCTCCAGGTTCGTGATCACACGCGAATCGCGCCCGTAGCCAAACTCCTGTGGCTGATAGGGAACGGCGCCTGTGGCAACGATAATTGCGCCAACAGTAAGGTCTTCACCAGTGCTGAGATGCGCCTGGAAACTGCCCACAACGCCGCCAATCGTCTCAATGGTAGCCGGCGCGTGAATATGAACCCCGGTCTGGTCCAGTTCACGTTTCTTGGCATAGACCACATCAAGAGATGATAGCCCCGCGGGACCCAGACTCCGCAGATCCGCGAGCAAGCCCCCCAACCGCCCTGCTTTTTCAACCAGATGGGTCTCATAACCCTGCCGCGCCAGCGCAGTCGCCGCCGTCATCCCAGCAACACCACCACCGATGACAAGCGCGCTCTGCGTAAGTGGCAGATGGCTTGATTCCAATGGTGTAAGCAAGCGGGCTTTCTCCACTGCCATCGCTGTCATCTCCATCGCCTTGATGGTGGCAGCTTCTTTTTCAAATTTGTGCACCCAGGAATCCAGATTGCGAATGTTCGCCATCTCCAGCAGATAGGGGTTCAAACCCGCACGGATAAGGACACCGCGGAAAGTGCTTTCATGGGTTTTAGGGGAACATGCAGCGATAACGACCCGTGTGACACCGTGCTCGCGGATGGCGGCTTCAATATCGGCTTGAGTATTACCGGCACAGGAAAACATCTGGTGATCGGCGAAAACCACATCGGGAAGAGTGCGCGCATAAGCCATAACCCGCTCTACATCCACTACACCCGCGATGTTGTTACCACAGTGACAAACAAAAACTCCAATACGTGGGATTTCCACATCAGGAATGGGTTCCACATCAGGCAGCTCGGGCCAAAAACGCTCGGTGAGATGTCCTAGTGCGAGCGCCGCGGCACCGCTACCTTCAGCAACGCTATCTGGAATATCCTTAGGTCCGGTATCACATCCAGCCGCATAGATACCGGAGCGCGTCGTGGCAATCAGCCCTCCTATCAATTCCTCAGCCTTGAGGAAACCATCGCTATCCAGATCAATCCCTAAACGCGCCGCCAGATCCGCCAATCCCACAGGCGGTTTTACTGCATTGGCAAGCACCACAAGGTCAAAATCCTCGGTGATGCGCTGAGCCGTTTCCGTGTTTTCGTAGGTAACTTCCAGCACGGAACGGTGTCCGGGAAGTGATCTTCCAGTCCCATCTTCGACTGTCGGGCATTCGGCTCCCAGCACAGGCTGTTCCCGCGCGACCACCCGTGCTGGTCTCCCCCGCACAAACTTCGCCCCCGCCGCATCGGTGCGCTCCCAAAAACCATCGAAACCTTTACCGTAGGCACGGATATCCATGTAAAGCACGGTAGCATCCTCGATACCATGATCAAGCGCCTGATAGGCGTGCTTGATCGAGTACATACAACAGAAACGCGAGCAGTAACGAAAATGGCGACGATCCCGCGAACCGACACACAGGATAAAGAGAATTTTGTGGGGGTGAACACCGTCAGAGGGACGAATGATCTCACCACCTGTAGGTCCCGCGGAGTTAACAAGCCGCTCGAATTCCATCGCGGTCAGGATATCGGGGGAGGTTCCGTAACCGTACTCCTGTAACTCGCGCGGGTCGAGCATATCGTAGCCCACTGCCACGATTATAGAACCGACCTCGCGGGTGAGCAGCTGTTCACTCGGCATGAGGAAGTCTATAGCCTTCGGGGGGCAAGCAACAGAACAACGGTCGCAGGGCAGGTAGTTGGGAGGGTCATTGAGGCAGGCATTCATGTCAATCAGGTAGGGTCCTGGCGCGGACTGAGGGATGGGAGTGTAAATGGCTTTGCGCGCCGCCATGCCAGAGTCGTACTCATTGGGAAACACTTGCGGGCAGACCAGGGTGCATTCACCACAACGAGTACACGCGTTAGTGACATAACGTGCGCGTTGTCGCACAGTCACATGAAAGGCGCCCGGTCCACCCTCTACGCGATCCACCTCCGCCAGCGAAAGAATTTCGATATTGGGATGAAGATTGACCTCCGACATCTTGGGCGCTTCAATACAAATGGAGCAGTCAAGCGTGGGAAAGTTCTTGTCAAGCACGGCCATAACCCCACCGATGGTAGCTTCGCGTTCGACAAGTACCACCTTCGCGCCTGCTTCTGCCAAATCCAGCGCCGCCTGAATCCCGGCAATGCCTCCGCCGATAACCATTACGGAATTGCTCATGATGTTACTCCGCTGTTTAGTGACGAGTTAAAAGTAGAGAACGAAAACTGCTTTTAGACTACTTCATACTGCTGTAACAAAACACGTGTACTTTCTGGAAGCAAATTCAAGGCCTCTCTGAACAAACGGTCTGTCACCTGTAGGCCCACAACCATCGAAGTGTGCTGTGCCATTTCATGCAGCAGTTGCCGGTAAACGCCCACCGCCATCGCCATCGAGGGGAAAACCTGGTGGTCCTCCACAAGATTCGCTTTGAAACGTATCTGCCATCCGTTCCCCACAGTCTTGCGATTCAGCTCCGCTAGTAGAACCTGCATCAAACCCACTCCGGCAAGACGGGCGTAATTCTGATACAACTGTATCATAGTTGTAGCAAAAGCCTCACGCAAAGGCGCAATCTCACCCTCAGGGAGCGCCGGCAGATGCGGTGCTCTATACCATGCCACCGTGCAAGGCCCCTCAGGTTGAGAGTGAATCGCACTCAGAGCTTCGGCGCCGATCAAAATCCGACCACTTCCAGCGTACATAGCCGTGGCCGGCGTGGATCTTCCAGCGAGCAAAACAAAGCCCTCTGCCCCTGTCCATGTGACACGAATGACGCCATTGCCCGGTGCCTGGCTCCAATCCTGAAGCAATGCCGCAAAATCATGGGTCTCGCAAGAACGGGTATCCGCGGGGGGGTGCCAATCAAGAATTGCCTTGGCGATGCGCACGCCCTCTGCCGGCAACCAAGCCGTGCG
Organism: Anaerolineae bacterium; assembly: GCA_016931315.1. Classification (GTDB taxonomy): domain Bacteria; phylum Chloroflexota; class Anaerolineae; order B4-G1; family SLSP01; genus JAAZNO01. Next base: position 12,570 of record JAFGFB010000195.1, read on the forward strand.
CACAATGCTATTACGACTGGGAAGAAGTGATGGCAACTGAGAAAGGTCCACCGTTTCACTGCGGTCCTTAGTCAGATGTGCGAGGTAGATTGTCATGCCTTCCACCAACAGCATGATGATCTGGGAATCATCTATCCCTCCAAGCCATAACACACCACTGGAGCCATCAACCTGATAATCACGCAGCAACAGTGGGAGTTGACTAGGGCGTATCAACTTCTGAGTCACGGGGACATGTGTAAACAGGTGTATCATGGCGCCGTTACTCCTCTATATCTGCGCCTGCAAAGCCCCACTGGGGAATAGTCCTTAAGTGTCGCCAACGCGGGCCATAAAGAAGCAAATATTCCTGCGCCTGAAATGCCCAACCGAGCAACAAATAGGCGCCAAGATACAGCATATCGGTCAACAAAGTTAGGGCATTGCTTGAACCAGCCAATATGTAGATGCCTTCTGAGAGTAACCAGGTATACAGGGCATCCGAGACCGCAAACAAAAAGAGCGCATACCAGGCGCGTCCCAGTTGACCCTGCCCAAAGAATCTGGCTGCGTGCAGCGCGCCCAGCGCCATCAACAGGTCCGCCAAGGGATAGAATGCCAACAAAAAGAGCTCACCCCGCGTGAGTTCAGTTTCCAGCATCTGAGGCGCCAGAAAGGCAGTAGCGCCGCTGAGCAACAGCAACACGCCCAGGGCAACCGCTAAAAGACCCCAGAACTGTCCCGCGGCAAGCCGGTGCAAAACACGAAATTGCAGCGCCAATGCAATGAGCAATATCAAACAGCCTACTACCCAGGATAAATCGGCAATGGTAACCACGGGCATTGCCTCACCATAAATGCGAGCCAAAAGCGCCCACAACAATTCCGCAACCGCCCAGCACCACAACCCCCACGCAAAGAGGCGCCAAATTCTTCTAGGCGAATCGGTGGGCACAAAGCGCCGCCACAACCGGCTGGCACGCCATGCGCTCCAACCAGCTGCAAGGACAAAACTGAGGTTCAACAGCAGTTCCTGCCAGGGCTTCGAATAGAAACCTGTAGCAGACATAATACCATAGACTGCCACCCCAATGAGGATGGCCACACCGCTAAGGGTCCAACGTATAGAGGGTCGCTTCATGTCAAACGCTCTCTGTCTCCTACCTGACATAGGGTTCTTCTGGAATTAGTTCTCCCTACTTCTTACTTCTCATCCAGTGTTCATTCAACCAACATACTCATAGCCTGCCGCAAATGCCTTGAGGTTCAGTGGCACAAGTTTGGAGCGCAGTGACTCTGTCAGCGACTGCTCCACCGCTTCACGGGAAAGAAAGCCCGTCTGACGGGTGAAGAAACCCAGCATAATCACGTTTGCCACAATCCGCCGGCCCAATCCCTCTGCCAAACGCGTTGCCGGAATAGCGCAAACTACATCCTCGGGGAAGGGCGTTACCAAGTCGCCATCTATCAGCACCTGTGCCGTAGCTTTGGCGGTTGGGCGAAATTTGGCATAGGCTTCCTGAGACATCGCCACCAAAATATCAGGCTGTTGGACAAAAGGGTAATCCACCGGCTCATCGCCGATAATGAGATTCGCGCTCGAAGCTCCACCCCGTGCTTCTGGGCCATAGGCTTGGGTCATCACCGCTTCTAAGCCACCATGAAGCGCCGCTGCCCTTCCCAACAAGACGCCTGCCAGGCCAATACCTTGCCCACCAAAACCAGATAAACGAATCTCTTTGTACATCGCTGACCTCCATTGAGGCAATTAAAAACCAGGCTGGAGCCCAGGGCTGCCAAGCCCCGCGATCCCAGGGTGACAAATGACAAGCAATCTCAACAACGCCGAAGCGTTGAGTACAACTCGGGTATCACCCAACCCGCGTTACAGGTTTATAGGCTGGCAGATCCCGGTCTATAAAATTTCCGACGTAAATGGGACGATTCTCGCGCAGATCAATGCTCAAGTTTTCCAAAGGAACGCCACGTGCAAGCACACAGCGCTCCCGGTACAGTTGCATTTCTTCCAAACCATCGGGGATATTATTGGATTTGCCAAAACCCACCGGACACGCCGATAATACCTCAATAAAGGCAAAGCCGGGGCGCACAAAAGAGTGAAGAATGTCCTGCTTAAGCTGACGCACATGCAGCGAAGTCCAACGGGAAACATAACCCGCTCCTGCCGCCGCCAACAGATAGGGGAGATTAAAGGGTTGTTCGGGATTTCCATAAGGGGCAGTCGTCGCCACTGCCCCCAATGGCGTGGTTGGACCGCACTGTCCCCCTGTCATGCCATAGTTGAAGTTGTTTACACAAATGACTTTAACATCTACATTGCGACGTGCCGCATGGATCAGGTGATTGCCCCCGATAGCAGAAAGGTCACCATCGCCGCTAAACACCGTCACCATCAAATTGGGGTTAGCAAGCTTCATGCCCGTAGCAAAGGGAATCGCACGCCCGTGGGTTGTATGATAAGAGTCCAGGTCCATATATCCTGCCACCCGCCCCGTGCATCCGATTCCCGAAACAACCACATGCTGTTGCAATGGAATCCCCGACTCCAATACTGCCTGAGCATAACAACGCATCACAATGCCAATGCTGCATCCGGGACAGAATATATGCGGCATGCGATCTGCGCGCAGAATTGTATCGAGTGGATGAGTATCAACAACAGTCGCTTGCGTCATGATGACTCCTTGTGCAACCCTTGATAGAAATCCGGTAAGGCATTCAGCGTTTTCCCAGTTGCCGCGATAAAGAACGGCTAAAGCCGCGGCGTGGGGATCAACGCTGAAGCGTAACACTCCCAGTGGCTTTTAGCGGGCTTTAGCCCGAGATTTGCACCCCGCCCGCCGAAGAAGCCTTGCGGGAGCCTGGCGCTCCCACGTTCTTTGCGGCTGCAATAATAGCCGTAAGAATCTTCTCGGGATGGATCATTTCCCCACCGGCATGGTGAACCCCCCATGCCGGACGGCCTATACAGCGCTCCACTTCCAGACGCACCTGCCCCAGATTCATCTCCGCAACGATGAAAGCATCCATACGTTGGCCCAGCTCCCGCACTACGGCTTCCGGAAAGGGCCACAGCGAGACCAGGCGCAACAATCCCACCGGGATGCCCTGCGCACGCGCCTCGCGCACCGCGCGACGCGCCGAACGCGCGGTACAGCCAAACGACACGACCACCAAACGCGCGTCATCCATAAAATATTCTTCCAGTCGAATGATTTCCTCCGCATGAGATTGGATTTTTGCATTGAGCCGCGTCACGAGTGCATGGTGGGTATCGGCAGACATATCAGGGTAGCCACGTTCATCATGGGTCAGGCCTGTGAAGTGCACACGATAGCCTTCGCCAGCATGCGGCAAGGGGGGAATCAAATCCTCAGGGTCAGGTTCAAAACTGCGATAGACTCCTGTTGCCGGCGGTGGTACACCAGGATGTTTACGCTCCCAATGCGGGATTTCCTCTACGGGCGGAATGACAACCCGCTCCACCATGTGCCCGATGACCTCATCCCCAAGAAGCAGCACCGGCGTCCGGTAGCGGTCCGCCATATTGAAGCACAACACCGTGAGATCAAAAACTTCTTGCGGCGACCAGGGCGCATAGGCAATGATGCTATAATCCCCATGAGAGCCCCAACGTGCTTGCATCACATCCGATTGCCCTGCCATAGTGGGCAAACCCGTAGAAGGTGAACCACGTTGAATATCTACGATAACACATGGCAGCTCCAGCATTACCCCCAGCCCTAGATTTTCCAGCATCAAGCTCAAACCAGGTCCCGAAGTTGCCGTCATCGCACGCGCGCCAGCTGCCGAAGCCCCCAACACTGCTGCGATACTTCCCAGCTCATCCTCCATCTGGATGAAGACTCCTCCCAGCTCCGGCATACGTTGCGCAAAACGCTCTGCAATCTCCGTCGAAGGTGTGATAGGATAGCCGCCAAAAAAGCGGCAACCTGCCGCAATTGCGCCTTCAGCACAAGCCTCATCACCATGCATGAAATGCTTTCCGGTAAGTACTTCACGTGTGCTCAAATTCGAACCCCCTTTGAGAATCAACTCATCAACACCAGCGAATGCCCTATCTGATGCCCCGAGCTCGAATGCTCAGTCTTCTGTTTCTTCGGTATAAATCGCAAACTCAGGACAAATCATCGTACAGAATTGACAATGAATGCAGCTCGTCTCTTTGCCAGGAGCAATCTCCGGGAAGTGGTAGCCTTTGGCATTGATCTCCGCAGACTCCCGCAACACTTCGCGCGGGCAGAACTCGATGCACAGGCCGCATCCCTTACACCGCTCGGGAATCAGATAGACAATTCCATGGGGCACTTTCATTTCCTGCAAATTCAACGGGGTACGGGCAAAAGCTTTCATAAGCAGGTAACCTCTCCTCTGTGAGGCACAAACGATGAGCAAGCTGACAAGCACAATACCATCGGACTATAGCAGCTGTAGGGCGCAATTGTCATTAACGACCCTCTCCCTTGAGCTAGATGAGGAAGACAAAAGTTTCAGAACACGAGAAAACGATTTAATTATATAGCCAACCCTAAGATAATGTCAAATTTCTAAAATGGCGGGGCGGCAATTAGAAGCGCCTCCACAAAGAGTCACAAAAGCTCTACGAGAACCGGGAAGATTGAGGGACGCATCATCCAAGTGGTCCGCTAAGCAGGGTTTGGATGCTGAAACCAGCTTAGTGCGTGCCTGAATCACAGCGGGAAGGGGGGTTCCCCTTCCCGCTGTGCGTTTGCATCTATGAGAGGAAATGTATCTGGCACCACAAAATAGGGTGTATTTCAACATCCCACCACGCCGGTGGCATGGTGGGTTCTACCAGAAACCGCCATCAGCGTATCATTCGGTCTTAACCCAGTACAGCCCAGGTGGTGGTTTCTTAGTAACTTGGGGGAAAAAGCAAAACGGCTATCATGCAAACGCCTTTCCTTTGATTGATTTTTGGCGGTGGGGCTTTGCCCCACCGCCAAAAATCAATTTTTTCCTGCGTACCTACGGGACGCCTGAGATTTTCGCCCCCATTTTGAAACGCACCCCCACAAAATATACAGAAAACGGCGGCGGCGCGGAGATGCTCTCCACGCCGTCGTCAGTACCACTCTCAAGGCTCAACAGATAACACAGCCTTATTTGAGCAAGCTCACAGCAATGACATCCCCCGGTTCTGGAGTCCCGCCGCCAGTGCCCGAACAAGCTGCGTAGCAGCCCTCATCGCAGCTCACAGAGACGATCAAGGCCTTCATCTTGTCCCACTTAGCCTTCTTAATATCCCAAACGAGGTAATTCTTGTCATATTCCACAACCTGGATGCACCCAATGTCCACAATGTGATAAGCCTCATTGCCGCCACAATCGCCCAGAGCCGTATCGGCATCACATTCGCCATCGAAAAGCGGCACCCGCACAATTTTGCCCGCCTGATCCCCGGCTGCCTTAAATGCCGCATCGGAGACACCGGGTTGACTCTTGATGCACGCTGGCAACGGAATCTGCCCCGGATAAGGATTTTCCAGCCAGCACCGCACGGCGTCCGTTCCACAGTTACGATTGCAGGGAGTGGTATACAGCGTCTCATCGGGCCATGGGAGGTCTAGCCATCCTCGCCCCCCCCCCATAATCATGTCGTCCACGCCATCATCATCCGTATCACAATCGTAATCCACGCCGCAAATCTTATCGCTATCAATCACCACAAACTCCACGCCACACTGTGTCTTCAGCGCATCCCATTTGAGGGCACTGAATGCCACGGGCCAGAAAAGGCAAGCACGATTGGCCACGCCACAAACTGCCGCAGCTTCGGCGCGAACTTCCACATCATGAAACCCAATCAAACCGGCAAAGTAAGTTTGTACCGCCGTCCCGGCAACCACTTCCGCCGTCTGCCCATCGATGGTAATCTCGGTCAGATCAAGCTCTGCGCCGTTCTGTGTAGCATATAACGCCGCCTGCTCTTCAGGGTCGGCATCCTGAGCACAGATGGCACGCGCCCCCGCCAAGGCCCCTGCATCGGCAGCATTCTGCATGTGTCGTCTCTCCGCCATAAGATTTCCCCCATCCACAGCCAATGCCACCAATGCAATCAGTCCCAACAGCGCTAACGCGACAATGACGAGTGTTTGCCCCTCTGTTCGCTGGACATGCTTAAGCATCATCTAATCACTCCTTTCCAATCCAGGACCCATCTCACTCGAGTGTCCCAAAAACCACCATCTCCGTCGCTTGACGCATCGTGATAGTATCCAGACCCAAGACACCGCCCATGAGAGATGAGAAATCGAAAGTCACTTCGACACGAATAGTATCTCCTGAATGCGCAGGATCAGGCACGGTCACCTGAAGATTATCCGCAGTCAATGTCATTCCATTTCCGGCAGCTTCTTGTTGCACGGCTGCCACGATACCCGCGGCATGACCCGGGAAATGCGAGCCGTAGCGTGCGCCTTCGCGAGAAGCGTTGGTGATAACGATATAACTGTGAAAAGCCCTTCCCAGATCTACCACAGCAGCGAGCAATAACAGCAACAACAGCGCTACCAGCGCAAATTCCACCAGGCTGGCGCCGTGTTCATGATCTGATCGGAGCGAAGAACTATGCGAGTATTTCATAACGCACTCCCATGACAATAACATCGAACAACGTTAATGACGATAGCAAGTTGGTGTGATGAGGGCCCTGGCAGAAGCAGCGAAGATGACTTAATATCATTATACCACAAATGGGCTTGCATTTACAAAAATTCACTCTCGAATCACCTTCTCATCAATGAGGCGCTCGCGCACAAAACGCCCTTCGGTCAACATGTGAAAGTGTGCGGCATCCATCGCATACTCCATATCCACACTGTTACGGCCCGCGCGATTCTTCTCGACGCTCATCACCACCCAATTCCTCATCGCCTCTGCCTGCATCAGGTTGTAGACTAAATGCTCACGGCTCACGATGGCATGCTTATTGTTTAACACCAACCCGACATCAGCCTCGTATTGCAGCGCGGAACTGCCGCGTAAGTCGGTCAACCGCATACGACGCGACTGCAATCCTGGGCGATCGGAAGCCACCAGTGCTATCAGGCGAATACCCAAAGAAATCGCCAATTCCTTCAGTCCCTGCGCCAGATATGTGGTAGCATCCTCCTCGGATTCCAGAAAAGGCCGGTCAATCGGAATCTTCTGTAGATAGTCCACTACCAGGAGCACGCGTTTCAGCTGCGGCGTAGCCAGTTCACGCACCCAAGTCTCGATCTGCTGTAAGGTCGAAGTGGAGCCACTGGCTTTCACCAATACCAGACGGTCAGCATAACCCTTCAGTGCAGCCATAGTTGCAGTATAGTCAGATATCTGAGCCAGTGTTCCCAGCCCATGACTGCCCATTCCTGCCAACTCTGTGATCCGCCGCAAAGTGAGCGCGTTTTCGCCAGCACCCTGCAACGCGCTTTCCAGGCACAACAGCCGCGAGAGCAAGTGCGTACGGTCATGCTCATAACAAACGTAAATGGCATAGCTCGATGGATCACTGGCCGCCACATTGCGCGCAACCTGCAAGCCAAAGATGGTTTTGCCTACCCCAAAAGGGCCGCCAATGACCAACAGTTCACCCGGTCGCAACCCGCCATTGAGTATTTCGTCAAGAGGGCTAAACCCCGTCGGCAAAGGCAGCAACCGCGATGCGTCGCCATTGACGAGCCGGGCTTCCACATCTGCCATGACCTCAGTCACGGTCGCCGGACCGGGCGCTTCCTGTTGCCAGGTGCCAGAGACTTCCGATGTCAATAACACTTCAGATGCCATGGTTTAGCCCTTAGCGCTCACCTAGCGCCGCCCAAACTTGCGTTTGCCCAAAGGCCCTGGCGCAAAAGTCGAGGGTGGTATAAATAACCCATAAGATTCGATCTTGTCCATGAAGCGCGGGCGGACACCACTAGCGGCAAAGTGGCCTTCAACCCTTCCATTCTTCACCCCAGTCTGCACGAAGGAGAAAAGGTCCTGCAACACAATGACATTGCCCTCCATGCCCTGAACCTCGGATACCTGAACCACACGTCGTGTTCCATCCATCAAGCGTTCCAAGTGAATGATCATGTCGAAAGCCGAGGCTAGCTGTTCACGCACGGCATGCAACGGCAAATCCATCCCGGTCATAAGTGCCATGGTCTCTACACGATGCAGCGTATCGCGAGGGCTATTTGAGTGCGCCGTGGTTAGCGAGCCATCGTGGCCGGTATTCATCGCCTGCAACATATCCAACGCTTCACCGCCGCGTACCTCGCCCACCACAATGCGGTCGGGGCGCATTCGTAAAGCGTTGATCACCAATTGACGAATGGTCACCTCGCCTCGCCCCTCCACATTGGGAGGGCGCGCCTCCAGCCGCACCACATGGCGCTGGTGCAGTTGCAATTCCGCCGAGTCCTCGATGGTGACAATCCGCTCACGGTCCGGCAGAAAGCTCGACAGAATGTTGAGCAGCGTGGTTTTTCCTGTGGAGGTGCCCCCCGAAATCACAATATTGAGACGCGCCAACACACAAGCCTGGAAGAACTCGATTATTTCCTCGGTCAGCGCCCCAAGACGCAACAAGTCATCTGTGCTGTAGACAGCCTTAGCGAACTTACGAATACTGATTGTGGGACCGTTCAGCGCCAGGGGTGGAATAATGATGTTGACACGTGAGCCGTCAGGTAAACGGGCATCTACCATCGGACTACTTTCATCCACACGTCGTCCGAGCGGCGCGACAATGCGATCAATCACGTGCATCACTTCGGAAGCATCGCGAAAATAGATATCCGCTTCCTCCAACATACCACTGCGTTCGATATAAACCTGTGAAGGTCCGTTGACCATGATCTCGGTGATGGAATCATCCCGCAATAACGGTTCAATGGGTCCAAAACCCAAAACGTCCGCCACAATCTGCTCAAAGAGCTCCTCGCGCTCGGTGCGGCTAATTGGCAACCGTTCCTCAGCTAACGCCTCGTTAAAGATGTGTTCCAGGGCACGGCGCACCTCGACGACGTTGCTCGTATCCACAACAGGGCTTAAATCCGTCAATAACCGGCGCTGCACACGATCCCGAAACACGGCATAGGGATCGGTGCCGACGGTGGTGCGAGCCCGGCGGGGACCAGGGCTGAAATTGTTCTGAGAGTCGCTATTGTCGCGCATGCCTCGCTCCTACTTCACCCAAATGGGATCGTACTCATCCCACTTGGTGTTGCTAATGTTGATGGGATTGCCCCCATCGGCATTCATCATCCAAAGCTGTTTAATTCCCGTACGATTCGACCAGAACACAATGCGCAAGCTATCGGGTGACCACGACGGGTGTTTGTCCCATTCCCAGACATTATCAGTCAGCCGGCGTTGCTCAGTGCCGTCAATACGCATCAGGAACACATCATCGCTGCGATTGATTTCCTGTCCAACATAGGCGATGCGTGTCCCATCAGGAGAAATCACGGGATCATACGCCAGCCCCTTAATATCCGTGAGTTGCAGAGGCGGCAGATTACCGAATTGCGGATCGAGTGGACACACAAGAAAAATCTGCGCTCGCCACTCCTTGAGATCGTCGCGCCAGGCGTCCTGAACGTAGGCATAGGTCACCCCATCTGGGCCGTAGTGTTGTTTCTCCACCAGTTGGTCGAACTGCAAACGCAAATCCCAACCAGCGCCTAATGGCTCACGGTTCTTGCCATCAGGATCCATCATCCAGATTTCGGGGTAGCCATTAGCCTCAGAGTAGAAAACGATTTTGTTGACTAACGTTTCCAAGCGGGGAATGGGTTTCACCGCCGGACCACCAGAACCGGCTCGCGGTGTCGCGGTCGGACGCGGTGTGGGCGTGGGAGTGAGTTGTGGCTGCACGTAAGCCAAACGTCCTCGCGCCCAAGCCACATCACTCACAGGCAATTGCTCTGCCTTGCGGTACATCTCATACGCCAAATGAAGGTCGCCCGCGTCCCGGTACTGATCACCGCTGCGCACATAAGCCTCATAGAGCATATTCAGAATGATACCACCCAGGTAATCCGGGCGTTGCTCATAGATCTCCTGTAAGCGCTCAACTGCAGCATCCCACTGCCGGTCATAGGTATAGGTTTGCCCTTCAAGGAATAAACGTGCTAATTTTTGTTCGAGCAAGGCCGAAGAATCTCGAGGTTTGAGCGCAAGGGCCTGTGTAAAAAACTCCAGCGCCTTGGGTACGTCTTCCAAGACAGGCGGATCCTGCGTCATTAGCAGACGCCCCTTCTTCATATACAGCTCAAATAACCGGTTGGCGACCGTTTCAGTCTCATAACGCACATTGACGGTGCGCAGCTGCTCATACAGACCAATTGCCTCATCCGTGCGCCCCAATTTGTAGCTCTGGTCAGCAGCGGACGCCAGCTCTTCCAGGCCCTGTTGGCGTTGAATGGCCTCAATCCGTACGACCACATCCCGGTAGCGCGGCGACCGGTGATTCACCTCCTCAAACACATCCAACGCCTCCGAAAGTTGCCCGTTCTCTTGAAGGCTCACCCCATTCTCGTACAGTACTTCCAATTCCCGTCGCGCCTCGATATATGCCAGAGCCTGCTGCGCATCAGTATTATCGGGAGTCTCCGCAAGCACCTCTTGGAAACGCTCCTCAGCCGCGTCGAAATCCTCTGCCTCCAGGTAGGTGAAAGCCTCATCGAGCAAGGCTTCACGCCGGCGCTCAATCCGCGCCGCCTCAAGCGAGGGTTGAACTTCCCGCAACAACGCCCGCACTCCCAGAATTCCTGCAACTACGATTCCGGCAACCAACAACAGACGCCCCAACACTGGTAACCAGTGAGGCAAAATCCATCGCTTTGCCCGCACGCGGGTCGAACGATCTAAGCCAACTTTGAAGCGTGCCTCATCCAGCGCTGCCTGCAGCAGCGGGTTATCAGGATATGTCTTCTCCAAGAGTTCAAAACAGCGGATCGCCTCATCCCAAGCGCCGGATTGGAAATGTATCATCCCCTCCTGGTAGAGAGGGTCAGAACGGATATCAAAATCGGTATAAGTATCAGCTGCCATCATTCCACCCAACCTGGAAATATCAAGCGCGGATTTAGGGGAGCGTACCAATGCCCCCCGATACGCCCGAGATTGCCTGCAACAAGGCGGGCAATCCTGGTCCCAATAAGACCACTAATAACGCCGGAAAAATCATGAAGACCAATGGAAATACCATTTTGACACCCGCCTGCCGCGCCAATTCCTCGGCACGCTGGCGACGCACCGTACGCAGTTGAGCAGCCTGGCTGTGTAACACACTCGCCACACTCACCCCCAACTGGGTGGATTGAATGAAGACCGCTACAAAGGTTGCCAATGCCTGAACCCCGGCACGCTCAGCAATACGCTGCATCGCCACATCCCGCGGTGTTCCCAAGCGCATCTCCACCACACCCCGCCGGAATTCTCGCGTCAGGGCATTATCCCATTGCTCACTCACTCGCAACAACGCCGATTCAAAACCCAAACCAGCCTCTACGCCGATTGTGAGCATATCCAACGCATCGGGAAGAGCACGCTCGATTTCCTGCTGGCGAGAACTCGCCTTACCACGCAGCCAAACATAGGGTCCTATTAATCCTATCAAGGCGGCAATCAAACCATTGCGTAACGCGATAGCGAAAGGCACTCGGGTACCCAACAGCAAGCCCACAGCCCCACCCAGAACAACCGCCAGTAGCAGCTGTAAGCCCAGGAAATCCAGAGCGGTCAACCCGCCCGGATCTCCCGCAACCGTCAGGAGTTGCTGAATCGCAGCAATGTTGCGTTGCGGCCCTAGCGCACCGATGAAGTGCAACACTTTACGCAACCCGGGCAGCACAACCCGGCTCAAGATTGAGCGCCGCATTTCCATCTCGTCGACAATATCGGCGCCATCAGTGCGCTTCAGATAATCCTCCAGCCGCCCATCCACAGCTCGTGCTTTGTTTACCGGCAAAAATGCCAACCAGATGCAAAGCACGGTCAACGCCGCCAGTGTCGCAAAACCCACAGGAGACCACAACATATCCAGGCTTAACAAAAACGGAATCGGGTTCATGGCTCAAACCTCAATATCCACAATGCGACTGATGACGACAAAGCCCAAAATCTGCATCACTAGCGCCAGGACCGGCACCAACCGAATCCATCCAGGCTCAAAGAGTCGCCCCATATACTCAGGGTTAAGCATGAAGAGAATGAAAGCCACCACTACAGGCAACATTCCCAACACATAACCCGTGAAGCGCTGCTCAGAAGTCAGCACCTGGATTTCGCGCAACATGCGAATTCGGTCACGGATGGTCTCACTGATAATATCCAGGGTCTGCGCCAGGTTGCCCCCCATCTCGTATTGCACACTGATCGCCGTTACCATGAGATCAATGTCATCAATGTCCAGACGATCAGCCATATCCCGCAACGCATTCTGCACCGGCAATCCCAGGTTCACCGCCCGCATCACACGCGCCAGTTCGGTAGAAACAGGTGGAGTCAGACGTTTGACTAACATATCCAGCGTCTGCGTTAGCCCATAACCCGCGCGCAATGCCCCGACCATCAACGTCAGCATATCCGGCAACTGTGTAACCAAAGCCTGTTTCAACTTCCGGCGACGTATTCGCAAGTAGAGCAAGGGCAGATAGGCAAACACCAGCGCCAGAACTGTTCCTAGCGCGACATTCATGCGCAAGGAACCTAATAAAAACCCCACCACGCCCATGCCCAAGATAATCAAGAAATACTCCACGGCTGTAAAAGGCAAATCCGCACGTTGCAGAGCCTCAGCCAGCACCGGCCCCAAACCACCGCGTAACCAACCACTCTGCATCCGCCTGCGCTGTTTGGGGGCTTGTTGCTGGAGTGCCTCTGACTGCATCCCATAATGTTCCAAACGCCGTTCCACCGAGTCCCTGGGACGGGTCACAAACCACAACGCTGCAAAGCCGACAGTTATGCACAATGCAACCAGTAATCCAAAGATCAGTGGGCCTTGGTTCTGCATCATCTCCTCCCACATCTACCGTGGTATCGCGCGCCGAGTCGGGCTAAACCTTGGTGAAAGCCCATCGTTTTTAATCCTCCCTATGCAACGAGGACCGCGGAGAGAAATCACCCTCATCGGTCAAAGGCAAATCCACGCAAAGCTGCCGCGCCAATCGCTGCACCGAACGCGCCACTGCGCTGCGAGGGTGACTCAAAACGATCGGAACCCCTCGGTTGATGCTGTGAGTCGCCAGCGCCTGATCATCAGGGATAGTGAACTTGATGCTGACACGCAAGCGGGTTTCGATATCCCGCTGTGAGACACCGCCACGCAAGGTGGCACGATTCAACACCAACCATACTTTGTCGTCGGGATAACCGCGCGCAAAAAGCTGATCTAGCATCAACCGCGTATTGCGCAAACCCACCATCTCCGGCAGTACCGACATGATGATACGGTCAGCGCCATCCAGAAACGCAAAAGTCGTTTCATCCAACGGCAAGCCCAGGTCCACAATAACCCACGGGAACATCCGCTTGAGCATCACCAGGATGTGCTGCACCTGCATCAGTGAAAGGGGGCTGGATAGATCGGCAGGGGGCGGCGCCAATAGAACATTCAAGCCACTGGCATGTTGCACCAGCACGCTGGAGATAAGGTCCTCGTCCAGCCGCGAGAGTTTGGGCAGCAGGTCAGCGATATTGCGATCCGACCGCAGGTTGAGCGCCACGTCCAAGGCTGGCGCCGCATAATCTGCATCCACCAACACCAATGGTTTTTGCGTTACCTGCCATAAGCTCACTGCAGTGTTAATCGCCATCGTTGTGCGCCCGGTTCCTCCCTTGGGCGCACAAAACGCCACCGTGTAGCCCAGAGCCTTTTCAGACGGTTTTGCCTCTATAGCCGGCAGGCGTTGCCAGGCAAAAACCTGTAGCAGGGTGGGAACCAATTCATCGTCCAGTGAAGGCTTGGCTACAAAACTACGCGCCCCTACCAGCACCGCTTGGCGCGCCTCATTCATGGCATCCTCGGCAACCAAGGCAATAGTCGCCGCCACCGGCACACTGGAGGTTAGCTGGCGAATAAGAGGAATCGGGTCAGCGCCCCCCAGTGCATCATCCACGAGAATAATATGCGGAACCAGGTCCTGAGCGCGCACTAGCGCCAGGTCGGGTTGAGAAACCCAATATAGACGGTGATCACCGATGCGAGGGTTGACCAGCGCCATCCCCACCTGCGTCCGTAACGCTTCCTGTGTGCTTATCAACAATATGCGCAAGGTTTGACCAGGAATAAGTTTGACCACGCTACCCCCCAATTAGAAACCACATGAATCGCTACGGCTAACGTCTTCCCACAGGGATCAAATAATAGTTGATCAGATAGTCCATATTGACAGGCTCGGCCTTAAACAGCCCTTCTGCGGCAGGCGCACGCAACACCACATTGACCACACCGCCAGCATCCACGACATATTTCAGAACCAATGCGTCCTGCGGGCTTACCGTGAACAACAACGCCTCGGGGTCAGGGCGCACTCGATCATCGTCAGATTGTCCATAAACCACCGCTGCAATCGTGACATTCTGCAACAAATCAAAAGTCACCTGCTGCTCCTCGGGGGCTTCTTCTTCAGCCGTCCCAGGGACAGGAGTTGGTGCACCGGGCAACTGCCCCGCAACACCTTCTTCCATAGGGAAATCCAGGGAGAAGAGCAAATCCACCCGGTCCCCAGGCTTCAAGACATCAATGCGACTCATCAAATCCGCAATCGGGAAAGCCATAAGGAATTCATTGTCAGATAGCACCACTGCCATCCGCCCATCACCACTCACGATATTGGGATCCAAAAGGCGCTGGGAGAGAACCACTTCTCCTGGATAAAGCATGGTCAGCGCCATCTTTCCCACGGCCTCATCTAATTCCAATACGGCACCTTCGGGGATCGAGGCCAGGGGAATCTCTCTGAGTTCAAGGTCTTCAGGGGTGAGAAGTTGATGTGGCTCGATGATGTGGGTGGCCACAACAACATTAGTGCGGGGATCAGTGACCTGGTCGCGAAGGGGTCGGGTGGCGACTGCCTCACTCAATGTAATGTAGGCTACCACACCTGCGGCAATGGCAACCACCAATCCCGCAATCAACCATAGGAAACCGCGTAAACGCCCCATAATAGCACCTCCTGACTCAGGGTGGGATCCAAAACAAGAATAAGGTCACCGATGTCCAAGTTCTCGCCACGCCACCACTGTATCCAAGGGCGTTGGGAGCACCAATATTCTATCACGCACTTCCCACAGTAAACTCTAGAACCTGGGCATGTTAAGTCCTGATTGACCGGTTCAATACTCCACCTGCATGGTAGAGATGGCATGTAGATGCACTGTGGGATTCCCCCCTACAGCCTCAATGACCACACCAGATATAAGATTCAAATCATACTCCGCCAGCACACTGACGGTCCGGGCGCCCATGTCGGAATTTACAGTGAATGTAAGCGCATCCTGATCCAACCAGGAAGTTGCATCGCGCGCCACAGCCTCAATGGTGGCAACATCATCAGGATGAACGATACCATAGCGAGCGCCCTGGCGCGCAGCATCGGCAAGGGTATTGTAGGATAACACAGCAATCGCAAATTCAGCGATTCCCAGAAGCAACAACAGTAGCAACGGCAAGACCAGGACAAACTCGACCAACGCCTGTCCCCGCTCATACCATGCAAAGCGTCTTGATTGTCGCATTATTCAGACTCCACAAAAATATATGTCAGTAGCGATTGTGGGATAATGACTATAACAGTTCTGGCAACACTACCCCAACGATGATTAGAGACGGTTGGAGGAACTACTTTCAGGGTCTGCAAAGCACGTTTCACCCCCAGTAAAAACCTCCGCATATTTTAATGCCTTCATCTTACCATCAACCGGTATAAGCTCAAGAGACAAAATCTTAAGAAGATATTAAAGTGGCATACGTTTAGAAAACCAGTTCCAAGAGCTTGATCCACGTTCAATGGCCGAAACCAACGACTCTCATAGTGTGACCAGGGAGGGAAGTAAGACCATCATCAATGAGAATGATAGGCCTCGCGGAAGAGCTTGTTGACGTTTTTACAACTCTATCTTATACTAAAATTGATTGACGTCAATGTTTTCCCTATTGTTACACACTACCGGCTCCCCACCCTCCTCCATCATACTTCTGGTCAGCTGATATGGAGGGAAAATGAACACGCGATGCCCAAAATGCGGTGCGCAAAATCGCGCCGGTGGGCGTTTCTGCCGAAACTGTGGCGCCCCCCTGCAAAGTGCGGCACAAGCCAGTATCACTTGTCCGATCTGCAATATGCCCTCACGCCCAGGTGCGCACTTCTGCCGGCATTGTGGCGCTGCCCTTGATCCCGAGCACGCAACGGTTGCGGGAGCCAGTGCCGCGCCCGCCATGCCCCCGGTCCCTCAATTACCCGCCAGTTCGGCGATTCCCATCCAGCCGCGTATCGGCGCTCGACCCGCGGGACAAATTGTAGTGGGCAACTATAACCTGCTCGTCCAAATGGGCGATGTGAAAGATGCCGTTGTGAATATCATGGCGCCCGCCGCTCCAGCCCAACCGCGACCGCGGGCTACCCCTGCGGCGTTACGCCCCCGCGCTGTGCCCAATTTCCTTGACCGGCAGGTGGAAGTCGCGGCGGCAGCCTCAGCACTGCTCTCCGCGAACACCGTGGCTTTTCACGGAGAAAGCGGCATCGGGAAAACCACGTTGCTATGTTACCTGGCGCATCACCCCACAGCCAACGCCTTCCGCGATGGCGTCATTTATCTCTATGCGGCGCGCCAAAACACAGAGGATATCGCAACCACGCTCTACGAAGCGCTTTTCACCTATGAGGTCGCCTTTCACCCCACACCAGCACAGGTGCGCGAAGGTCTTCAGGACCGGCGCGCGTTGATCCTGCTGGATGATTGTGCACTCAAGCGCGAAGCACTCGAGACCCTGTTGAACCTGGCGCCCCAATGTACCTTTGTCATCACATCTGAAGTGCGGTGTTACTGGGGAGCCGGGCAGGCCATGGAACTGCCCGGCTTACCACCGGCTGATGGAGCGCACCTGCTCGAACGGGAACTGGGACGTGCACTCACAGCCGAGGAACGCTTCACCGCGCAGCGGCTCGCAGCCGCCGTCAACGGGCACCCGTTGCAGCTGTTGCAGTTAGCAGCGCTGGCACGCAGCAACCAACCCACCCTGAGCGAGATGCTGCCCCTGTTCCAGGCACCGACCTCAGAAAGGGCGCTCATTTCCCACAATCTCGCGTCGCTATCCGAGCTAGAGCGCCGAATCCTGGCGGTGCTGGCGGCTGTGAAAGCGCCGCTCCATGAGAAGCCGCTCGCGCTTATCGTGGGGCAATCTGACCTGCACTCCCCCTTGCAGTCATTGCAAAGCCATGGATTGGTGCAGCAACACAGCCCGCGCTACAGTCTGACTGGCGATCTCGCAGCTCAACTCGCGCTATTGTGGGACCTGGAACCCTGGCGCACTCGAGCATTGGAAGTCTTGACGGGATGGGCAGAAGGACAACAAACCACACCCGAGGACCTCCGCGCAGAAAGCGATGCGATAATCAGCAGTGTAGAGCAAGCCCTCGCTGTCCAACAGCCACGCGAGGCGCTGCAGCTGATCCGCGCCAGCGAAAGCGCGCTGGCATTAGCCGGAGGCTGGGGCGCCTGGAGCCAGCTACTGCAACACGCCCTCACGGCTGCGCGCAGCCTGCAGGATCAATCCACCGAAGCCTGGGCATTGCACCAAATGGGTACCCGCGCCGGATGCCTGGGGGAAAAGGGCGCTGGGATTCTGCTCTCTGAAGCGCTCAATTTGCGGCAAAAACTGGGAGATAAAAACGGAGCTGCGCTCACACGCCACAACATGACCATCTTCCTCGGGGTGCCGCCGATCAGCGAGGCGCCTGAAGAAAAGCCCACAGATGTGGCGCAACCAGAAGCATCGCCCAGCCCTAAACCACGCCCCAGGGCCGTACCCACACCATTGAGCTGGATAGCAGCAGTCGTAATCCTAAGCTTCAGTATCATCATTGCAACGCAATGGCAGGCGATAACTCGCCCTTGGGAGACAACACTAACGGTTGCCTATCCAGCATTGGTAGCCAGATTCTGGTTGGCGGATGGCTGCGACAGAACCTATACCGCCGATAGCAGTAGCACACTGCACATAGAATCCAATCTCGATGGTCGGGGAATCATCACTCTTGATGGGAACGCCTATGCAGAACGAGAACTCAGCGGTGAAACGCCGATTATGTTGGCAGTGAATTTCGCTAATATTGAAGCGGGAACCCACAGTTTTGAGATAACGGTAGTGAATACGCAGCAAACCCAGAAAACCGCTGCACGCTGCACCTTCACCGTAATGCCCGCTGAGACACCTCCGACGCCTGAACCGCCCGTAGATGATGAGGGTCCGCCAGCCCCTCGCCTGATTGCACCCAAAGCAAACGAGGAACGCTTTTGCCCGACGGGCACCCCCGTAATCGCCCTGGGCTTCGATTGGAGCGAGGTGAATGATCCCTCTGGTATTGCCTATTACGAGATCAGATTGCAGGCGTTAGAGGCTCAACCCCGCGTCCTCCCCTTTGTGCGCAGTGAAGGGTCGTATGTAGAGGTAGACCTGCAATGTTCGGAAAACTACAGCTGGCGGGTGCGCGCCTTCGATGAAGCAGGCAATGCCGGTACCTGGTCCACAGAGAGGGAATTCTGGCTGCGGCAAGAGCAGGAACCAGTTGTGGATGACGAAGCCCCACCAGCCCCACGTCTGGTTGCGCCCCAGGCATATGAGGAATTCTATTGTCCGGTGGGTGCAGAAGGTATCACCCTCGGATTTAGCTGGGATGAAGTGGAGGATGCTTCTGGTATTGCCGATTACGAGATTGCGCTGCAAGCGATAGAATACCAACCCGAGACTCTTCCTCCCGTACACAGTGAAGGGCTATATGTGGAGGTGGACCTTCGATGCCCCGAAATCTTCAGATGGCGAGTGCGCGCCTTCGATAGCGCGGGCAATGCCGGCGCCTGGTCCGCGGAAAGGGAATTCTGGTTGCGCCAACAGGAAGATGTCACACCACCGCCAGTTCCTGAGACTATCTCGCCAGGTGATCCAAACCCCGCATATGCCGAATCAGTGAATTGCCCAGTAACCCTGCGCTGGAATCCCGTCTCAGATCCCAGTGGTGTCCTTTACACAGTGGAAGTGGAAATCATCTACAGTTCGGATAATATGCTTGTACTTTCAAGAACGGATTTGGACAGTACCGAGCTGATACTCGAAAGCTCTGAAACATGTGAGGCCTATGAGGATTACCGTTGGCGCGTCTCGGCACGGGATGGTGCAGGCAATGCAAGCGGGGAATGGTCGCCCTGGCGTTACTATTCCGTCTACTACTAGACTGTAGGCCTAGGGTCAACCAGGCTCCCCTCTCCGGTGAAAAGAGCCCAACAAAATTATCCTTGAGGAGGCGCTTTTCCAAAAGCCGCTTCCTCAACAGTCTTCCAACTAGGAGTAACCGTATGCCACTCTTCACTCAAGGACACGCCCTGATTATCGGCGCCGGCGCCGACCTCCCCAATACCGTCGCCGATGCAGAAGGTTTCGCTGCTATCCTGAAAGCGCCGCAACACTGCGCCTACCCGCCCGAGCAGGTACAGGTGCTCACCGAAGAGGATGCCACCCGGCAGCACATCCTCATCGCGCTAGAGCACCTGGAACACCATAGCACGTCCGAATCCACTGTCATCTTCTACTTCTCAGGACATGGCTACCGGGCGGGAAATCCGGCTACCGCCTATTATCTGATGCCCCATGGTTACGATGTGGCTCACCTGGCACAAACGGCGCTTAGCGGTACCGAGCTCGCGGTTCGATTGCGCGCACTTCCCGCGCGGAAGTTGCTCTTGCTGCTAGATTGCTGTCATGCCGGGGGCTTCACCCAGACGCCGCCGCTGCCGCTGCAAAAATCCCCGCTTCCGCCGGAGGCGCTGGCGTTGTTGGCTGAGGGGCGCGGACGCGTGCTCATTGCATCGTCGCAGGAAAACGAACTCTCCTTTGCTGGAAACCCTTACAGCGCTTTCACACTCGCGTTGGTCGAGGCGCTCTGCGGTGTGGGCGCGGCGCAGCAAGATGGCTACGTGCGTGTCGCCGACCTGGCACTCCATGCCCGACAGGTTGTCCCGGAGCGCACTGGCGACCGCCAACATCCGGTGCTCAATTTCGAGCAGGCTGACAACTTCATCCTGGCGTTCTATGCCGGTGGCGAGACACAGCCCAAGGCGCTACCCTTTACGCGCGAGCCGGAGATTGAACCTTCGCCGGGCGCATGGCGGGGATTCGATCAACATGGGCAGATAATTCATGGGAATCAGCTCAATATCGCCCCCGTCATTTATGGCGCCGTGCAGGGTCCCCTGGTGATTCAAGAAGGGGCACAGACCGTGCGGGGCGACCACAATGTCGTCGTGCGCATGGGGGATGTGCATGGCGGAACCCTCAATATCAGTGCGCCCACACCTGCAACAGAAGAGCTTAGCTGCCCGCACTGCGGGGCAACGCTCCGTCCTGAAGCCAAATTCTGCCCCCGCTGCGGCGCGCCTGTGCGATGAGCGTGCCCAATGCCTGCCATCAAGGACCCAGTTGAGTTTTCTCTGGAATCTGCATTCTTTTCATCAATTGCCCTTCCCCCAAAATCCTCTATACTCATAGAGGACCATTGCATTAGAGAGCAAAAAATGTGATGCGCCTATAGCACACATCTATCAGCACTCTCTGGGGAGGGAACATGTACCCTGATATCATATTACGCCTGCCTGAATGGCTCGCCGGAGAACTTCAATCGCCGGCACAGCGCTTTTCCACACTCGAGGAGCGCATGGCCTTCGTCATCCGGCTTGCAGAGCGCAACATTCAGGAGGGCACCGGCGGACCTTTCGGCGCCGCCGTCTTTACCCAGGAAACCGGTGAACTGATTGCCCCAGGCGTCAACATTGTGGTTGCCTCACATTGCTCGCTCGCACATGCTGAAGCCGTAGCCATCATGTTAG
This sequence comes from Anaerolineae bacterium, assembly GCA_016931315.1. Lineage (GTDB taxonomy): Bacteria > Chloroflexota > Anaerolineae > B4-G1 > SLSP01 > JAAZNO01. The sequence goes on from JAFGFB010000195.1 coordinate 33,690, forward strand.
CACAACAAATCTGCGGAACCTTCGATCTCAGTGCCGACTTTTTACCACCATTGGAACTGGTCACCAGTGCACAGCCCTGCATTCAATGTTACGGGAACATCTGGTGGAGTGGTCTCCAAAGGCTGATTGTCGGTGCAAGCAAAGCTGATGTCGAAGCCCTGACCGGCTTCCAAGAAGGGCCGGTGCCAGAAAACTGGGTCGAAACCCTGGAACACCGCCCCCCACTCCCTCCTATCCGCGTGATTCAGAATGTGCTCCGCGAGGAGGCTTGTGCAGTCTTACGAGCTTATGCTGAAAACGGCGGTCTGGTCTACAATCCAGACGTGATGTAAATCAGAAGTCAAAGCGGCAATAATCAGAGAAAAGCATGCCTTTCATACACTTCCCCCATCACTAATTGACAAGGAGATTCCATAGTGGACACGACAGAAAGCCCCAAACCCCAACCAGAAGCCCCTAAAGAGGAACAAATCAGCACGCAACACGTGCTATGCGTGAACGGTCAAGAAATTGCCTACACAGCAATCACCGGGACGATGGTTCTCAAAGCTACCGACGGGACAACCCCCAAAGCCTCCGTCTTCTTCGTTGCCTATACACGCGATGGAATAGAAGACCCTTCTCAACGTCCCATAACCTTCTCTTTCAACGGCGGACCAGGCTCTTCATCTGTCTGGATGCACCTGGGGCTGCTTGGCCCTCGGCGCGTTCGTCTGGCAGAAGATGGAGGACCCATCAGCCCACCCTATCAGTTGGTAGATAATGCTTACTCATTGCTCGATGAGACAGACCTGGTCTTCATTGATCCCGTAAGCACCGGCTATAGCCGCCCGGTGCCTGGCGAAGAAGCCAAACAATTCCACGGGCTGGAGCAGGATGCCGAATGGATGGGAGAATTCATACGGCTCTTCACCACCCGCTTTCAACGTTGGAGCTCGCCCAAATTCCTGATTGGGGAGAGCTATGGCACCACCCGCGCGGCAGCACTTTCTGGCACACTTCAGAATCGTCATAGCTTCTACCTCAACGGCATTATGCTCATCTCCACCGTACTCAATTTCCAGGGCGTCCGGTTTAACACTGGCAATGATTTGCCCTACATTCTCTTTCTACCCACCTACACTGCAACGGCCTGGTATCATGGCTGCCTGTCCGAATCGCTGCAAAGCCGCCCCTTACGTGATCTATTGGCTGAAGTGGAACTCTTCGCCCGCACAGACTATACACTGGCGCTGATGCAAGGCGCACACCTGCCCGCCGAAGAGCAAGCCACGATTGCGAAGCGATTGGCAGCGTATACTGGGCTATCCGAAACCTACATTTCGCAGACGAATCTACGAATCAACATCTATCGCTTCGTCAAAGAACTGCTGCGAAGCCAACGCCGCACGGTCGGACGGCTCGATAGCCGCTTCAAGGGCATAGATCGGGATGCCGCAGGGGAACACTTTGAGTATGACCCGAGCTACGCGATCATTCAGGGCGCCTATGCTGCCACGCTGAACGATTATATCCGCCGCGAGCTGCAGTTCACCAGCGACCTTCCCTACGAGGTACTCACCAGCCTCCACGAGACCTGGGATTACAGCGCTTTTCAGAATCAATACGTCAATGTGGCTGAAACGCTGCGCGCTGCCATGTGTCAAAATCCCTATCTCAAGGTCTTCGTTGCCAACGGTTACTACGATTTCGCCACACCCTACTTTGCAACAGAGTATACCTTCAACCATCTGGAACTAGATGCCGAACTGCAAAGCAATATCAGCATGACCTATTATGAAGCCGGGCACATGATGTACGTTCATGAGCCTTCGCTGGCGCAGCTCAAAACGAATCTGACAGCGTTCATCCAAAGGTGCAAGGGAGACCCCCAAACAACCGAATAGACTTGAAAAACAGGCAATAGTGAAGGCAGTGCCCCAGACTCCGGTTTGCCATTCGAGAGCCTGCCTTCCTATTGCCTCTTGAGTGTCGGAGGAATTGCTCATGACGGAATCGCCGAGCCGGGCATGCCCGTATTTCACCGACCCCACGGGACGCGAGCACCTGCTAGAGCAGGATGTGATCACCCTGGGGCGAGCCATCGAGAACAGTATCGTCATCACCAGCAAGCGCATCTCCCGCGCGCATGCCCTGATACGGCGCGAGGGCTGGCGGCGCATCCTTGAAGATCTCGGCAGCGCCAACGGTACTTTCTGCAATGATGAGCGGGCACTGACTCCGGTAGAACTTCATGATGGGGACCGGGTGTTAGTCGGCGATGTATTGCTCATCTATCACGACCCTGATACCACACTGTGTGAATCACGTTTTCCGGAACTGGAGGTAGATGTCGCCGCGGGCATCGTACGTGTGAACCGCGAAGCAATCACACTCTCCCCCAAAGAATTCGAGCTGTTGGTCTATTTGCACGCACAGCGTGGTCAAATTTGCTCTAAAGATGAAATTGCCAGAGCGGTTTGGCCCGAATATCAGGATAGCGTCTATGATTACCAGATCGAAAACCTGATACGGCGACTACGCGCCAAGATCGAGGCCGATCCCGGAAATCCGCAGCTGCTTCTCACGCTCCGTGGTCTGGGTTATAAGTTGCTGATGCGGGAGTGAAGCAACAACCCCTCATAAATTGATAGCCTCCTGTTAGTTTGCTGTTGGTGGTTGGATAGGTTCCCCTGGCGAGGCTGTGCTATGGTAGTCTCGGTAACACTGGGGCTGTCACCACAACATTCACACAGGAGGTAATCTTATGGAAAAGCCAGGTTTGATACTCGTGCTCATTATATTAGGACTTAGCGCAATGGGATGCACTGCTGCGGGAACTTTTGGCGTAAAAGGGTCCGGCAATGTCCGGACAGAAGTGCATGAAATACACGATTTCACCAGTGTCAACTTTGCCAGCATTGGGGAGCTCACTATCGAACAAGGTGAAGAAGAGGGGTTACGCATTGAAGCCGAAGACAACCTGCTCCCGTATTTTGAGACCGAAATCCACGATGGGGAACTCATCATCCGCCAGAGTATCCACACCCCGCTCCATCCTACCCAAGCCGTGCGTTTCTATCTCAAAGTCAAATCCCTGGAAGCTCTAGCCCTCACAGGCAGCGGCTCCGCGGCGGCTGAGCAGCTCCACGCCGAGCAACTCACCCTGCGATTAACAGGTTCTGGGAATATTAACCTGGGACACATTGAAGCTGACACATGCCGTGTATGGCTTTCCGGCTCTGGCGATGTCCACATTGCCACCCTCAATGCCACGGAGATGGAAACCCACCTTACCGGCTCAGGGAATATGCGCGTTACCGGCGCCGTGAGCGCCCAAGAGTTAGCACTCAGCGGCTCTGGCAACTATCTGGCGGATACCCTGCAGAGCAATAGCGCCGTCCTACGGCTCACCGGCAGCGGCTCGGCTCACGTGCGGGTCGCAGAGCAACTGGAGGCGCAACTCACCGGCAGTGGTTCAATTATCTATAGCGGCACACCCACCGTGCAAAGCGTCATCACAGGATCGGGGAAGATCAGCACGCGTAGCAGCTGAACGCAAGGTACAGCATCACGCGAACACGGTGAACTCTCTCTTTGGAGCAAGGCTATGCAACGCCAGTTGGAAGGACAAAGGCTCGGCAAATACCAAATCCTCAATCCCTTGGGACGCGGAGGTATGGCGCGGGTTTATCGCGCCTACCACGCCCAACTGGATCGCTACGTTGCTATCAAGGTGCTGCGTTCTGATTTGGTGGATGAAGGGGACTTCCTGGAACGCTTCCAGAGGGAAGCGCGAGCAGTTGCCGGCCTACGTCATCCAAACATCGTCCAGGTCTACGATTTCGATGTGGAGATCACCGGCGACGATGCCCTCACCTACATGGTAATGGAGCTACTAGAGGGGGATACGCTCAAGAGCCGCCTGCAAGCCTATCAGGCGCGGAACGAGCGCATGCCCCTGGAGGAATGCTTACGGGTATTGTTGGACGTGCTCGGCGGACTGGGCTACGCCCACGCCGAAGGTGTCATTCACCGAGATATCAAACCTGCCAACATCCTGCTCACCCGGCGTGGTCAGGCGGTGCTAGGGGATTTCGGCATCGCACAGATTGTGGGGGGAACGCGACACACCGCAGTAGATGCCCTGCTCGGCACCGTTGCGTATGTGGCTCCAGAGCAGGCGCTTGAGGGGCGCAGCGACCCGCGCAGCGATCTCTATTCCATCGGTGTGGTGCTCTACGAAATGCTAACCCAACATCCACCCTTCGATGCTGACACACCACTGGCGGTGCTGTTGCGCCACGTCAACGACCCCCTGCCGCTTCCGGGGGATGCTACCATCCCGAGACCGTTAGAACGGGTTTTGCTCAAAACGCTCTCCAAGCGCCCCGAAGAACGCTATCAGAGCGCCGCCGAGCTAGCCGAAGCTTTGCGCCATGCCGCACGGGAACTAGACCTGGCTCTGCCAGAGCAGCTGCCGCCGCCGCTCACCTTCACCACGGCAGAGGCGCCCTCGGAGGATGTGGTCGTCTATTCCGGTGCCGCCCGCGCCCAGGTCACAGACACCGGCTTTGCGGATGATGACACAAATGTGACAATCATTCCATCAACGGCGTTGGAACTGGCGCAAGCAAACGTCCTCGCACCGCGCGAAACTTTCGGGCTGAGCGTGCGTGGCAAGACGACTTATCTGCCGGTGAAAGGTGAAACGGGAAGCATTATTGCCGCCAGCGTTTTTGCGCCGGCATGGAACCTGCTGGGCATCATGGCGACAGGAATCACGGGAAGGCCGCTTTTTATCCATGGTTGGCCCGTCGAGCTCTTTCTTGCTGGCATGATTCTCAGCGCCATCATGTGGGTGACCCAGTCCATCTGGCTGATGATTCCAACGCTGCTGGTGTTGGGAAATGGCGTGCTCTTCAGTTATTACACTCTAACCGAAAACTGGGAACAATGGGCTTTCTTGTGGCCCCTGGAGCTTTTCATTACTGGCGGCGCGATTGGTGTGACCTTCATGTTAGTGCGCCTGCGCGGAGCAAGCCGCGAGAATACGGGCTTGTTAGGATTCAGCCTCGGGGGGCTGAGTCTGGCAGCGGCACTCGTGATCAGCACAGCCGCATTGGCAAAATGGTGAGCGGCGCCAGGGAAAGTCGTTCAAACGCAACCTAATCACCAGATTAAGAACCTATCCGAAAATTGGTGCACGATGCGACGTCTCACTGAACCTTATGGTCAAATTCGCTTTCGGGAATGTATTATTTCGTTGGCGGGCTGCGCCCGCCAACGAAATAATGCTCCCAAAACCGCGCCTTTAGGTACAAATCCCGCATCAAGATCAATTTTCGGACAGATACTAGGGCCTTGTGCTAGTTAAAACCGATTGACAAAACGTCCTCCTGCGGGTATAGGTGTTAGTGCCAACAAACAACTAACCCACA
>JAFGFB010000196.1 GCA_016931315.1 Anaerolineae bacterium
CATTCGTCCGGGGTTGACGAAGCGACCACTTTGCACTGCGAGCCTCACAGGGGGCGCAGAAGCCTCCTGACCTGCTACGAATGCCCCGCATCCAAGGAGATTGCTTTCCTGAAATGCACGCCTATAATGAGTTCAGGCTTGGAAAATATACTGAAAGGAGCCGCACATGAACGTAAAAGAGGACCGGCGGTTGCTGTACGCTATCATTGCCATATTGGCCCTGATACTGCTCTGCACGTGTTGCTGTTGTGTTAGTGGCGTATTATGGTGGACAACAGTGGAAGGCGGGACTGATCCAGGAAATATTCCCGGAATCGAATGGCCAACGCTTGAACCGGGCCTTGATAGCGGGCTCACACCCGAACCGCTTCCTCAAACGCCCATCGCGGTAGAACCACTGCCCGATGAAGCGTTGGAGACACTGAACGCGGTTTTGGAAAGCGAGATTCCAGTCTCTGATATGCACGAACTTGGCATCCGTTATCTCGGAGTGCCGGCGGAGACCTCTCGTGTCGCCAGCGCGACAAACCCTGATTATCCTGTGGGAACAGAGCGTACATTCAACGCTCACAATCTCGATACTGAACAACAATTTGAGATTACCGCAGTGCTGGTGTACAAGACCGATCATGTGTACATGTGGGTCGAGAAAGACGCACGTTTCAATCGCAAAGAGATTGAAGAAGCTGCCGAGCTCTTTGAGACCCACACTTACCCAACCAACCGCGAATTCTACGGCGCCGAGCCTAACCCCGGTATTGATGGCGATCCCCACCTGAATATCCTCCATGCGAATGGCTTGGGATACAACATCGCGGGATATTTCTCCAGCACCGACCAATATGTACAAGCTGTGCGCCCAGATTCCAATCAGATGGAAATGTTCTATATCAATCTGGAGAACGTGAACGTTGGCGATGCCTTCTACAACGGCGTATTGGCCCACGAATTCCAGCACATGATCCACTGGTACCGCGATCGCAACGAGACCACCTGGCTCAACGAAGGCTGTTCTGAAATGGCAATGGCGCTCAATGAACGGTCGTATCGGCGCAGCGGGGTTTACGATGTCGGTGGCAGCGACTATGCCTATATGGTGCAGCCAGACACACAGCTCACCACCTGGCCTGAAGAAGACGACACTTCACCGCACTATGGCGCAGCGTATCTGTTCATGGAATACTTCCTGGACCGTTTTGGGGAAGAGGCAACTAAAGCGTTAGTCGGCCACACTCAAAATGGCATGGAAAGCGTGGACCTTGTATTGCAGGACAATCTGGGTCTGGATCTAACCCACAAGGACCTATTCGCTGATTGGACAGTAGCTAACCTGCTGGACGACACCGAATTGGAGGATGGACGCTATGGCTATAGCCAGATCAATCCTATCACTCCTGATACCAGCGAAACAGTGACTTTTAACGGCGCCCCGGTTTCCATCAACGGCATGGTCAGCCAATACGGTGTAGATTATGTCGAAATCAATGGCGACCAACCTATGATGGTCAGTTTTACCGGCACAACGCAGGCGAAGCTGCTCGACACTGATGCGTACAGTGGGAAATACCTCTGGTGGTCCAACCGCGAAGACGAATCCAACACCAGGCTGACCCGGATTCTGGATTTGAGCGAGGCACGTACTGCCGAACTATCGTTCCAAACCTGGTACCACATTGAAGATGAATGGGACTATGCTTATGTGGCGGTGGGCTACACCGCAGATGGCAGTCTTCCCAACGACTTGAGCTCGCCCACAATTCAATGGCGCCTGGTAGAGGATCCGGGTCTGCGTTGCACCCGCAGCAATCCCAACGGCAACAACTATGGATGCGGTCTAACCGGAAAGAGCAATGGCTGGGTTGAACGCACTCTGGATCTTTCCGCTTATGCGGGCAAAACCATCGCCATACGCTTCGAATACATTACCGATGCTGCGGTAAATCAATCGGGATTTGCCCTCGACGACCTCCGCCTGACGGTCAATGACGTCGAGCAATTTATGGACGACGCGGAAACCGAGGACTCGGAGTGGATCGCCGAAGGTTTCGTGCGACATGCAAATGTCTTACCCCAGGAATGGCTGCTGCAGGCAGTGACCTTTGGACGCGATGGCATTACGGTAACCCCCCTGGTGCGTTGGGACGCCAGCACTGGTCAGTGGGAGTTGCCACTCAGCAGCGAAAATGACCGGGTCGTTTTGGTGATATCAGCGCTAGCGCCCGTGACAACAGAACTAGCGCCCTATCAGATTTCATTAACCGCTCCGGAGTAAACCGCGTCTGGATGACAGAAGCAAGATTTTCATTCAACCGCAGCCCGGAAAGCCCCATCGGCATCTTCGACTCTGGTGTTGGTGGGCTTTCCGTGTGGAGGGAGATTGCCAGGCAACTCCCCCATGAGAGTACGCTCTACGTTGCCGACCAGGAACACGTTCCCTATGGCACACGCTCGTTGGCTGAGGTACGCGAATACGCAAAGGGCATTACGCGGTTTCTTCTGGCTCAGGGTGCCAAGATTATTGTGATTGCTTGTAATACTGCCTCCGGGGCAGCGCTCCGCACCCTACGCGAGTCTTTCCCGGACCTGGCGTTTGTGGGCATGGAGCCGGCGGTCAAACCCGCAGCAGAAAACACCCATAGTGGCGTGATTGCCGTCATCGCGACGCAGGCGACCTTCCAGGGTGAGCTCTTCCATAGCCTGGTGGAACGCTTTGCTGCCGGCGTTCGGCTGGAAACACAGATTTGCCCCGGGTTAGTAGAATTGGTGGAACGCGGGGAGTTGGACACGCCAGAGACCGAGGCAACACTGCACAGCTGCCTCAATCCACTATTGCAAGCGGGTGCGGATCATCTGGTGCTGGGATGTACACACTACCCTTTTCTTGCAGAAACCATTACCCGCATCACAGGACCAAACGTCACCCTGGTTGACCCGGCGCCAGCAGTAGCACGGCAAACCGCACGGGTATTGACACATCAGAATCTATGTGCTCCGGCAAGTATTGAAGCGAAACACACCTTCTTTACCTCAGGCTCACCCGAGGCATTGAAAAAGCTCGCGCACCGGTTGGTTGGCTTCGAAGGAGCCATTCAATCTATAGTCTGGCGCGGGAATGACCTTCAGATCATCAAAGGAGAAGACTATGTCAAGTGAATTGAAATACCGCCGCCTTGGAAAAAGCAATCTGTTCGTGAGCGAGATAGGAATGGGCCTGTGGGCTGCCGGCGGCAGTGAGTGGGGTCCAACAGATGACGCTCAAATATTGGACGCTGTGGATTATGCCCTCGAAGCCCAAATCAACTTCTTTGATACTGCTGATGTTTACGGCAATGGGCACAGCGAGGTGCTGCTCGGACGTGCCATGCGGGGGCGCAGAGAGAAATTCATTGTCGCCACAAAGATCGGTTGGATTGGCTTTGATGGAGCACAAAAGCAAAGCGCCTACACCACCGTTGACAAACTCGTCGCAGGCGTCGAGAGTAATCTACGCCGCCTCGATACAGACTACGTGGACATCATCCAAAGCCACATTGATTTTCGCGATCCCACAATGGAAATCTTTCTGGAAGGCTTTTACCGGCTACAGCAGGATGGCAAAGTGCGCGCCTACGGCGTGAGCACCAGCGACTACGATTATCTGCAAGCCTTCGCCGCCGATGACAACTGCGCGACACTTCAGATTGATTACAGCATCCTCAATCGCACCGCCGAGAAAGATATCCTGCCCTATTGCCAGACACACGATATCGGCGTTATCGTGCGCGGAGCACTGGCCATGGGAATCCTCACCGGAAAATTCACTCCTGATACGCGATTTGGCACGGGAGATTTCCGCGCACGCTGGCATGAAAACCCTGAGGAATACCAGACGTTCCTGGATGATTTAGTGAAGGTGGAAGCCCTCCGCCCGTTAGCACAAGGACGTACGCTGGCGGAGCTCGCACTCCAATTTACGCTGGCACATCCTGCGGTAACCACAGTGATTCCCGGCATCAAGAATGTCACACAAATGGAAGCCAACCTGCGCGCCGGGTTGCTGCCGCCATTGAGTGCAGAAGAACTCACGATCATTGATACTATCGTCCCAATTGGGGGCGGTCGCAAAATCTGGCCTGCATAGCGGAGGCCAAGCTCAAAAAGGCACGGGGTCTCTGAGAGAGAGGCCCCGTGCCTTTTTCATAAATCAGTCTGGGGCTAACGCTGCAACAGCCCCGCGCCAACAGCCAATTCCTGCATCTCACGGGTAATAGCCTGCCGGCGCAATGCCTGCATCTCTGAGGTTAACTCTTCCAGCAAGCGCTCCGCGTTCTGAGCTGCGCCTTCCATCAATTGATAGCGTGTAGCGTGCTCTGAAGTGGCTGATTCAAGAAGATAACTATAACAGCGAATCATCAACTGCTGTTCCAACACGCGGGTATAAAGCGACCATGGATCAGTCTCAATGATGAAGGACACCGAAAATTCCACCGGCACCCCTTCAGACTCTGCGGATTCAGCCGCGCTACCCATGTCGAACGGCAATATCTGCCGTGTTACCGTTTCATAGCGCCCCACACCACGATAAGCATTGAACAGCATCGCTACACCATCTAAGGTGTAGGCTTCATAACGCCCCAACCATTCACGCACCAAATCTCGAGCCAACAAAAAGGATGGTAGCGCTGATGTCGGAAGGGCAGATTCCCAGGCAACTGTAATGCCACGACGTTTGAGGATGCGCGAGAGGCGTGATCCCAATACCATCAGCCTTAATTCGATGCCTTTGTGCTGCTCTAAATATACGTCCACCTGCTCGGCAACGACCTGGTTAAAACGCCCGCACAGACCGCGTTCACTGCCAACGGCCAATAACACAGAAGGACATGGATCTGGTGGAGCATCTGAGGTGGAATCGGCTCGTACAAATAATCGCCGCCCCGAACTGCCCAGTTCCATTGCTGTCATAAAAAGAGGCAACAAAGACTCCAGGCGCGTCGCGTAGCGCTGCAAGCCACCACGCCTGTTCAAAGCTGCCTGCCAACTACCCAGCGAAATCGTGCGCAAAGCACCCAAAACCGGTTGCACGGTGCTGATATTATCCAAGCGCCCACGGATTTGCTCTAAATCGGCCATATCCGCTCAGACAACTAGTAATTCTCGACGCGATCAAGATCCCACACAAAAGTCATCGCCCAGCCCACCTCAGCCGTGACTGGCTGAACACCTGACTTGATGAAGTTCTGTGCCATTACAGATTCAATCCCTATGTGCGATCGGCAATTCGAGCGAATGATTTCCAATACTGCCTCAACCGATTCCGCCGGCACAGCGATAAAGAGCATATGCTCTGCCTGCCGCAAGACTCCGCCGCGTCCCTCCGTAAACGTCGCCGTAAAACCAGCGCCGACCAAACATTCCAACAAGTGATCAGTCTGATCCCTTGGTACAATCGCCATGATCATTTTCATTTATTACTACTCCTGACCTGGATAAGTTGAGCGATCAACCAGGCGATCCACGCCAATGTGCCACATGAGATTCCAAGGACTCGATAAATGCATCGCGAATCTCTTTGGTCAATTCACCGGTGCGGTTAAGTTGCGCCGACATGATTGGATGCTCAGCCTGCACACGCTCTAACAATCCGTGTTCAAAATTCTGAATCTCCTCAACCTGTAAACCGTCAAGATAGCCCCCCGTTGCCGCAAGAAGCACCACAATCTGCTCCACCAAAGACAATGGCGCATTCGCAGGTTGAGTCAACGCAATCTGCAAGCGCTGCCCACGTTGGATCTGACGCTGCGTCGTTTCATCCACCTCTGCACCGATGCGGGCAAAACGAGCGACCTCTTCATACTGCGAAAGCTCCAGGCGCAGCGGACCCGCAAGACGGCGCATCGCCTTGGTTTGTGCCGCACCGCCCACGCGAGAAACAGAGCGCCCCGCATTGACAGCAGGCTTGATTCCCCGATTAAAAAGATCCATATCCAGCACAATCTGTCCGTCAGTAATCGAGATCAGATTAGTTGGAATGTAACTGGCGAGATTGCCGCGTTGAGTCTCCACGATTGGCAATGCCGTGAGGGAACCACCGCCCGCCGCCTCGCTAAGATTACAAGCACGCTCCAATAACCGCGAGTGCAAGTAGAAAATATCGCCAGGATAAGCCTCACGTCCCGGAGGACGACGTAACAAGAGACTCAGCTCACGATAAGCATCAGCATGCTTGGTCAGGTCGTCATAGATGATTAACACATCGCGTCCCTGATGCATCAAACCCTCAGCCATGGTACAGCCTGCGTAGGGCGCCAGATAACGCAATGCTGGCGGATCATCGGGGCTCGACATGACAACGGTGGTGTAGGAGAGAGCACCGGCACGCACAAGTGATTCAATGACTGCCAGAGTTGAGGATTTCTTCTGGCCAATCGCCACGTAGACGCAAGCCACGCTACTGTCATCACGTTGGTTGATAATTGTATCCACGGCAATAGCCGTCTTACCAATCTGGCGATCACCTACAATCAACTCCCGCTGTCCGCGTCCAATGGGCACCAATGCATCCAAAACCTTAATCCCAGTCTGCAAGGGTTGCGAAACTGGTGCGCGCTCCACTATTCCGGGCGCACGCCGCTCAAGATACCGATACTCCGACACATCAAGCAATCCGCGCTGGTCCAATGGTTGCCCCAAGGGGTTGACCACACGTCCCAATAAACCCACGCCGACCGGTACCTGCAAGCGATGCCCCGTCGCCGTAACAAGACCGCCTCCCATGATGCTCGCGTCTGGACCCAAGAGAACCACATCGACGTGATCATGATCCAGATTTAGAATAAGACCCTGAACTCCTGTTGGGAAATTGACCAATTCATCAGTGCGCACAGTAGGCAAGCCAGAGAGCGTTGCCACACCATTGCCGATGTGTTGCACCGTACCCACAGCATGAAAGCGCACCTCGCTCTTCAACCCTGCACCGACCAAGTCACTGAGGGCGGTTAACAAGGGACAGAGATCAACCTTCACCCGAGGCAATGCTGGCAACTCTTCAATCCTGCGGCTAACAGCACGAACATAACCGGGCTTGTCTTCACGTATGTGGACAGCGAGGGGAACCGAACTGGCTTGCTCGCGCAACTCGCGTAACAGTGTTGCCGTGCTCTCAGAGTAGGAATTCTGCTCACTCATCCGCAACATGCTCCCGAAGAGTTTGAGACACCCCTTCACGCAGACTTTCCAACTGCCCTGCCACGGAATTATCAAGGATGGAGTCGCCGAGCCGCACCTGAATCCCCACTGCGAGCGCAGGATCCACTCTGATATCGAGATTCACATTGCGATCTGCGAGCGCTGAGAAAGTACGAGCCAATAACCCCTGCAAATCAGGAGTCAGAGGTCGGGCTGTCGTAACGTGTGCTGTAGGCGTGCGCGCGCCGAGTGATTGACGGAAATTCTCCACCCGGCGCATTTCAGTGCGCCCCATTTCCCAGACCCGATCCGTCAGCTGTTTGACCAAGTCAGTTTGCATCTCATCGGTCGCCAGTTGCGCAACAACTGATCCGCTGATATGGAGAAGCGTATGCAATAGCTCGTCGTGAAACTCGTCCATGGCCTGCTTACGAACACGGTAAGCGTCAGTGTGAGCCTCTACAAGCAACCGCTCCACTTCAGCTTGTGTATCCCGCAACATCACCGTACGCTCCGCTTCAGAATCCTCGCGTGCTTTGGTCATAGCCAGCCGCACCTCATTTTCAATACCCGCCAGGCGCTGAACCAGCTCTTCCTGAAGCGCTTTTGCCGTTTGCCGATCCTCTTCAATCTGTTGCAACATCTCAGCCTTTTCCGCTGCCCGCTGCCTAACCTTATTCATGGTTGGCTTAAAAACAAAGCGGTTCAGCAACCACGCTAATGCCAGAAAGTTGAAGATCTCAAAAACTAGTGTTTGTAAATCGGGTTTTAGAAATTCCATGCCTACGCCTCAAATCGTAGCGAAACATTTGCTCTAAAGATAGAACGAGGTCAACAAACTCTCGGGCGCCCCACTTGAAAAGAAACGCTCCAACAAGGGGTTGGCAAAAATCAGAATCAGGATGACGAGTAGCGTGTAAATCGCTGTAGATTCCAAAAGCGCCATGGCAATAATCATCGTAGTGCGCAAATCACCCGAGACTTCTGGCTGCCGTACGATACCTTCCAAAGCTTTGACGGCTGCCTTGCCTTCCACGATAGCCGGCGTGATGGTCCCCACCACAATACCAAAACCGGCAACTATAATTGTGACCAGGGTGATTAAGGTTTCTGGGCTAAGATTTTCCATTTAACATATCCTCCTTCGGAATAAGCTAAAGATTTTACGAATAAGGCAATCGAGAAGACAAAATTACTCAATCCATGTGTTTAAGCCTGATTTGCTTCAATGCCAGCGCCAATGTAGACCGTCGCCAACACCGTGAAAATATAAGCCTGCAAGAGACCCGTAAACATACTCAAACCCTGTAAGGGTAATTGTACAAATAGAGGCACCAGCGAGAAAATTACCGCGACTACCATCTCACCGCTAAGAATGTTACCAAATAGCCGCAAAGTTAGCGATAGTGTTCGGCTGAATTGCCCGATTAGCTCCAGCGGCAAAGTCAACGGCAGCAGATATAGCGGAGAAGCCAGGTCCTTGAGATAGTTCAGCCAGCCTTTGGCATTGATACCGAAATAGTGCACTGCAAAGAAAACAATCACTGCCAGCGCAGCTGAAGTATTAATGTCCCTGGTCGGGGAGACGAAACCCGGTATCACACCGATAAGATTGGCAAAGGCAATAAAAATCGCCAGGGCGCCTAAAAAAGGCATATAGAGCCGTGCCGTTTCCTCACCCACGACATCCGCAACAAGATCAGTGAAAAAATCAATTAACATCTCCAAAGCCGTGGGATAACGCTGAAGCAAAAAACGGGCCAAAGCAATTATTAACAGCATCATCATCCAGGTAGAGGTGACAGTATTAGTGATTACAATCCGTCCATCAAACAACGTAAAAACCTGGTGTGGCTCAATACCCATAAAGTCTCCTCCCTTAAGTCCAAATGAACCTCACGAGCGCAATTGCTTGTAGAAAGCTCGTCCAGTATGAATGCGCTGCACCAGCACCGACCGCATCAGCCAAAAGCCACAGAGCAGATAGAGTGTTGGCGTCAAACCCTGACGCAACGCCAACAATAGGGCAACTGCACACATTAATAAACGCAGGACAAAACTAACCAGCAAGCACCAGGCCAGGTCCCGCATGTCCCGGAGATAGAAGTGACGCACTGTAATAACCTGGCTATAAATAAACAGCCAACCTAGCCCCCCCCCCACACACAACCAGTACAACGCACTCATTGCTCGCCCTCTTTACTGACCGCCGAGTCTTTCTTCTGGTCATGCCTCCCGGCGAAACGCTGTCCGAAACGCCAGATGTTATAAAAACCAACGAAAACCCCCGCCACCAATAAACCCAACGTGAAGGTATAACCCGTTTCAAATTGCTGATCAAGGTAATGTCCCAGCAACACCCCGCCAAAAATCGGCATCGCCAACTCCCAACCCAGCGCCATCGCACGCATCCCCTCGCGTGCCAACTCTCGCGTCCAGCTGTATTTCTTAGCCACCATACTACAACTGCTCTGGCGTCTACGCCGTTGCCTTTTTCCTTCCCTGTAACATAGTATGTTGTACATCACGCGCAAGGCGCTCAAAGCGCACGCCCTCCTCCAGCACAGAAGATTCAACAGCCGGTGCCCTGGTCTGCAAACCACTCGTAAAGACTGTTACAACAGCTGAAGAAATCTGCAGAATCCCCGAATCCAGATCCAGGTGATGCCTGCCCTCCGCATCAATATACCATAATGGCGCAGAACTAATCTCCGCGACTAAAGGCGCGTGACCAGGAAAAACCCCCAAACCACCACCATCCGATAAGCGCAGCTGAACTTGCTGCACGCCACTCACATCCAGGAGTGTGGTCTCAGGTGTCAAAACAATCAACCTCAGCGGCTCAAACATAGCGAGCCACCTCCACACCCATCCGCACAGCATTTGCAAGCACATCTTCGATACCACCGGTCATATAGAAAGCCTGCTCGGGCAGCGCATCATAACGACCTTCTAGAATCTTACTGAAAGCATGCAAAGTTTCATCCAAAGGCACATAACGTCCGGGAATGCCAGTGAAAGGCTCAGAGGCATAGAAAGGTTGAGTCAAAAAGCGCTGCAATCGGCGTGCTCGATTCACAGCAAGCCGGTCTTCCTCACCCAGCTCATCCATCCCCAAGATGGCGATAACGTCTTGCAATTCCTGGTATCGTGCCAACAACGCACGGACTTCTGTGGCAATTGCATAATGCATGCTCCCGACCCCAGTTACGGTAAGCAATGAACTACTAGACGCCAAGGGATCAATGGCGGGATAGAAACCCTGACTTGCCTGCCGGCGAGAGAGGATAGTTGCAGCATCAAGATGCGCAAATGTTGCTACAACTGCCGGATCGGTGAGGTCATCCGCAGGAACATAAACTGCCTGAATCGAGGTGATACTACCCCGCGAGGTAGTCGTAATCCGCTCTTGCAAATCTCCCATCTCAGTAGTAAGCGTAGGCTGATAACCAACTGCGCTTGGCAGGCGCCCTAGAAGCGCCGAGACTTCCGCACCGGCCTGGATATAGCGGAAAATGTTATCAATGAACAACAGAACTTCCCGTCGTTCATGATCCCGGAAATACTCCGCCATCGTCATTGCCGTTAACGGCACGCGTAGACGTGCCCCTGGCGGCTCATTCATCTGACCGAAAACCAGGACGGTGCTCGCCAAAACACCACTGCGTTGCATCTCCAACCAGAGCTCATTGCCCTCGCGGCTACGCTCCCCCACCCCTGCAAAGAGCACAATACCGGAATGCTCACTGATCGTATGGCGCATGAGCTCAATCATCAGCATCGTTTTACCTACGCCAGCGCCACCAAAGAGACCAATCTTTCCACCCCGTGGATAAGGGGTCAACAAATCAATCGCCTTTAGACCGGTCACAAAAGGTTCAGCGACAACACGTTGATCACGCAAAGGCGGAGATTCAGCATGGATTGAATTACGCTCCGCATGCTCCAGTGATGGCAACCCATCAATCGGCTCACCTAAAACATTGAACATCCGGCCTAAAGTTTCGCGCCCCACAGGAACGCGGATGGGGTGTCCGGTGTCCACAACGGGAAGTCCGCGGAGCAATCCGGCGGTGCTATCCATAGCGATAGCGCGCACAGTACGGGGATCAATGTGCTCTTGTACTTCAAGCACAAGGTCAGGGCCATCACTCCGATGCACCAATAACGCATCGTGAATACTTGGTAGATCACCTGAGGCAAATTCGGCGTCTACCACCACACCCACGACGCGAACCACGGTACCAATACGCTTCAACCCCAGCCTCCCAAGAAGTATAGCTGCTGTTCGCCGCATCGAGAAGATACGGTAATCATGACATCTGTAATAAAGAGCTTATGCCAGCATGCCCAGCAGAAGATAGGGCTTTGAAGCCCCAATGTGACTAAGTATATCAGAATCCTACGGTCGTTGCAAGCACGGTAACGGAAGGGCCGCACGGTGGGTATAGGACAGAATATTGGAGAAAATAAGATCGTCATCTTGTAAACGGCCTTTATTAGCGATCAACTCTCTGCGCCTTCTTTCTGCAGGTGTGATTTTCGTGAACGGGGCGCAGCCCTGTTCACGAAAATCACAAAAAGAACCACCCTCTGCGTCTTGTATATTGAAAGTAGCACCTTAACACACTGAATAGGCAAATACCCGTC
>JAFGFB010000197.1 GCA_016931315.1 Anaerolineae bacterium
AACGGTCTTCATCTCAGTCATGTTTTTCTCCTGGGCAATTCAATCTATTTGACCTGAAGCTCCATGATAACTCAATTATGAGGGCTGTCGCTTTCATGCGTCTTCCGGTGGCCGTTCTGATACTATAATCATATTCCCATACTGAGTGGTGTCGCCGGTTCGGATCAGCCCGATGGCCTGTGGGACTTTTTCTTTGAACAGAGTATGCGGCTCATAGGTCACCGGAATACCTTTCAGCGCCGCGGAAAAATCAGCTTTTACCGCATCGGTATTCTCGTCCAGAAATTCCTGAGCCATGAAGACCTCACCAATATCACAGCTATCTCGGACAGCTTCAAAAACCTGGAGGACTGTCGGTATATCATTGACCAGTGATAGATCGACTGTCTCTATCATGGGCCAATAAGGAAAACCTCTATCGGCAATCACCAGCATATTGGTATGCCGGACTCTGGCCAGCAGTGATAGTAACTGGGGATTCAAAATACCTGTCTTGAGCATGATCTAAATCTCCTATTTCGTTAATTGAACGGCTTAACAATGATGATGCGCACGAAGCAGCGTCGCACCATCTTCTGAGCGAACAGTAAATACACCCAACGCTGCGGGTAATAAAGTAAATTGAACAGCGTTGACTAGAAGATCATTCACCACAGCCGAACCATCGAGCACCCCCCAGATTTCAAGGCTGTCTCCGGCACAGATGCCCGCGAATACAGCCTTCGGTTCGAGTATTACACGCTCAACTGAAAAATACTCGTTCTGGCACAGCAGCCAGTGAGAGACTCCACCATTCTTGCAAAGTAGTTTTGGGGGGCATAATTCCGGCTCGACCTGTGCAAAGTTGATTACATCGAGTGCCTGATAGACATGCAGCGGGCGTGGCTGACCATCGCTGCCTACACGGTTCCAATCGTAGACACGGTAAGTGGTATCAGAGTTTTGCTGGATCTCCGCGATCAGTGAACCACCCATAATGGCATGTAATGAACCTGCCGGGACACAGATGTGATCCCCTGTTTTTACAGGGATACGATGTAGATGAGGTTCCAGGTTGCCAGCGGCAATTGCCTCCTGGAAATTCTGCGGGGTTGTACCTCTGGTCACACCGAGGATGACTTCGGCCCCAGGTCTGGCATTGAGCACAACCCACATTTCGGTTTTACCGAGTTCATTCCCCTCATTTTCAAGAGCGTAAATATCGTTGGGATGCACTTGAACAGACAGCGGTTTGTTAGCATCGAGGATTTTAATCAGGAGAGGGAATTTGCCGCGGTCGAGCGCCCACACATAATTGGTGCCTACGAGGTCATTTCTCAACTCTGAGAGCAGATCGGTGAGCGGTTTACCGGCATGCTCGCCATTGCTGATAATCGTAGTTCCGTTGTTATGCCCCGCGATCTCCCAGCTTTCGGCGACGATTCCATCTGGGATGTCACGGCCCAGTTTTTCAAGGTTCCGCCCGCCCCAGGGATAATCTTTAAACACAGGTGAAAACAAAAGTGGATAAAGTTTTGTCATACAACTCTCTTAATACGACACTACATAGGCTGCTCAATTTGCAGCAGGTGGGATGTCGGCGGTATGACCAGACCAGAGGCTGTACCATGCTGTTATCCCGCACCCGATAAGCGGATCACAGCGGAATAGTCTTTGCCAGAGACTCCCGGCTATCCACCAGGGTCGGATGTAGGTATTATCCATACACCTCAGTTGTTGAGAATACACCCGATGCAGGAATTAATCCTGCTAATATGATGGCGCGACGGCCCGCACTGTCGAGAGCGGACCGTCTGCCATAAGAAGTACCTGTCGTCAGTAGTAGCTCAGTCGGAGATTAGTAGAGGACGTTCTTCGCTTCCTCAGAATCGAGATTGCCCTGGTCTACCATAACGAAGCCAGTGTCCACAAAGTGTTCAACTTCTATACCTTCGATGGCGGCTTGATAGGCTGTCAAGACACCCAGGTAGCCCATATTATAGGAACTCTGAACAGCGATCGCCTGGAGCGTACCATTCTGTACCATTTCTGCCAGAACGCTGTTACCATCAAATCCAATCGCCACAATCTTCCCTGCGAGACCTGCCTGCTCAATTGCGCGGCCCATGCCGATTGCGGTCGGCTCGTTGGCCCCAAAGATACCTACCAGGTCAGGATTGGCAGCAAGAACGTTTGTGGTCTGGTCAAGCGCGGTGGGCATATCGGCGTTGGAATACTGCACGGTGACAATCTCCAGATTCGAGTTTTCCTCGATGTATTCCGTGAAACCACCTACACGACCAATCTCGGAACCAACACCGGCGACATAGGACATGATGGCGATCTTGCCACTGTCACTGCCGGTTGCTGCAACGACTTCCTCGATCAACCGCGCTGCGCAGGCTCTGCCTGCCGCGTCATTGTCTGTAGCGAGGAATGACACATAGTTATCCTCTGGCCCTTCAAGAGCCGAGTCGATGATAACGACAGTGATACCAGCCGCTTTTGCTTTTTCCACCACCGGGACGAGGGCGGCAACATCCGAGGGAGCAAGCACAATCGCCTTGACACCGCGGTCGATCGCGCTCTCGACGATGTTGATCTGCTCGTTGATATTGCTCTCGGACTGGGCACCAAGGAAAGTGACCGATAGACCTGGGGTCAGTTCTTTAAGCTCTTCCTGAGCAGCCATCGCCCCCGTCTGCACATTCTGCCAGAAACTGGAGTTACCGGTCTTGACGATGACGGCAATCTCTGTCGGGCCTTCAGCCTCAACTTCAACCTCGACCTCGACCGGAACTTCTACGGTTTCGATGATGGTTTCACCTTCGACCTCAACGACCTTGGTGACGATGATCGTCTCTGGCTCTGCCTGGCATCCGGTCAGTGAAAGCAACATTGCCAGAACCGCCAGCAAACCAACAACCATAAATGTCTTCTTCATAAAAATCCTCCTGTTATCCTTTCCAGTTCATATGAACTAGGCTTAGCATCTGCACCTTCACCTGGGTATGCAGATGCACCATACCGGGCCACGTTTCTCACTTGCGGCCCCTGAGCTGATCAACTGCCACGGCACCAATGACGACAAGGCCGATGACGATTTGTTGCATGAAATAGTTTGCACCTTGCATGGTCAGCCCCACTGTAAGCACGCCGATGATAAAGGAACCAATTACCGTTCCTCCTATCGTTCCCACTCCCCCCATCAGGCTCGTGCCACCAATGACGGCGGCGGCAATTGCGTTTAACTCGTAGCCCACTGCACTATTGGGTTGGGAGGTGACCATCCGTGAGGCAAGAATGACGCCGACCAGGCCAGAAAGTAAGCCGGAGAAGATGTAATTGATGACCTTGACCTGAGCAACTTTGATTCCGGAAAGCCGGGCGGCTTCCTCATTTGAACCCACAGCGTAGGTGTATCTGCCGATCCGCGTTTTCTTGAGGATGAAGCCAAAGATGAGGGCTACCACAATCATGATGATCACCGGGTAGGGGATGCCAGGGAATTGTGGCCCTGTCCCGAAGATGGTGCCGTTGCCCAGCACACCGAAACCTTCTGCTGCTGGCCACGCGTTGGCGTTCGTAACGGTGAGCGCAACCCCTCGGGCAACCATCATCATGCCGAGTGTTGCAATGAATGGAGGAAGCTTCAATTTAGTGACCATAAGCCCGTTGATGAAGCCGCAGATAACTCCGACAACCAGGCCGACGAGCATACTGAGCCAGATAGGTACTCCGGCAATCGAGGCCATCACGGCAATCGTGCCAGAAAGGGCAATAACTGATCCGATAGCGAGATCAATACCGCCTGTGATAATGGTAAAGGTCACACCGATGCCCATGAGAGTTATGGTGCTTGTCTGAAGAGCCAGGGTGAGGACACTTCTCATCGTAAAGAAATTCTTGGCCGTGATCGAGAAAAATATAAACAGCACGATAACCGCGCCGAGGCTAACGAATCGGTCAAGACTTTTCCGGGAAGACTTAAAGATTTCCTTGATCTTGTTGGGGGATTCTTGTTCTAACTGTTCTGCTATTACCTTGCTCATGGTCACTCCCTCGCTTTGGTCAATGTTTGCTCGGACATTTGGGTGTCCTTATCAATAGATGCTCCTAATCCGGCAGCATAATTAAGCACCTCGTCAGGTGTTGTTTCACCAGTGGTGAGTGTTGCCGCGAGTCTTCCCTCATGGAGCACGAGTAGACGATCTGTCAAGCCAAGTATCTCTGGCAGATCGGAGGAGATCATGATGATTCCTATGCCCTCTTGTGCGAGTGCTCCGATAAGCTCATAGACCGCATACTTGGTGCCAACGTCGATTCCGCGAGTCGGCTCATCGAAGATCAGAATCTTCAAATCACAGAACAACCACTTCGCAATGACCGTCTTTTGCTGGTTGCCTCCGGAAAGATTGTTCACAATCGCAGAGACGCTGGGCGTTCTGATGTGGAGATCGGTGACATATTTCTCCGCAACCTCCATCTCCAGATTCTGAGAAAGCACGCCAAAACGTTGGGAGATCATCCGAACATTTGCCATTGTGATGTTTTCCGCGAGCTGCATTTTTACCGCCAACCCCTCTTCCTTGCGGTTCTCTGAGAGGTAGGCGATACCCGCTTTAATGGCGTCGGAGGGGGATCTCAGAGAGAGCTTTTTGCCGTCCATGATCACTTCACCCGAATCAATCGGATCAGCTCCGAAGATCGCTCTCCCCAGTTCCGATCTCCCCGCTCCCATAAGGCCAGAGATGCCGAGGATTTCTCCTCGATGGAGGTCGAAGGAAATATC
>JAFGFB010000198.1 GCA_016931315.1 Anaerolineae bacterium
ACGATATCATGGTCATGTATGCCGGGCAGATCGTGGAAAAAGGCACCGCCAGAGAGATTGTGTTCGATCCCCTCCACCCCTATGCCAAAGGGTTGATGGGCTCGATCATCGTGCCGGAAGAAGGTGTGCGAGATGTGAAATTGACAGCAATTCCTGGAGCGCCCCCCAATCTCAAGAAACCACCCTCGGGCTGCCGTTTTGCAGAGCGCTGCAAGTATGTGCAACCGCTGTGCAAGGTGACTTCGGTAGGCTTCAAGGAGCTTGACAATGGCCGCACTTACCGGTGCATCTTTTCGGAAGCAGAACTGAGAGAGGCATATCAAAATGGCTGAGGAAAAACAAGCATGCCTGAGCGGGAAGGGATTGACCAAGGTCTTTGGCTTTGGGCGCCAAAGAACCCTAGCCGTTGATCATGTGGACTTCAGCTTCTACGAAGGCGAGATTGTCTCCATCGTAGGCGAGTCGGGTAGCGGCAAGACGACCTTAGCGAAAATGCTGTTGGGATTAATCAACCCCACGGAAGGGGAGATTGCCTTCCAGGGACAAGTCCGCGATATCAGCTCACAGAAAAAGAGGAAGGAGTACTGGAAGAATATCCAGGCGATTTTCCAGGACCCGTTCTCCTCATATAACATCTTCAACAAAATTGATGCTGTGCTGCTCGATTGCATTCACATGCGCGGCGGGCGTGGATTACCTCAAGCCAAGAAAGTCGAACTCATGACTGAGGCTTGCGGTTTCGTCAACCTGAAGTTCGAAGAATTGACCAACAAATATCCGTTCGAACTGTCTGGGGGACAGATGCAGCGTCTGATGATTGCTCGCATCTTCCTGCTGAAGCCCAAAGTGCTCTTGGCGGACGAGCCAACTTCCATGATTGATGCTTGCTCACGCGCGACCATCCTAGATATGCTGATGGAGTTGCGCAAAGAAATCGGGATGACGCTGATTTTCATCACCCATGATATTGGATTAGCGTATTTTGTCTCCGATAGTGTCTATATCATGGAACATGGGAAAATCGTCGAATATGGCTCCGCGGATGAAGTGATTCTAAATCCCAGAGAAGCCTATACCCGCCGACTAATCAATGACGTACCCAAGATTTACGAGGAGTGGGATCTTTCGACCGTGTGAGGCACGCCTGCCGCTCTAGTCAGGCGCGACAGAGTATCAATTACAGCGTGCGCGCTTCAATGCCGTATTGGCCTGAAGCGCGCACGCCTTTATAGCTCTGTTGAGTCTATTATAGTTGCAATGAAGAAATGCACCCGCTCTGGATGCGTTTCAACTTAGGGGTAAAAGCGAGCCGTTTATCATGCAAATGCTTTTCTTTCAGTGATTTTTCGTAACGGGCTTCGCCTCGCTGCAAAAAAATCACCTTTTCTACGCCATTAAGAGCACAGGAGATTGTCACCCCAACTTTGGGAACATCCCCCGCTCCAGGGTGTATTTCAACTTGGGGGCAAAAACAAGATCGTTATCACCCAAATGTCTTTTCTTTTATGGATTTTTCGCGGCGCGGCTTCGCCGCGCCGCGAAAAATCCATATTCTTATGCGCCTCGTAGAGGCGCCTGAAATTTCCGCCCCCGGGATGAAACGCACCCCCGCTCCAAACACAGATGACAGATTTACCCAAGCACGCTATAATGGGGTTAAGTTAATACAAAGGCAGTTATTAGATCAAATTTGTGAAAGGAGGCGAAAATCTACCTTAAAGTCGCGTCACTGAAATAGGACTGGTTCTTTAAAGCGCTTCAAGGAGAAGAGTCATGAAACATCCCACTGTTACCGCAAGAATAATGTTCCGCTGGAACCTGTTAGTTCTTTTGTTGATCCCCATGTTTATATCCCCCGCCCCTACCCACGCGGCCCCCAATAATTGGACGCTCACCGACGCTATGACTTATAGCCGCCTAGACTTCACTATCACTCTCCTCAACGACGGCCGAGTGCTAGCCGTAGGAGGAGACCCTAACCCAACACGCGCCGAGTTATACGATCCCGCCACCGGTTCGTGGACGACGACGGGCAATCTGCTCACGGGCCGCTATCGCCACGCCACCGTACTACTGACCGATGGTCGCGTGCTAGTCATCGGCGGGTACAGCACCGCCAGCGGCACCCTTGCCAGCACCGAAATCTACGATCCTGCCACTGGGGTCTGGAACAGTTCAGGCACGCTCAATACAATGCGCCAATCTCCCACCGCAACGTTGCTCCCCGATGGTCGCGTGCTGGTCATCGGCGGCTATGGAGCAAGCGCCCTCAGCAGCGCTGAGGTCTACGATCCCGCCACCGATACCTGGACCCTAACAGGCGGCCTGAATGCGCCACGTTACATGCACGCAGCGACGCTGCTGTCTGATGGGCGGGTGCTGGCTGTGGGTGGACGCGGCGCGCATTGGGGCATCGGTCTCGCTACTGCCGAGGTGTACGATCCCATCACCAATGCCTGGACTGCAGTTGCCAACTTGAGCACGGGTCGCTATTATCACACCGCGTCGCTACTCCCCAACGGACAGGTCTTGGTCGCCGGAGGCTACGATGGTGCTGCTTACCTGGCTTCTGCAGAACTCTACGATCCTATCACGGATGCCTGGGCCTCGACTGGTCCGCTGAACCTCAGCCGAAGCCAACACACCGCCACCCTGCTACCTGATGGGCAGATGCTCTTCGCAGGGGGCTACAGGGGAGGAGAGACCGGCAGTGTGGAGATTTACGCTCCTGCAACCGGGGCGTTCACAGTCACGGATAGCTTGAACTATAGCCGCTATATTCACACGACCATCATGCTGCCGGATGGCCGCGTGTTAGTGACCGGAGGTCGAGGCGGGAGCACACTCAGCTACACCGAACTTTACGAGCACATTCCCACTACGCCCACCTGGGTTATCAACGCGGCAATGCCCACCGACCGCGCCGACTTCGCCGCCACGCTCCTGGCGGATGGACGCGTGTTGGTCGCTGGCGGGCGTTGGGGCGCCACCTACCTTGCCAGCGCCGATCTATACGACCCTGAGACCGGCTCGTGGAGCGCCACCGGCAGTATGGCTGTGGGACGCGCCGAACCGGTCCTGACTTTGCTGGTAGATGGGCGCGTGTTGATCACCGGTGGCTACAACTCAACCGACGGTTACCTCACTAGCGCAGAACTCTACGACCCACAGACCAGCACGTGGAGCGCCACTGATAGCCTGGCAACCGGACGCATTCGACACACCGCCACGCTCTTAGCCGACGGGCAGGTGCTGGTCACTGGTGGCTCCGCTGGCACGACCTATTTTTCCAGCGCCGAAATCTACAATCCAATCACGGGCACCTGGGACACAGCCGCCAGCATGAACGCGAATCGGGACTCCCACTCCACCACGCTGCTCCCCGACGGTCGGATGCTGGCTGTGGGCGGATGGGTCGGCAACTACCGGTACGCCGTTGAAGTCTACGATCCCACCACCGACAGCTGGGTCTGGGCTGATGACCTGAACACCGCGCGAATGGATCACACAGCCACACTCCTGCCCAACGGCACTATCCTGGTCGCGGGCGGGAACGGAACGACCGGGCAGTTGAATAATGTGGAAGTCTACGATCCCGCCACCGATACCTGGACCGCCAAAAACTCGATGGGGCTTCCCCGCACGCAGCACACGGCCTCGCTATTGCCCAATGGGCGGGTGCTAGTCGCCGGGGGGAGGACATCCGGCGGCAGCTCCACTAACACGACTGAATGGTACGATCCCACCACTGATACCTGGGATTCCCTCGATGGGCTAAGTGTGGCCCGCACCCAACACGTCGCAGCGCTGCTGCTGGATGGACGCATTCTCGTCGCCGGCGGTTTCTATGGTTCTGGGTACACCAGCACCACCGAGGTCTACAATCCAGTGCTCGCCTACCAAACCTGGCAGCGCGTTGACGACCTCAACACTGCGCGCCATAACCACACCACCACACTACTGGATGATGGCCGCGTTTTGCTCGCGGGCGGGTTGAACGCCAGTTGGCAGACGCTCACCGGCGCGGAATTGTACCTCCCGGTCAGTGGAACCTTCAGCATGACCGGCTCTCTCAGCGTCGCGCGGCAGCTACACACCGCAACCCGATTAGATGACGGGCGCGTGCTCCTCGCCGGAGGGTTGGGCAGCAGCGCTAACCCACTCGCCAATGCTGAGTTGTATAACCCTGCCACAGCAATCTTCCTGCCCACTACGGGCAATCTAGCACAAGCACGCAGTAGCCACACGGCTACACGCCTCCCTGATGGACGGGTCTTGATCGCTGGAGGTTACGGCAGCACCGGGCGGCTAGCCAGCGCGGAGCTCTACAGCCCCACGTCCGGGACATTCAGCGCGACTGGTGCACTAACCTACGCCCGCGACGACCATAGCGCTACCCCGCTCCTTGATG
This sequence comes from Anaerolineae bacterium, assembly GCA_016931315.1. Classification (GTDB taxonomy): domain Bacteria; phylum Chloroflexota; class Anaerolineae; order B4-G1; family SLSP01; genus JAAZNO01. The sequence continues at coordinate 4,412 of JAFGFB010000198.1, forward strand.
GCAGCGTGCTCATTGCCGGCGGATTCGGCAGCAGTAGCTACGTGCTGCAATCTGAGCGCTATGACCACACCACCGGAACTTTTGCCAGCACCACCGGAACCCTGAGTACCGGGCGCACCGGACACACAGCCACCCCCTTGCCCGATGGATGCGTATTGGTCGTTGGCGGGCTTAACGGCGCAACCGCGCTCACCGGCACGGAGCTATACAACCCAGTTACAGGAACCTGGAGCGCCGCCGCGAGCCTGAACGCGGGCCGCTACAATCATGCCGCAGCACTCTTGCCCAACGGGCGCGTGCTGGTCAGCGGCGGTTCGGATGCCAGCGGCAATGCGCTCAGTAGCGCTGAGATTTACGACCCTGCCACCGATAGCTGGACCACCATCAACAGCCTGAACGACGCACGAATGCATCATGGCTCTACGTTGCTGAACAACGGGCGAGTGCTGGTCACCGGTGGCGCGGACGGCGCTTCGATCACCGGAGCGGAGCTATTTGTCGAAGGCCGCCCATACCTGGAATCCACCACCTCACCCTTGATGGTGGGAGAAGCCCTTACCGTTACCGGTTGGACTTTCCGTCAGCGCCCCGAAGGCTCCGGCGGCGATAGCCGCGGGTCAGCGATTAATTACCCTCTGGTGCAATTGATGCGGCTCGACAATAACCAGGTACGCTGGCTGTCTGTAGAACCGACTATCCCCTTCTCGGACACCGCTTTCACCTCCCTGCCGGTCGATGAATGGCCATTAGGCTACGCGCGCGCGACAGTTTTCATCAACGGCACGCCCAGCCTCTCGCAAATGGTGCAAGTTCTAAATCCCCCCGGCGAAGTAACAGGCGTTGCCCCAGGCGCCAACACGCACACAGCCCCGCTTACGACCACGCTGACGATCACGACCAGTGCTGAAGTTGACTCCGGCAGCGTCACCACAGAAAGTGTAACGGTTCACGGTGGGCTTCACGGCAGGATGAATGGCACGTTCTCCTTCGGCAGCATCGTCTTTGACACAACAACAGACTTCTACCCTGGCGAGTTGGTCAACACAACAGTCACCACCAATGTCACAGCAAACGGCATGCCGCTCGTAGGGTCCTACGTCTGGCAATTCCGAGCCGGGGTTAGTGGAGGACACGGCTGGTTTGCCGATAGCGGGCAGCGACTCAGCAGCACTTCCACGCGCCGCGCGCTCCTGGGCGACCTGGATGGCGACGGCGACCTCGACATTTTCATCGCCAACTACAACAACAGCGAGACCAACAGCACGTGGCTCAACGACGGCTCCGGGACGTACACCCGGCTCTGGACCAACACCGGCAGTGTTCGCTACACCTACGACGCCAAGCTCGGCGATCTCGATGGCGACGGTGACCTGGATGTCTACGAAGCGGCTTCGTGGCAGACCGACCGCGTCTGGTTCAACAATGGTGACGGCGCTTTTACACATCACCAATACGTGGGAACTACAAACGATTGGGGAATCGGGGTTGATTTGGGCGACCTCGACGGCGACGGCGACCTGGATGCCTTTGTCGCCAACTCCACTAATAAGGCCAATTACGTGTGGATCAACGACGGCACAGGCACGTTGACCCAGGGACAGGGGACGGGAAGCGCCAAGAGTCGCGGCGTCGATTTGGGTGATCTCGACAGTGACGGCGATCTGGATGCTTTTGTCATCAACGGCAATGAGCCAACCGAGGTTTGGCTGAACGGAGGCGACGGTATCTTTGTAAACAGCGGTCAGGCATTGACCGCCGCCGATAGTTGGGGCCTAGCCCTGGGCGACCTTGACGGCGATGGCGATTTGGACGCGATCATTGCCAACACAGGAGCGTCCGACACCGTATGGCTCAATAATGGCGGCGCTCAAGGAGGGACGCCTGGCACGTTCACCAATAGCGGCCAAACCCTGGGGTTGGCTAATGGGCGCGACGTCCAACTGGGCGACCTGGATGGTGATGGTGATCTCGACGCCGTCGTGGTCAATAATGATACGCCCAATCACGTGTGGTTCAATGACGGCAGCGGTGTGTTTATTGCCAGTGGTCAAGACGTTTCCACGGAGATCGAGGGCGTGGGAAGTTCATTAGGGGACGTAGATGGCGATGGCGACCTCGACATCTGCTTTGCCAATAGCAGCAACCGCCCCGACCAGGTCTGGCTCAACACGCCCCTCATCGCAGCGCTAGAGCCGGCACCCAACAGCCATACTACCGCGCCCACTACCAACATCACTGTTACCACGCATGGCCCCATAAGTGCAACCACGGTCTCGACGCAGACTTTCCCCATCTACGGGAACTTCCACGGGCGGTTGGCAGGCAGTTATAGCGCGGGCAGCATTGTCTTTGATCCAGCGGCAGACTTGTACCCTGGCGAGATAGTCCAAGCCAGCCTGACCGCCGGCGTGGAAGCGGGGGGACAGGCGGTACCCGCCACCGTCTGGCAGTTCCGCAGTGCCGTGTCTAGCGGCAGCGGCGGCTATGGCGATTCCCGCAATGTTGGCGGGGATACCACCGGAACCTATGCCACCCTTTGGGGCGACTTCGACGGCGATGGCGACCTCGATCTAGCCGTGAGCGGTGATTTGGGGTTACCACGGATCTATTTCAATGCCGGGGATGGCACTTTCCCCACTGCAGGCACGGTGACATCTGGTAGTCGCTACTGGTCAATGGACTTGGGTGACGTCGACAGCGATGGAGACCTGGACATAGTGCTGGGAAATTTCCAATATCAGGATCGCATCTTCTTCAATGCCGGTGATGGCACATTCCCAACATCCATTAATATCGGCCCCAGCAATGGAAGTTGGACCTACGCTGTCGCGCTAGGCGACCTGGATGGCGATGGCGATCTTGATTTAGTGGTTGGTACGAGTGGACAGAATCTCATCTACTTCAACCTCTGTGATGGCACATTCTCGGCCTCGGTAGCTGCCGGTGGCGGAGGAACGACATATGCCCTGGCCCTCGGTGACGTTGATAGGGACGGCGACCTCGATCTCTTCATTGGCAATGATGGCGGCGATACCATCTATCTTAACGAGGGCGATGGCAGCTTCAACACCCCTTACGCTCTTGGTCCCAGCGCTCCGACCTATGCACTAACCCTGGGCGACCTGAACAGTGACGGTTACCTGGATGCGGTCACGGGAGCTTTGAATGGGCAGAATCGTATTCACTTGAATAATGGGAATACGACCTTCACCTCTTACAACATCGGATCAGGAAGCGATGCGACACGGAGCGTTGCTCTGGGCGACATAGACGGTGACGGTGATCTGGATTTGGTTGTTGGCAACACGGCGGGTCAACGAAATGTCATCTATCTCAACGACGGTGATGGCACTTTTGACACGACATCCTACGACGTCAGCAGCGACAGCCATCGCACCTATAGCGTAGCGCTAGGCGATGCTGACGGCGACGGCGACCTGGACCTGGTGGCGGGGACTAACAACGGGCAAGACCTGGTCTACCTCAATTTGCCCCAGGCCGATCTTTCGATTGACAAGCGCGTGACACCAGATGTGGTTTACCCTGGCGAAACGATTACTTACACCCTGGTCTACACTAATAGTGGACCAGCAATTGCTCGAGACGTTGTTATCACCGATCGCATGCCGGTGACGCTAACCCATGTCCAGTACACTTCCAGCCATTCAATCACTCCAACCGGTGCGTTTTCCTTTACCTGGAATGTGGGACATCTGAGTGTGGACGGGGGCGGCGTGGTCACCGTTACCGGCGTTGTCAGCCCAAGCGTGACCGGCAATTTCAGTCTAGTGAACGAGGCAAATATCACCTCCGGGATGGTTTTCGACGTCTATCCAGATAATAACACGTCAACCATCTCCGTCACGGTCGCCAACATCAACGACCCGCCGGAGTTCACCAGCGATCCCATCACCACCGCCATGCAGGATGCGTTCTACACCACCACCGTCACCACCGATGACCCCGACCTGCCCTATGGCGACACGCTGACACTCACTGCAACCACGCTGCCCGGATGGCTCACGCTTATGCAGACCGGCGCCACGACCGCCACCCTCACCGGCACGCCAACCAATGCAGACGTGGGCGAACATGCG
>JAFGFB010000199.1 GCA_016931315.1 Anaerolineae bacterium
GACGTGTGCTCAGTTTAGCCGTCTGCGACAACTTTGGCTCTCGCTTGCTAAGACTTCAACAGGGTGACTTTTGCGGTATTGCGTTTATACCTTAACAAGAGTCATTTATTCGGGAGGGATTTATGATACACATCGTGACGGACACCACGGCATATCTGCCGACCTCCATACGTGAGGTATGGTCAATTCATACGGTCCCGCTTAAGGTCAATATGGGCATTGACCTTGCGGACCAGAACGAGGATAACATTCCGCTAGGTGCGTTTTATCAACATCTTGAACGTGTCGAAACTGCACCGACGACAAGTCAGCCCGCTCCTGGGGAATTTATGCGCCTCTATGAAAGCCTTACCCGCGATGGCGATGAAGTGCTTTCAATTCACATTTCTGAAGCCCTGAGCGGAACTGTGCGGGTTGCGCAGATGGCGGCGCAGGAAATCGCGCCTGATCGTATCACGGTGCTCAATTCGCGGGCAACGACCTGCGTTCTGGCGTTGATGGTCCACGGTGCGGCCAAAGTGTTGGCGCGCGGCGGCACACGCAGTGAAGCTGTTGCTGTGGTTGAACACATGATTGACAATTTCGCGGGGGTTTTTCTGGTAGAGAACCTCGACTATTTGCAGAAGGGCGGACGCATTAACGGCGCTGCTAAACTATTGGGGAACATACTGCACCTGCGTCCCCTGCTATATCTGAATGAGGGTAAGATTGACGCGCTGACGGTTGCGCGCACTCGAAGGCGGGGCTTGCAACAGCTGCTCTCTGAAGCGCAGAAGCGGGTAGGCAGTGGGCCGGTTTACGCTACCGTTACCCATATCCAATGCGCAGATGAGGCGCAGCTTTTTGCAGAACAGGTCCGCCATGAATTGCAGTGCGTGGATTTCTTCATGCATGAGACCGGCCCTGTGATTGGCTCGCATGTGGGTCCAGGTTTCATTGGTCTGGGGGTGTGCCCGGTAGTTGGATAACGCTCGGAGCCTTGAGAGTGCGTTGTGAGACAAATCCTTGCAGCCAGACAGAGACCAGCGGCAAGGGTATTAGCTTATGTTGTTTGGGGGAGGGTTTATGCCCGAAGCTACTTTTCATTTTCCGCCAGGTTTCAAGTGGGGTGTAGCTACAGCGTCTCATCAAGTTGAGGGTAACAATACCAACAACCAGTGGTGGGCGTGGGAGCAACAGGAGGGGCATATCAAGCAAGGTCATACCTCGGGGCGTGCGTGTGACTGGTGGGAGAATGCCGAGGCAGATTTTGATCGCGCTGCCGCGATGGGATTGAATGCGTTGCGTCTCTCTATCGAGTGGAGTCGGGTGGAACCGGAACCGGGGCTTTTCGACAATGCCGCCCTGGAACGTTATCGCGAGATGCTGCGGGGCTTGCAGCAGCGCGGCATGGAGCCGATGGTCACTTTGCATCATTTCTCCAATCCGCTCTGGTTGGAACAACAGGGCGCCTGGATCAACGAGGGCACGATTTCCTATTTTGTTCGGTACGTTGAACGTGTCGTTAAGGCGCTGGGAGATCAAGTCACCCTGTGGTGTACCATTAACGAACCCAATGTCTATGCGGTGATGAGCTATCTCTATGGGCTTTTTCCCCCTGGACAGCATGACTTTAGGGCAACCCGCATGGTCTTGCAGAATATGCTCAAGGCTCATGGGGCGGCATATCGCGCCATTCACCGGCTGCAACCTGTCGCTAAAGTGGGATTGGCGCACAATTTACGCTTCTTCGACCCGGCAACCCCCAGCTCACTGTTGGACCGGTTGGTTGCCAATGTGTTGGATCGTGGCTTTAATCGCGCCACCTTCGATGCCGTATGGAAGGGGTGGTGGTCGCTGCCTATAGGTTTTGGGCCTGCATGGTCGCTGCGGCACACGCTGGATTGGGTCGGTTTGAATTATTACACTCGCGATCTGGTTGCCTTTGATAGGGGCGCTAAAGACACGTTGTTCAGTCGTATAACGCATGCCCCCGATGCAGAGCTGCTCGATGGTGGCTATGGTGAACTTTACCCGGAGGGCTTGCCACGCGCGATCAAGCGGCTTTGGCGGATGCAGTTGCCTATCTATATTACAGAGAACGGCACACCCGATAGCGATGATGATCAGCGTCCAACGGCATTGCTGCTGCATCTGCACCAGTTATGGAAGATTCTCCAGAACAATATTCCCGTGCAGGGATATTATCATTGGACGTTGGTGGATAATTTTGAATGGGCTGAAGGCTGGACCCTGCCTTTTGGTTTGATCGAAATGGATCCAGCTACGGGAATTCGCACACCGCGTCCCAGCGCCGATCTCTACACGGCGATTGTGCGTGGCAATGCGATTACTCCCGCCCTGTTGGATGCCTATGCTCCGCAGTTGCGTCCGCACCTCCTGCCGGATTGATCCCCACGCCTTATGAAGACGACTGATCTCGAGTACGAACTCCCTGAGAGCTATATTGCTCAGCAGGCTGTGGAACCGCGCGATAGCTCCCGGCTTTTGGTGATTCACCGCGATACGGGAGCTTTGGAACACCGCATCTTCAGGGAGATTGGCGAGTACCTACGCCCTGGTGATTTACTGGTGGCGAATGAGAGCCGTGTGATTCCGGCACGTTTGTTTGGACGCAAGGTGCCGAGTGGCGGTAAAATTGAAATCTTGCTTCTGCGTGACTTGGGCGAAAACCGTTGGCGTGCATTGTTGGGGGGCGCGCGAACTCGCCCGGGAAGTCGTATCCAGTTAGTGCAAAGCGATGAGGCAATTCCGCTATATGCCGAGGTGCTCGCGACGGGTGAACGTGGTGAGCGCACGGTTGCCTTCTCCGAGCCGATTGAATCTTACCTGGATAGCCTCGGGCAGATGCCACTGCCGCCGTATATTCACCGCGCCCTGGAGGACCAGGAGCGCTACCAGACGGTCTATTCGCGCACTTTGGGGAGTGCGGCTGCTCCCACGGCAGGGTTACACTTTACACCTGAATTGCTGTTCTCCTTGCGTGATCAGGGCATTCAGCTGGCTTTTGTGACTTTGCATGTGGGTCTGGATACTTTCCGCCCGATCAGCGAAGACACTCTTGAATCGCATGCCATCCATACTGAGTGGGGCACACTCTCGCCGGAGGTCGCTGCGCAGATCAATCGCACGAAACTCATGGGGGGACGGGTGATTGCGGTAGGCACGACCTCGGTGCGCGTTCTGGAGACTGCGGCGCGCCAGGGCTTGTTACAGACGCCAGACGGAACGTGTCCCTGGCGTGCGTTGGCGCCTTTTGAGGGATTTACCGATCTATATATCACCCCCGGATTTCGCTTCCGGGTTGTAGATGCAATGGTTACCAATTTTCACCTGCCACGCAGCACCTTGCTGGCGCTGGTTATGGCTTTCGCCGGCACAGACCTCATCCATAAAGCTTATGCTGAGGCTATCCGTGAGCGCTATCGCTTTTTTTCATTTGGCGATGCTACCTTGATGCTGTGATTTAACCTGAGTGCTGTACTATTTTCCTATTGCCATTCTAGATTTTGTGGTTATAATTAGGTTATAATCGCATTGTTCTTTTCATGTGAGTAAGGCAATATGAAGTATTTCGCCTTCCTTTGTATTATCCTCAGTCTGGGGTCGGTTGGTGCGGCGGCACATCCGCAGATTTCTTCAACTTTGCCTCTGGGTGAGGCCCTTTTCACTACACCCAGTGCTTTTGCATTGGGTGCAGCTGGAATCTGCTACACCGGATGTGGTGGCGTGCCCGGTGTGCCCTCTGCGGACGCGGATTACGAGCAACAGGTGATTGAATTGGTCAATTCGCAGCGGTTGGCTAATGGCAACTTGCCTCCTCTGAAACGGGTGGATTCGCTTACCGATAGCGCGCGTTATCATGCAACGGATATGGGGCAGGACGATTATTTCAACCACGATTCGTATGATCGTGTGAATGGGGCGCTGGTGCGGGTGTGTGGAACCTGGGATCGCGTCCTCAGCTACTATGGCGGCGGTTGGAATGCACTGGCAGAAAATATCGCTGCTGGTTATAGCACGCCCGAGGCTGTGATGACTGGTTGGATGAATAGCGCCGGGCATCGCGCCAATATTCTCAATCCCAATTTGCGGGAGATAGGGGTCGGCTATGCTATTGTTTCCGGCAGTAGTTATAGTCGTTATTGGGTGCAGAATTTTGGCAGCAAGAGCGCTTGTTACCCCATCGTGATTAACCGGGAGGCTGCTGCAACCGATGATTATCATGTAAGTCTGTATCTCTATGGGGCTGACGTTTGGACTGAGATGCGTTTGTGCAATGATGCGGATACCTGGACTGCATGGCAACCTTTTCAGTCGCATCTCGCATGGGACTTGCCTCAGACGAAGGGCATACACACTGTCACTGTGGAAATGCGTAACAGCAGCAGTGGCACGACTTCCAGTGATACCATCTATTTGAGCCGGGATTATTTGGCTACGTTGGGCAATCTCCCTGAGGCGGGCACGTTCATCTATAGCATTTCGGAGGGGCAATTTTTACCTGAGAGCCTTGTGCTATCACCACAGAATATCACCAGTGATGCTACGCTTGCCTGGACTGTAGCACAATCTGGTGACTGGTTTACCCTCAGTTCTGTTTCTGGCAACACTCCCGATACGTTCACGCTTAGCCCATATTTTTCAAATCCCCCGGTTGTTGGCACATACACGGGTAGCATTACCGTTACTGTGACGCAACCATTGAATACACAGAACTCACCTCAAAGCATTAATCTTACTTTGCACGTGATTGAGTCTCCTATGCGCAGAATCTACCTGCCCCTGGTGTGTCGTTATCCTTAAATATTGCACAGCTGGTTTTTTCTGTTCCGTCATTCGTTACGTCTTGTTTCGGTTAAGTTACGGTTTGACATCCTGGGATGTTTTTGTGCCTTGGGTTATTGCAAATCGAAAAGAGGAGAGTATACTTGAGGCATAGTGCTGCAGTAATGTCATTCTCGATCCTGTTTCTGCAATCAAAAATGCAGTTTCGAGCATTCTTGGTGAATCCACGGAGATATTATGAGTGAACTGGGTAGTCCAAAATCGAAGATCCAACCTGGTGAGCGCGGACTGGTTTTTGTATTAGGCTTCATTTTGTTGGCGAGCGCCCTGGCGGGAGAAATATCTGGTATCGTTTCGGTAAGCAATTTTCTGGAAGCAAGCGGCGCCAATGGCATTTTGATCGTTTGGATCATTGACATGGCAGTGATGTTGGTGATGACGGGCCTGCAATCGCTATTCGTGGATCGCTTCAGCCGCATTGCCATCATGCGCACGATGACTCTCGGTTTTGTGGGCGCTTTCGTGATTCTGCGAATCTTGTTCACCTTTGGGGCGCCGCCTTCCCTCACTTATGGCTTCCTATACCTGCTCTCAACTCAACAATTGCTCATCTTTCCCATTTTCTTCTGGTTGTTGGCAAATGATATGTTTGATATGGCGCAAACCAAGCGGCTGTTTCCCCTGATTGCTGGTACCAGTTTTTTGGGAAGTTTGCTTGGCATTGGCTTCAGCACGGTGCAACCGGCGTTGTTTGCCCGTGCGGGTGTCCCTGATATCGAAGTCTTCACCTTCAATGTGCTGCTTTATCTTGCCATTTTTGTGGTGCTTGAGACTGGTTTCAAAAAGGTTAAATTGCGTGAAACAGTGCAGAAAGTGGAGACCGTTCGAGAGACACTTACCGAAGGTTGGCAATTCGTGCGTGAGGTGGAATCTTTCCGCTATCTCATGTTTGCCCTGGCGGCGTTGGCAATCTGCGATGTGTTTCTGGAATTCAGATTCCTCTCGATTCTGGAAACCACTTTTCTCACCGCCGAGGCCTATCAGCGCTTTTATAGCCTTTACCGTCTCGGTTTTGTGGTGCTGGCCTTTTTGCTCCAGACTTTCCTGGCTGGCGCGGTCATCAACAAGCTCAGCCTCAAGCAGGTCTTCTTTATTTACCCGGCAGCCGCTCTGGCGGGTTTGTTGAGTATGCTGGGGTTTTCCGGTATTGCCACCGGTGTCGGGGCGCTGCTGTTGGAGAAATTATCAGCCTACGCTATAGATGAGCCTGCCCGAAAATCTTTCCAGGCGTTGGTGCCTGAGGAGCGTCGGGGACGGGTGAGCATTTTTATGGATAGCTATCTTTATGCTGGTGGAAGCATCGTTGGGGCGCTGTTGTTGTTGGGCATCATTGGCATCGGCGCCTGGCTAGATTGGCCTGGTGCTCATTATCTCTATCTGGGATTAGGTGTGCTCGCAGCAGTGTTTGCGCTTTGGTCAATCTTCCAGATGCGCCGGGTATATGATAAGAGTCTTTTCAACTGGCGTATTAAGCGGCGTCAACGGCGCTCGAGTGTGTTGGATAACCTGGATTTCTGAAGAATTGCACCTTGCCACGATGTCTATAGCGGGACTTTAGTTGGGTGGTTAGAACCTCCAAGCAGGAATTTCTGGCTGAGTTCTTTTTATGCGTTGATACTGCCACTGCGCTGTACTATTAGTTGGAGGCGGAAAATGGAATCAACTTTCGATTGGGATGATTGGCGTGCTCAGTTGCAGCATCGTATTACCACGCTTGAGGCACTGCAGAAATGGATTACTGTGTCACCTGGAGAAGCCCAAGCAATTGCGGCTTGCGACGGGCGATACCGTTGGAGTGTGACGCCTTATTACGCTTCTCTTATGGATCAGAACGACCCTAATTGCCCTGTTCGTCAACTTGCTGTGCCACGCCTGGAGGAGTTTCAGCTCTATCCCGGCGCCAGTGTGGATCCTGTGGGTGACACTGTTCATCGGAAAACAAATCGGGTGATCCACAAATACCCGGACCGGGTGATTGTTCTGGTGACGGAGCTCTGCGCCGTCTATTGCCGGCACTGCACGCGCAAATACCACACGACGGATCTTGGTGGAACATACTTTGAGCAGGGTGAAAACGCTTCCTGGGAACCGGATTTCGCCTATATTGAGCAGCATCCCGAGGTGCGCGACGTGTTGCTCACTGGGGGTGATCCTCTCGTCTATTCTGATGAGCGTTTGGAGCCGATTCTGGCGCGTTTGCGTGCCATCCCGCACGTGGAAATTATTCGCATTGGAAGTCGTATCCCGGTGGTTCTGCCGCAGCGCATTACCGAGAATCTGGCGACGATGCTGGAGCGCTATCATCCACTGTGGTTCAATACCCATTTCAACCATCCGAAGGAGATCACACCTGCGGCAGCGGCAGCCTGTGATCGTTTGCTGCGCCACGGGATCGTCGTGCAGAATCAGAGCGTGCTCCTCAAGGGTATCAATGATGATTTGCCGACGCTGCGCCGGTTAATGACAGAGCTGTTGAAAATCCGCGTTCGTCCCTATTATCTCTATCACTGTGATAATGCTATCGGCATTTCCCAGTTCGTAACGACTATAGAGGCGGGACGGGCGTTGATGCGAGGGCTAAAGGGCTATCTGACTGGCTTTGGTGTGCCGGAATATGTGATTACCACACCGCTGGGCAAGATTCCTTTGTGTGAGGAGCATTTGTACCAGGATGAGGCGGGTTATTGGGTGGAGAATTACCGGGGACAAAAAATGCTTCTTGATAAAGCCTTGTTGTTTACAGAGACCGATGGTTGTTGAGCCGACATTGGAGGAGTAGAAAATGGCATCCGAATTACCGCAGAAGAAACGTTTCATCAGCCTCAGGGTCAAGTTGTTGGTGGGTTTCACGCTATTATTTATGGTTGTTTTTGCCATCGCGTTTTATTGGTTCTATACCTTCGCGACCGATGTGGCTATGCGTCAGATTGAGGAGGATATGCTCACTACGTTGGAAGGGGGTTTAAAGGGTATTGATGGCGACGCCTTCGTTGCATTGGCGGAAGAGGCTGAACTGCGCGACGATGGTTTGAGTGATGATCCTCGCTATTGGGACCATATGGCCTGGATTGAGACCATCCACGATTTGGAACCTCGCGCTAATCCTTACAGTTGGGTTCGAGGCGATCCGAATGTACAAAATGAGGTACTCTTCATTGGTGATATTCTGCGCGTGACCCAACCTGAGAATGCCACAGTTTTCCGTGAGCCTTATATTACTCAGGGCTCAATGATTACCGGTATGTTAACGCTGTGGGAAGACCTGGAGCCTTACCAGGATGATTGGGGGCACTGGATTTCCGCCTATGCGCCTATCCTCAACTCTGCCGGAGAATCGGTAGGGGGTTTAGGCATTGATTTTCGTGCTGATTATGTCTACCAGGTTCAGGATTCAATCGAGGATCGCATTCTGATTTCTTTTGCCATCACCTATCTGGCGCTGTTTGTATTGGTATATCTCATTTCTCGCACCTTAACGGGGCCTATCATTTCTTTGACGGGTGTTGCTCGTGGGGTTGCTGACGGAAATTACGATCAGGATATTAGCAAACTCTACGGTGGCAAGACTCAGGACGAGGTAGATGCGCTGGCACAAGTCTTCGAATTGATGGTGAGTAAAGTCCGTGCTCGTGAGGAGGGGCTCAAGCGCCAGGTGCAGCAGCTACGAATCGAGATTGACGAAGTGAAGCGAACCCGGCAGGTAGAGGAGATCACCGGATCGGACTATTTTACGACACTCAAAGAGAAAGCGCGCGTGCTCCGTCAGCAAAGCGTGACCGATGGTGGAGTTGAAGAGAGCTGAGACGTGGCATGGGGTGTCTTGCTCGTTGCTCTTAATTAGTGACCATATTTCCAGAGGAGGCAATGTATGTCCAAAATTATATCTATCCATTCTTTCCGTGGCGGTACGGGGAAATCTAACATCTCCGCGAACGTCGCTTCACAGCTGGCGCAGCGTGGCAATCGCGTGGGCGTCATTGATACCGATATCCAATCCCCAGGTATCCACGTTCTCTTTGGCATGGACGAGGAGCAGATTGACAAGTCGCTCAACGATTACCTGTGGGGGCGCTGCAATATCGAGGATACTGCCTACAATGTCAGCGCGCGCATTGGCAAGGGTGAGGTCATTGTCATGGGGGCGGATATCTATTTGATTCCCTCTAGCATTCGCGCTGGGGAAATCGCCCGCGTCTTGCGCGAGGGTTATGACGTCAGTATGCTGAATGAGGGCTTCCGTGCCCTGGTGAAGCGTCTCAAACTCGACTATCTCGTTATTGATACCCATCCGGGCCTGAATGAGGAAACGTTGCTCTCTATCGCTATCTCCGATATCCTCTTTATCATCCTGCGCCCCGATCAGCAAGACTTCCAGGGAACCGCGGTGACGGTAGATGTTGCGCGTAAGCTGGAAGTGCCGCATCTCTTCCTGGTCATTAACAAAGCGCTTTCCTCCTATGATTTCGACGACCTGAAGAAAAACGCCGAACAAATTTACGACGCCCCTGTAGCTGCGATCCTGCCGCTATCTGAGGATGTGGCTCGTCTGCAATCCACAGATATCTTCTCGCTCCGTTTCCCGGACCATCCTGTCTCCGCCGCTATTCGGCAGATTGTCGGGTATGTTGAGGCAATTGGGAAATGATCTGCCATGAGTGTGGAGCTCCTGCTATAGGTATTTGCAAGTTTTGTGGACGCGCCGTATGTAAGGATCATTACACCACGGTGACGCCTATCGTTCTGGCGATGTATCTGGGCCGGCAGAATACTCCAAAAGCTGTGGTTGTGAGCAATGTTCTTTGGTGTGGCAAGTGTCAGCCTCAGCCAGAGCCGATAGAAATTCCTGAGTTTTTCTAGGAGGGCAGCCGTGGGACTCTTCAAACATTTGCAAGATGAGGTTCAGGAGCGCGAGAAGCGCGAGGGTATTACCCTGGCTGACTTGCTGGAACTCGACCCCCCGCTGCGTCGTGTGATGAATCGGGTGACTCGCTATGGGGAGATGACGGTGCCTCAAGCTGTCGAACTCCTGGAGGATACACCGGAGAATATCACTCAGATGTTGAATACTCTCGCCGAGAAAGGCTATCTCCTGCGGGAGAAGGGTCCAGAAGGCTGGGTTTACCGCGTGCATTTGGCTCGTAAGCGTGGTACATCGTTGCCGCCGGGCGTGTGGTCTGCATTGGGGAGCCAGCTACAACCGGAGCCCTCGGATGCTCCTGACGAAGACTCTGAAGACATCGTGGAAACTGAAACGCCCTAAGTGTTCATGTCTCCTTTGGATCGCTGGCATAACAGGTGGAAAGAGCTATGCAGATTTTTCTGGCTGCTTTGATTGCGGGAGGCATCCCTCTCATCTTCCTTTTCGTCATCTATGCACTTGATCTCTATGCCTCCCGCACTTTTCGCCTGGTGCTTGCCTGTTTTGCCTGGGGCGCCATTGGCGGCGTTGGACTTGCCTATCTTTTCAATACCCGTGTGGCGGTTCCCTTTATTCAGCGCTATCGCCTTGACCTGCTATGGCTCTATGTGGTTTTTGCGCCTATCGCTGAGGAGCTTTTCAAATCTCTCTCCCTCTTCCCTGTATCTCGTCACCGTGATTTTACCTATTTTGTTGATGGCGCGATTTATGGTTTTGCTTCCGGTATCGGTTTTTCCATTACTGAGAACTTCCTCTATATTAGCCAGGCTCCCAGATCGGCAATCTTGCTGGCGCTTATCCGTGCTTTCTCTACCTGTTTGATGCACGGCAGCGCTGCTGCCCTGGTGGGCGTGGCGGTGGGGCGTTTCCGTTTCCGCCGCGGGGTTCATCGCGGGCTGGCCGTTGTGGGCGGGTGGGGAGCCGCTATTCTGCTGCACGCTTTCTTCAATGCGATTGGGCAGGCAAATCTTGTGGGCTCTGGTCTGGTAACGCCACTATCTGTTGCCATCGGACTTCTGGGCGTGGGCTTGATTGCCTTTTTCATCAACCGGGGTCTCCAAGAAGAGGGCAAGTGGATGCTGGAGACTCTGGATCGCCAGGTTGAGGTGAGCGGCGCCGAGGCCCGCGCTGCCCAGTCTTTTGCCACGCTGGAAGAGCTTTTGGCGCCGTTGGCAGTTACCTTTCCTGAGAAAGCGGAGCAGATCGAGGCTCTGGTGTTGCATCAGGCGAAATTCGGCATCAAACGGAAGATTTTCCAGCAGCTAGAAGCGCCGGAAGCCAGGACGCGTTTGCAGCAAGAGCTGGATGAGATGCAGGTGGAGATGGAAACGTTGCGCCGGCAGATTGGCAGCTATGCCATGATTTATGTGCGCAGCGTTTTTCCTGAGGGGCGTGTAAATGTCTGGTCGAACCTGGAACTTGTAGTGCGCCAGGACCAACCTGCCGATGTGGCGCGTTGGACTACACTGCTCACGGCAAAGGATGCTGCTGGTGCTGCGCCGTCAGCGCGCAGTATCTTTGGGCGCCTGGGCGAAATTCAGCAAGAGAAACACCAGGGGAATGACGCCGGCCAATGAACCGGTGGCGGGTTGTGCTGCCGCCACTCTACCTGCCGTGCTGCAAGATTACCTTTCTCCTTCTTTGTGGGAGCAGCTGCAAGCAGAACCCACTCGCCGAGGGTTGTTGCTTGATGCTCTCACTGCCTTGCATTCCTTTGTTTACTTGCTTTCCACGTACCTGCCCCATCCGCTTGTTGAAGCGCTTAAGCGCGACCCAGCGCCTGGCCAGATTGGCGGCGAGTGTTTGGAGGGCAGTCTGCTCTTTGCCGATGTGAGCGGCTTTACGGCGCTTTCGGAGCGCCTGGCAGCTCAGGGATCCATCGGCGTTGAAACCCTTACCGGGCACATCAACACTTACTTTGACGCCATGGTCCAGGTCCTGGCGCGTTCTTCCGGCGCGTTGCTCAAGTTCGCGGGAGATGCCCTGCTCGCCTATTTTCCCTTGCAGGCCAATGGACGACACGCGCAATGGGCCAGTCGCGCGGCGCAGCGCATGATGCGCGTCATGGGCGCTTTTGCCGCTTTGGAAACCCCCGCCGGACCGGTCGCGCTTCGCATGAAGATAGGGCTGGCTACCGGTCCCTTTGTGGCAGTAAAAGCCGGTGTGCCGGAGCGGATGGAGTACGTCGTTTTTGGTGAGACGGTCTCCCGTACCCTGGCGCTGGAGGGCACGTTGAGCGCTGGACAAATTGGTGTAGATGCAGCGACTGCGGCGCTCCTGGCGCCAGCGCAAATTCAACCTCATACCGGCGATTTCTTCCTCTTTGCCTTGGATAACGCCGAAGAACACGCCGATTTTGAAATTCAGGTTGAAGGTCAGCGGCGCGGTCGCAGCAGCGGCTTGTTGATGGCTTCACATGAGGAACTTCACGCACAGATTACCCTCGCGCTGCGCCAGATTCAGGCCTTGAGTGCTTTCTTGTCGGCACCGCTTGTGGAATTGTTGTTGGTGCACGCCCATCAGCGACAGCTGCCGGCGGAAAATCGTCCCGCCGCAATTCTCTTCTTCAATCTGACCGGGATCGAGCCGTTGTGGGATTCCGCGAATCCACACACATTGCCTCGCGCCACACAGGTTTTGAATGCTTGTTTCAACGTAGTGCAGACAAGTGTCGCCCGCTACGGAGGCATAATTAGCCGTATTGACCCTTATAAGGTGGGGTCCAAAATCCTTGCCATATTTGGTGCGCCCGTAGCGCATGAGGATGATCCCCTGCGTGCGGTGCGGGCTGCCCTCGATGCGCGGGCCGGGCTCGCCGGGTTGCTTGCGCGTTGGGAGCGCGATTCTACCCTGGCCGCAGACCCGGCCTGCGGCCAGGACGCAGGGATTGCGCTGCAGGCGGGCATCGCTTACGGACCCACATTTGCGGGGCCTGTTGGTGCGGCAATTCGCCGTGAATATACGCTCATGGGAGACGACGTCAATCTTGCTGCGCGGCTAATGGGCGCGGCGCAACCGGGGCAGATTCTTGTAGCTCCCGCCGTAGCTGTCTCCATTCAAGCCGCCGTAAAACTGACGGCGCTAGCTCCGTTGCGGCTCAAGGGAAAGCGCGATCCGGTCCCCGTTTTTCAGGTTGAAAGTCTGGGGCATGATCCCTTGTCACGCCGGTTGGCGCTTCGAGGGCCACTTTTGGGACGGGAAGCTGAGTTGGGACTGGCACGTGCAGCCTTGCAAAAAGCGCTCTCTGGGAAGGGGAGCCTGTTGAGTGTGGTCGGCGAACCAGGGATTGGAAAGAGCCATTTCGCCGATACGTTGGCGGCTGAGGCGCGGGCCCAGGGTGCCAGTGTACACCTTAGCACATGTGCCGCTTATGCACTTGCCACTCCTTATGCCCCGTGGATTGCTCTCATCCGGACGCTGGCTCATCTTGCACCCGAACTGGCGGGTGAGGCTGCTGCGCGGCAGCTTTTGGAATGGCTCGCGCGTGAGGGCTGCCTTGCCGAAGATATCTCCGCGCCTCTATTGCAGTTGTTCGGTTTGCCTGTGCTTTCGCTGGGAAACATACCCACCTTCGGAGAATCTGTGAATTCGCCCGTACCAGTTCGTCCCGGACTCTTTCAGCGTCTTGGCGCGCAGGTTGCGCCATCCCCTGCGGCTCCTGTCAGGGCTTCGCTCTGGCAGCTGGCTCGTGAGCGACAGCATGTGCCTGGCGGCAGCGATACATGGCGTCAACTGGAGCGCCGTATCGCCGACCGTGTGCAGACCCGGCTTTTCAATGCCATGGAGCATTTGTGGACTGCGTTAGCACAGAAGTCGCCCCGCGTGTTGATTTTTGAGGATGTTCACTGGCTTGATGCGCCTTCGCGCAATTTGCTGACGCATTTAGTCGGTGCGCTCTCTGATTATCCGGTGTTATTTTTGATCACCTGCCGCCCGGCAGAGAGGGCGGGGAACACTTTTTCCGCACAGGTGATTTCTTTAGGGCCTCTGACGCCGAAAGCAGTTGAGGCTTTGGTGTCTCATCTACTGGGTGCAGATAGTCTTTCGGGTGAACTACTGGCGCTAATGCCCACGTTGATGGCGAAGACTGGCGGAAATCCGTTGTTTATCGAGGAACTCTGTGCCTGGTTTCGGCGCAACGGGGTCCAGGATCTTGAAGCCGGATTGCGGCACTCGTTGACTCTCCAGGAACTGGTGCTAAGCCGTTTGGATACGCTCTCACATGTGGAGGGGATGGCGGTGCGCGCCGCATCGGTCGTGGGTAACGATTTTCAGGTGTCTGAACTGGCTGCGCTGTTGCACGAGACTGTGCCCACTCACTTGTCGCCGGCCCTTGAGGGGTTGGAGAACGCCCGTTTCACTTTTGCTATGCCGCAGGTGAATGTTGAGCATGGCGCCGTGGCACATTCCTTTTGCCAAACCCTGGTTCGCGAGATGCTCTATGACTCGCAACCTCTTGTCCGGCGCCGTCAACTTCATGCCCGGTTGGCGGAGTATCTTCGCACCAATCATGCAGCCGACCTCGCGGCTGTGGCGGAAGAGCTCGCTTATCACTATCTTCAGGCCAGCGCCTGGCTTGAAGCGAGCCGTTTCGCCCTTCTGGCAGGGACCAAGGCGCAATCCCGCGCTGCCTACGAGGCGGCTCTGGAGCATTACACGGCTGCGGAGCAGGCATTGACGCATCTTTCGGGGGCGAAAAATGCGACGCCGGAGGCACGTGATTTATGGGGGCGTGTGCGTGTGGGGCAGGGTGATGTGGCATTCCTTCAAGGTCACTTTGAAGCCGCTGGGCAAGCTTATGCTGCGGCGCACCCCGATTTGCAGGATGCTCCGCAACTACTGGCGCGCGCCGTGTTGGTGCGACCTCTCTTGAAGCCGGGTGTATCCATGCTGGAGATGACGGAGGATGCATGGAATGTGCTTGAATCAGCGGGAACGGCGTTACCTGCCATCGCTGCTGTGCTCGCGTGGTTTCACTGGCGTGAGGGCGACCTTCAGGTGGCGTGCAGGTGGGCAGAACGCGGCAGCCCAAATGCGTTGATGGCGTTCATTGGTGGCGATTTGCAGAAGGCATGGGGCAGCTACCAGGCTGAGAAGGAACTGGCTGGTGCGGCGTTGGTCGCACTGCAGCTGGCTGAATCTCAGTCTGCACAGGGTGCCGCGAAGTTGTGGTTGGCGCGCGCCACAGAAGATTGGACGCGCGAGGACGACGCTTGGGGAATGGTGCTGGTGCAATGCAAACAGGCACACCTCCTCCGGCTACAAGGTGATCTTTCGGCTGCTGCTCGGATTGTCGAAGAGGCGCGCTCGTCGTTGCAGCTGGTATCTGCGCAGGTCTTCGATTCAGAAACGCCTACGGTTGTTCCGGATGCGGGGGATTTTGAAGTCTGCATTCTAGGGCAACGACGCTATGAGGATATCTTTCATGCTCTGTATCTCTTTAATCTATTGACACCTTTCTCGCCGGAAGTACAATGACGTGAAGCTGTTACACATAAGGGGTGAAATGATGCTTGATTCCACGGTACTCAAAAATGTTCCACTGTTTGCCCATCTTTCCGATACCGAGCTGGCGCAATTGCGGGCTGTCTTGACAGAACGGCATTTGAATACGGGTGACATCCTGTTCAAAATGGGTGAGGCAGGGGAGGAATTGTATATCGTGCGCCAGGGTCGCGTTGCGATCTATGTACCCAACCCTGAAACACCAGGGAAAGAGCAGCCGATTCGGATTTTCGAGCCTGGAGAGGCGTTAGGCGAGATGGCGTTGATTGACCGGCAACCACGCTCGCTCAGTGCTCGAGCTTTGGAGCCTGCCGTACTGCTTGCACTCACCGGTGAGGAGTTCCACCGGTTATTAGCTGCGCACCCCCAGCTGGCGCTGAGTGTGATGAGTGGATTGAGTGACCGCATTCGCTACACGACCGAATTCCTGAGCGAGGTGCGCGGGTGGGTGCAGCGTGTGGCGGCGGGCAAGTATGACCGTGCTGGTAGTGCAAATCAGGATTATGCTGATCCTTCGATTGCTGCCCTGGCTGCCGAGTTTACCCAGATGGCAGTCCAGGTGCAGCAGCGCGAGGAAGCACTGCGCCAAGAGGTGCTGCAATTGCGTATCGAGATTGACGATTCCAAGCGCAAACGCCACGTGGAAGAAATCACCGGTTCGGATTATTTCCAATCTCTCCAGCAACGGGCACGTCGTCTCCGCGACGAAAAGGGTGAGGAGTAACCGCGTCCTGTCTCGTGTCTTATAGTGCAGTTTGCGCAATCGGTTTATTGGGGAGGCGGTAGCCATGCAATGTTCAGCATGCGGTAATCTCAATCCAGGCACAGCCCGTTTTTGTATGTATTGCGGGGCAGCCCTTGTCAAGGGTAAGGTCTGTGCGCGTTGCTTCACGTTATTGCCCGTAGAAGCGCGTTATTGTTTTCATTGTGGCGCCTTTCAGGGTGAATCCGAGGGTCTCAGCCCCACACCGGTGACGCCAGCGGCAAGCACCACGTCGAGAGTTTCCCCCGTGGTCTCCATCCCCCGCGAACCCATCATGTCTGAAGCTGAGCCGGTAGCCTCTTTGGACGTTGCTTTGCCGCCTGAGCGTTCATTGGAAGCGTTGCGCAATGACTTGCGGCGTTATTTGCCGGACTCGCTCTATGAACCGCTGGAGCGCCGCCCCAAGGATCGGGACATCCTCGCGGTGCGGGATCATCTTAGCGCTCTGTTGAGCACGGTGAAGACCTACCTCCCAGGTCCTGTGGTGTTAGCGCCGCAACCGGCCGGTGAGCCAGCTGGGGGCATGTTGCAAGGCGTGTTTCTCTTTGGTGATGTTTCGGGCTTCACGCCGCTCTCCGAACGTTTGAAGCCTCTGGGACATGAGGGCGCTGAGCGGATTACCGGCATCATCAATGCCTTGTTCTCACAATTGGTGCGGGTGCTTTTTGCTCATGGTGGGACTTTGTTGAAGTTTGGTGGTGACGCGCTGTTGGGGCTGTTCCCCGCAGGTAACAAGGCTGAGCTTGCGGCAGGGGTGTTGCGCGCAACGCAGGCTGCCTTGGAGATGCAGGCGGTCATGAAGCGCGATGAGTTTGCGGCTATTGATGCCCTTGGTGAGACTCAAGCTCTGAAAATCAAGTGCGGCATCTCTGCCGGGCCTTATTTTGCCGCCCATATCGGGACCTCTCCGCAACCCGACTCAGGCGATTTGGGTTCGATGGCGTACGTGACTACCGGACACACGGTGAATCTGGCTGAAGAGTGTGAGGGGCATGCCAATCCGGGTGAAGTGGTTTTGCCGACAGCGGTTTGTACTCTGGTCGAAGGACAACTAGAGACTGCACCGGTGACCAAGTCTCCGGACCCGGCTTTTTTTCGGGTGTCGAAGGTGTTGGTGGCTCTTCCGGAGGTTCCGGAGCAACTGTTTGCCGCTGAGCCGCCTGAGGGGTCTCCTTTGGCGCAAATCACTTACCTCGCCGACCGCTTGAACCGGCTGACTCCCTATCTATCCGTCGAGCTTCTCAGCCGTATTGCCCTTAACCCGCGTGATGCGCGCATTGCACCCGACCACCGTCCCGTTACTGTGATGTTTGTGAATTATGTGGGCATCAGCGACCTGATCGAGGACCTGGGGGAAAGCCATCCTCAGATCATCGTGGAACAGCTCAATGCTTACTTCATGTGGATGGCGCAGGTCGTGGAGAAATATGAGGGGGCGTTGGCGCGTATGGATCAATACGCCGTGGGTGACCGGTTGGTGATCTTTTTCGGCGCGCCGCGCGCGCACGAGGATGACCCTGTGCGCGCGGTCTATACGGCGCTGGAGATGCAAGCCCTTACTCGGGAGCGTTTTTCGGCTCTCCAAACCCCCTTTGGTATCTATCGCTTCCGCCAGCGTATTGGTATCAATACTGGCACGCTCTTCGCGGGAAATGTGGGCGCGTCTGACCTGCGTCAGGAATATACGCTCATGGGTGATGATATCAATATGGCGGCGCGGCTGATGTCGTATGCAGAGTGGGGTAAAATCTACATTAGCAACAAAACTGAAGAACGGGTGCGCCCCTTCTTTGAGTTGAGCGACCGTTTCGATTTGAAGGTGAAGGGCAAGGCGATTCTCATCCCAACCTATAAAGTGCTGGGACCGCGTGACGAGGTCGGACCTACACGGGGCCTGGAAAGTGGTGAATCCCCGCTTATCGGGCGTCAGGAGGCATTGGCACAGTTGCAGCAGGTCGGGCAGCGTTTCCTCGGCGGGCGCGGGCAGATTGTGGCATTGTTGGGAAATAGCGGCTTGGGCAAATCCCGGTTGTTACGGGAATTGCAGCGGTGGTATGCCGGGCAGCCTGAGGCGGCAGAGTTGCGCTGGATCGAAGCGCGCCCTTTTTCCTTTAGCGAGCACATTAACTACTGGCTGGCGCGCGAAATGCTACGCACTATGCTGGGATTGGCTCCGGATGCTGATGAGAACGAAATACTCTTCCAACTCTGGGAGCAGACCGAAAGCCTGCTGGGCAAAGAAAAAGCCCGCGAAATTGCGCCTTTTTTGGCCTATCTGATGAATTTGCCGTTGGAGGGTGTTTGGGCGCAGGAGGTCAAAGACCTTAGCCCGCAGGTGCGCCAGAAGGAGATTCTCTGGGCGGCGCGGGAATTTTTTAGCGCCGCTGCCCGGCGCGGACCGCTGTTGATTGCTCTGGATGACCTGCATTGGGCGGATGAAGCATCGCTGGCGTTGGTGGAAACTTTGTTGGCGGTGACCGATCAGGCGCCGTTGCTGTTTTGCCTGGCCTCCCGCCCTACACGCGATAAGCGCAGCTGGCAATTACGCAATGTCGCCGCTGGCAATTTTCCCCATCGCTATACTGAGGTGCAACTCCAACCCCTGCTTCGTGAGCAGAGTCAGAGCTTGCTTCAGGCGTTATTGCCTGGCGCCCAATTCTCTGAGGCGACGTTGGTAGATATTTTCGATAAATCTGCCGGAAACCCATTCTATCTGGAAGAAGTGGTACGCTCCCTTATTGAAAGCGGCGCTGTGGCACCGGAGGCGGTGCCGCTATCAGGTGTTGAGGGGGCTGAGAGCAAGGCGCAGAGCTTAAGACGATGGCATGTGACCTCCCGTATTGAGCAGATTACGGTTCCCACGAGCCTCCATGCTGCGATTGTCTCGCGTATTGACCGGTTGACGGAGGATGCCCGACAGGGGTTGCAGATGGCTGCGGTCCTCGGGCGACAGTTCCGCGTTGACTTATTGCGTGGTGTCTCACAGGCTAATGAAGAAGTGGATTTGTGGTTGGCGCAGTTGGAGCGTGGAGGACTGCTGCGCTCAACTGAGACGGGGGACATGCCCACTTACGCTTTCCCAGATACTCTGGTCCAGGAGGTAGCCTACGACAGCATTTTGGTACAGAATCGCAGTCAGTGGCATCGTCGAGTGGGTGAGGCGTTAGAGGCATTAAGCGAGGATGGTTCGGTACAACTACAGCAGTTGCTGGCATATCATTTCAGTCGCAGTGATGATGGCGCAAAAGCAGTCAAGTATTTGCAACTGGCAGCAAAACAGGCTCGCGAAGACTACGCCAATGAGACAGCAATCGCCTATTATCAGCAGCTTCTGGAATGGCAGCAAAAAGCCCATGATTTAGCGGGGCAGGCACAGGCGCGCTATGCGATGGGGGTTATGGCTTATGAAATCGGCGATTATGACCGAGCGACCCCATGGTTGGAGGAGGCGACCGCGCTCTACCGGCAACTGGAGGATGAAGCCAATGAGGCGTGGAGTGCTATGTATCAGGGAATGGTGGCTCTGAAGCGGGGTTTCTATGCGGAAGCGACGGTGTATCACCAGCGTGCGCTGGAGCTGGCTCGAAAGCGTGCTGACGGATTCCAGGAAGGTATTCACCTGACTAACCTGGCGCGGGTGACGCTGCGTTTGGGCGATTATCCGCAAGCCTTGGAACAATTCCATGCCTCTTTGGCTTTGAAGCAGCAGAACGCCGATGTGACTGGACAGGCCTTTGCCTGGTTCTATTTGGGATTGACCCATCTCTTCTGTGGTCAGTATGAAGCTGCGGGTGAGGCTTTCGAGGCCTCGTTGGCATTATGGCAGCAAGTGCCCAAGAATGAACGCGGTGTCTCCTATTGTCAGTATGGGTTGGGGCTGTTGGCATTGCAGCAAGAACGTTATGCTGAGGCTGTCGGCTATTTCCGGCGCGCGCATGCCACCAGTGTCAAGTTAGTGTTGAAGGCAGAGATTATCGAGAATCTCTCCTTTCTGGGACGCGCAGAATTGGGGTTGGGGCACTGTGAGGCAGCTCTGGCAGTCTCAAAAGAGGCGATAGACTTGTTGCGTACTCAGCGTGACGTCGAGGCTGTTCAGAGCATTTATCTGAACCATTTTACCATTCTGAGCGCCTGCGGCGCCCCTGATGCCACAATGGCATTGATGAAGGCCCATGAGATTGTGATGGAGCAGGCGCAACATCTTGAGACTGAATTTGCACGGGCGCGATTTTTAGAGCAGATTCCTGCAAACCGGGAGATTCTGTTGGAGGCGCAGCACCAGGGGGATTTACCACCGCATACTCCACTTTCCCCTGTGTCTGACGCGAGCGCTTGAAGCTGTTGTCCCTGGCATGAAAGGCACGCTACTTTTTGAGGGCACCTTTTAACCTGGTGCAAAGTAAGGCGATTTACGCGCAAATGTTCTTCCTTTGAGTGTTTTTGCGGCGGGGTGCGACCATGTCGCAAAACACCATTTTCTCCCGCGTCTGTAGGGCGTCTGAAACTATCGTTTGTGACTGGAATACACCCCACTTTTTTGTGAATGCTCAGGTTCCCGTAGCGGGGCGCGAGTTTTGGGCTAGAACCTGTTCAAAAGCGTGTTTTGGGTTGCCGCGCTAAATGCCGTACTCGGCGCCGCGGCAACCAAAACACGCTCCGAAATTGCGACTTCAGTTGCCTTTTGTCATGGCAAGCGGGGAACGTTGAATACTGACACTTTTTTCGATGGTTGACTTTTGAATAGATGCGGCTATAATATTCATTCGCCTATGACAACGGAAAGACACGTGGATGCGGAAGCGCTGAGAAGCCCGGAAGGGTTCTCGGACGCTTCTTTTGTGCTGTATGGCTCGCGAGCCATATTCTTTGAGGGTCGTTTGAGACCATTGTGGGGGAAACGATGAATAGGGACGAAATTGTAACCGAAGCACGTACCTTTAAGATGTTGCGTATCAATCTGGCTTCACCTGATTCGATTCTGTCCTGGTCCTACGGTGAGGTGACGAAGCCGGAAACGATTAACTACCGTCGTCTACGTCCGGAGAAAGACGGCTTATTCTGCGAGGCAATTTTTGGGCCGAGCCGTGATTATCAGTGTTATTGCGGTAAGTACAAGGGCATTCGCTACCGCGGTATTATCTGCGATAAATGTAACGTTGAGGTCACCCGCTCTGCGGTGCGGCGCGAACGGATGGGGCAT
This sequence comes from Anaerolineae bacterium, assembly GCA_016931315.1. Lineage (GTDB taxonomy): Bacteria > Chloroflexota > Anaerolineae > B4-G1 > SLSP01 > JAAZNO01. Next base: position 21,235 of record JAFGFB010000199.1, read on the forward strand.
ATCATGTTGGCAGCGCCGGTGGCGCACATCTGGTATACTCGCCGGGTCCCCAGCCATTTGAGCATCCTTCTTGATATCAGCAAGCGTAACCTTGATCGTGTACTCTACTTTGCGCAGTACATCATTACCCACGTGGATGAAGAAGCGCGTCAGCGCGCACTCAAGCGCCTGGAGGAACGGGAACGCCAGGGCATTGATACCCTGGATCAAGCCGCCCAGACGATGAGCGCCAGCCTGGATGAGCAGTTGTCGCAATATCAGGAGCAGCAGGATGTTAAACTGCGTGTATTGCGTTCCATGTTGGAGGAGGAGCGTGACGCCCGCGCGGATGCCATCTCCACGGAGGCATTGCGTTTGCAGCGCCGCCTGGAAAGCCTGATGGATCGCGAGGCATCCGAATCGTTGATTTTTGACATCACCGATACGGTCATCGTGGATGCTGGTGAGGTGGTGCGCCGCAATCACTATGCCACATTGACGATGGTGGCTCAGGAAGCGCTGGATGAGTTGGAGCGTGAGATTCGTGAGCGTGAACAGGACGCGTTGGCTTCTCCGGATGAGAATACCGAGACCATGGCTAGCGGTATCCAGGATAAGCTGGCGCAGATTCGAGAAGAACTTCAGACCAAGACGACCACAGTTCGCACCCGTTATGATGCGGACCGCGAAGAACTGCTGAGCCTGGCGCCGCTCCAATTCCTTAATGAGGCACGCTATCGTGAGTTGCGCCAGAAATGGGGACAGGTATTCAAGGCTGGGATGGGCGCGGAAGCCGTATATGATTTGTTGGCGCGCCTTGATCTCGAGACATTGTCAGAGGAGTTGTGGCAAGAAGTGCGACATGGGCGGTCGGCGCAGCGCCGTAAGAAGGCTACTCGCCGGTTGCGCGTGGTCGAGGCGCTTTGCAAGAGCCACAATCGCCCAGAATGGATGATTTTGACGGTGCTGCCGGTGTTGCCGCCGGAATTGCGCCCGATGGTGCAGCTGGATGGTGGCCGTTTTGCTACGTCGGACTTGAACGATCTGTATCGCCGTGTTATCAACCGTAACAATCGTCTGCGGCGTCTGCTCGATCTTGGCGCCCCCGAAGTGATCATTCACAACGAGAAACGGATGTTGCAAGAGGCTGTGGATAGTCTGATTGATAACAGCCAGCGCGGCAAGGCAATGAGCCGGCGCGGTCGTCGCCAACTTAGATCCTTGAGTGACTTGCTCAAAGGTAAGAAGGGGCGCTTCCGCCGGAACTTGTTGGGTAAGCGTGTGGACTATTCCGGTCGCTCCGTGATTGTCGTGGGACCGCACCTCAAGATGCATCAATGCGGTTTGCCCAAGACGATGGCTTTGGAGCTCTACCGTCCGTTTGTGGTTCAGCGCCTGGTGGAATATAACTATGCAACCAACGTCAAGGCTGCCAAGCGCCTTATTGAGCGGCAACGCCCAGAGGTATGGGAAGTGCTGGAGGAGGTCATCGGCGACCGCCCGGTATTGCTCAACCGCGCCCCGACGTTGCACCGCTTGGGCATTCAAGCCTTTGAGCCGATTCTCATTGAGGGAAAGGCGATTCAGCTGCACCCGCTCGTGTGCGCTGCCTTTAACGCCGACTTTGACGGCGACCAGATGGCGGTCCACATTCCTCTTTCGCGTAAGGCGGTGGAAGAGGCGCGCAAGCTTATGCTGGCTTCGCGCAATATTCTCAAACCCGCTGATGGACAGCCCATCATTGGTCCTTCCAAGGATATGTGCATGGGCACTTATTACATGACTATGGATGGCGCGCCGACGGATGACCCACTGCGTTTATATGCCGACCTGGATGAGGTTGAGATGGCGTATCTGTTGGGCAAGGTGGGACTCCATACCCCCATCCTGGTCGCACAGGTTTTCGAAAGCCTCCCTGCTCCCACTGAACCGATCAAGACCACGGTGGGGCGCGCGCTTTTCAACCGTATTGTGCCTGATCCCATGCGTTTCATCAATCGTCCTATGGGGAAAAACGACCTGAATAATGAGATTGCTCGCTGCTATCGTATGATGGGGGCAGAAATCACGGTTAAGTTTGCGGATGACATCAAATCACTCGGTTTCCGCTATGCTACACTTTCTGGCGTGACTATTTCAGTCTACGATCTGACAGTACCTGACGCCAAAGAGGGGATTATGGCCGAGGCTACACAGCAGGTCAGTGAAATCGAGCGCCAATATCGCCGTGGTTTGCTGACCGAGGATGAACAGTATAACCGCACAATCGAAATCTGGTCGCGTGCCCGTGAGGATGTTTCTAAGGCAGTATCGGACAATCTGGATCCTTACGGTCCAATCTCAGTGATGGCGAAGTCCGGCGCTTCTAAGGGTGGTTTTGGTCCAATTGCCCAGCTTTCTGGTATGCGCGGTCTGATGGCGGATCCGTCGGGACGTATCATCCCGTTACCAATTCGCTCCAACCTCCGCGAGGGCTTGACGGCGCTGGAATACTTCATCTCCACTCATGGCTCTCGTAAGGGTTTGGCAGACACTGCCCTGCGTACTGCTGACGCCGGTTATCTTACGCGGCGGTTGGTAGATACAGCGCAGGATATTATTATCAATGCTGTGGACTGCAATACGCGACGCGGCTTGTGGATTCGCAAGGATGATGACATCGCCGGGCAATCGCTGGCGGATCGTATCATCGGACGTATGGCTGCCGCGCCGGTGGTTCATCCTGAGACGGGGGAAATCATTGTCCAACGCAATCAGGAACTGGATGAGGAGCGCGTGGATGCTTTGGTGCGCGCGGGCGTCACTGAGGTTTATGTGCGCTCACCCATGACATGTGAGATGCATTTTGGCATCTGCGCGATGTGTTATGGGCGCGATTTGGGGCGTGGCAACCTGGTTCGAATCGGGACTGCAGTAGGTATTATCGCAGCGCAGTCTATCGGCGAGCCGGGTACGCAGCTGACGTTGCGCACATTCCATACCGGTGGTACGGCGTCTTCGGGCGGCGATATCACCAGTGGTCTGCCGCGCGTGGAAGAACTGTTGGAAGCGCGCCGTATGCCCAGGGGTGAGGCGGAGATTTCCGATATCGCTGGCACCGTTCATATCACGCGTGAAGGCGACCTCTCAAAGGTCACGGTGACGCATTCACAACTGAAGAACGCCATCCATGAGGTTCCCGAAGGCTGGGAAATTCTTGTGGAGGACGGTGCAGAAGTGAAACTGGGCGAATTGCTGGCTCGCGGCGAGATCGAGGAAGTGCGTGCAAAAGCCAATGGGCGTATTACTCTCGAAGGACGCACGGTCACTTTGGCCTATGAAGTTAAGGATGAGCGCGAGTATGACATGGCGCCTTCGGTGCGGTTGCTGGTGGCTGAGGGCCAACGAATCGAGGCAGGCGCACAGCTGTGTGAGGGTGTTCCCAATCCGCACCGCATTCTGCAGGTTCAGGGTCGCGATGCCGTGCAACGGTATCTGCTCAGCGAAGTGCAGCAGGTGTATCGCACTCAAGGTGTGAATATCTCGGACAAGCACTTTGAGATCATGATCCGCAAAATGCTCAGCAAGGTCATGGTGACCGAATCAGGCAGCACGGAGTTCTTGCCGGGCGACCTGGTGGACAAGGTCCGGTTCGAGAAGAATAACCGCGAGATTATCGCTCAAGGTGGGCAGCCCGCGCGCGCGCGCCAGGTGCTGTTGGGGATCACCAAGGCTGCCTTAGCGACGGATTCCTTCCTCTCAGCGGCTTCCTTCCAGCACACCATTAAGGTGCTCTCGAATGCGGCTGTTCAGGGTGATGAAGACCTGCTTTACGGTCTCAAGGAAAATGTCATCATTGGTAAGCTGATTCCTGCGGGTACAGGTTACCGGGGTGATGTCGAAGGTTCAGATGGCCCCATTGACGATTTCGAAGGTGTGGCTATTGAGAAGGAGCTGCCCAAAGGCACACTGCTCAGCGATCAAGAGGAAGAGCCGGATTCGTTCTTGCTCACCGATTTGCAGCGACCTTTCTAGGTGTATCTGTCTGGGGTAAGCGCGTTGCGTTGCCCCAAGCATGATCCTGCAAGGGGCGACAACATCTGTCGCCCCTTTTTGCAACCTTGACACAAACCATGCGTATTAGAAGATGAGGGATGAGGCTGTGACCGAACAAGAATGGATCATGGCGGCCATGCACGGAGAAGAGTCTGCGATCAGCTGGTTGGTGGAAGCCTACCAGCCGATGGTGTTTGGTCTGTGTTATCGTATGTTGGGCAGCCCCACTGATGCTGAGGATGCTGCGCAGGATGCCCTGGTGAAGGCAGTGATGAGCCTGCAATCCTTCGATTTGGAGCGTCCTTTCAAACCCTGGGTGTTGCGAATCGCCTCAAACCTCTGTACCGATCGTTTGCGCCGACGACGCCCGGAAGTTTCTCTGGATGGTATGGGAGATGATGGCGCCTGGGAGTGGCAGGCTGGCTCTGATCCCAGTCCGGAGCAACAGCTGGAAGCGCGTGAGCGGCAAAAGGCGATACAGGTTCTCTTGGAGACACTATCGCCTGTGGATCGTCTGGTGGTGACCTTGTATTACTGGCAGGACCTTTCCTATGAAGAGATCGCCGAAGCGACGCATTTGAGTGTCTCGGCGGTGAAATCGCGGCTGTTCCGCGCGCGGCGTGGCATGGCGGAATGTTGGGCACAAAACCAGGATGATGAGGGTAGTTATTGTAATAGTGGAATGCGGGAGGCGCATTATGTGGGACATGCATAGTGAAGCATGGTGGATCAAGGTGTTGGATGGGGACCTGACCCCACCTGAGCAAGCGCTCTGGGAACAGCATCTCAGCGAATGTCCAACCTGCCGAGCGGAATGGGCCGCGCTGGCGCAGCTGGAAATGGTCTTGCGTGTGGCGCCTGTGCCTGTGCCACCAGCAGACCTGGCTGCGAAGACGACTGCGCGCGCGGTACTGATGCGCCGGCAGCGGCGGTTGTGGATGCTGCTGGGCATATCGTTTTTAACGGTGTTGCTCGGAGCGGGTGTTGTGGTCGCGCTGGGTACGGTCTACTGGGATTTTAACCGTTTGCTTGCGGCGATGGTTTTCTCAAAGGATATGCTATTGCAGGTGTTGATGCGGACGTTAGTGGGCTTGATGGTGGCAGGGCGTTCGTTCTCGCCCTTGGTGTTGGCGCTTGCTGCCGGACTGTTGTTCCTGTTCATGCCGCATGGCGTTCTGGCGACAGTTGCGGTCGTGATGGTGCGCCGGCAACGGGGTGTGGCAGAGGCATAAGCCTGATTTCCCTGATTCACGCTGAGTCTTCTGCTTGAAGGAGCGGTGATGGAAGGTATCGATCTGCAAACGCTTTCCCGAGTGGTGATTATCACCGGCGCCAGCACTGGCATCGGTGAGGCAACCGCGCGGCGCTTTGCGCGCGAGGGTTGGTGTGTGGTGCTCGCTGCGCGGTCTGAGGCGAAGCTAACGCGGTTGCAGGTTGCCATCGAGGCTCAAGGCGGGCGGGCTTTGGCTGTGCGGGCAGATGTCACACAGCAAGAGGATGTGGCCCGGATCGTTGAGCGGGCGCTGGCTGCCTTTGGGCGCATTGATGTGTTGATCAACAACGCCGGTGTAGGTATTTCTGGCACGCTAGACTCACTGGGTCTGGATGTGTTTGAGTATGCACTCAAGTTGAATGTCCTTGCACCCATCGCCATGTTGCAAGCGGTGTTTCCAACGATGAAGCGCCAGGGTAGCGGGGTCATTGTCAATGTGTCCTCGATGATTGAGGCTGTTGCGGTGCCCTACATGGCAGGTTATGGCGCGAGTAAGGCGGCGCTTGGATACCTTTCGGATGCGGCGGCAATCGAGCTGGATGAATACAACATTGCCGTGATCCGGGTGTTGCCGGGGATGACAGAAACGAACTTTAACGCGAATTTGCTCAAGACCGGTGAGGCGACCTCGCTAGAGACGTTGTTTGAGCGCGCGGGTTTGCTCAAGTCGGTATCGCCAGAGCGGGTTGCCGATGCTATTTGGGAAGCCGTACTTTCACGCCGCCGCCTCACTTACGTGACGGTGGAGGATGGCTTGTTGGTGCAAACTGCCAGTGTCAATCCGGGTGTCACGAACCGTTTTTTGCGTTTTGCTGTTCGCCGCTATGCGCCGCGTAAGGGAACGGCGAGTGGCGTTTCGGTTAAGGCGGATATCGTTCGCCTTGAGCGGGTAGCCGGATTGCTGCTCGCTGCTGCGGCACTTGGAACTGGTGTGTGGTTAGCAAGGAGAGGCCGAAGCGAAAGTGCTTCTGCTTAGATTTGTGTCTCAAAAAGCATTAGAAGAGGAGGCAATCATGTTGAAGCGATGGGTTCATGCAAGTCTGTTGGCTTTGTTGCTGCTGATGATGGCTTTGCCCGTTTGGGCGGTGCAGGGGGGAATCGGTGGTGTTCACTTTGGTCCGTACAATCTGGCAGCAGAGGATAGCGTCACCGGTGATCTGGTGGTTTTCGGTCCAGTGACGCTGGGGCGCGACTCAAGCCTTACCGGTGATCTGGCGGCTTTTGGCGCACTGGAGATGCGTGAGGGAGCGATTGTGCGCGGTGATGTGGCGATTTTTGGCGCCGCTACAGTCGCCGGTACAGTTGAGGGTCAGGTTTTCTCTGCCGGGGAATTGGAATTGCGTGCCACTGCACGCGTGGAAGGCGATGTATCCTCTGCGGGCCAGATTACGCAGGATGAGGGCGCCATTGTCGAAGGCGACATTCAAAAAGTGGACGGCATCGGCGGGTTCAACTGGAATTTCCCCTTCAATCCTGGCGACTGGACAGACGGGGACGAGCCTTTGCCCCCTATCGTTGAGGTGCATGCTTCACAACCTTTTTGGCTACAGGTACTCTGGAAGATGGTGCGTGGTGTTCTGACGATTCTGGCACTGGGGCTATTTGCGCTCTTTTTTGCGAGTCTTTGGCCCCGGCATGTCGAACGCGTGTCGGAAACGCTTGTCAATGTGCCTCTACCTGCATTTGGCATAGGGCTGTTAGTCCTCATCGGCGCAGGACTGGTTTTCGCGATTCTGGCAATCACGATTTGTCTTAGCCCGTTTGCGTTGATTGGCGGTATTATTTTGGGCTTAGGCGTTGTCTTGGGTTGGGTGGCGCTAGGCTCGGTACTGGGTGACCGGGTATTGCGTGGATTGTTTAAGGCCGAGCAGGTTACGCCCGTTGCTGCTGCGATATTGGGTACGGTGTTGCTAACCACCCTGGCCGTACTATTGCATGTGACCTGGGATTGCCTGTACGCGATTCTCGTCTGGCCGGTGATTGCGTTGGGAACAGGTGCGGTGGCGCTCACACAGTTTGGGACGGTGCCGTACGCGGCGACGGGAAATGTGCGCCCACCTGTTGCGCCACCAGTAGCCCCGTCGCGTCGCCCAATCGTACCTGCTCCTTCGGCGGTTCCTGCTTCACCTGCACCCGCAGAGCCGGTAGTTCCTGAGGAATCGGATTTGGAGGATTTGCCTTCGCCTTTTGGTGAAGATGCGGTCTAAAATAAAGCGCAGTAGCGGCGCAGTAGCGGTGCAATAGCGGCGCATTAGCGCGGGCGCGTAATGCATAAGAGGCGCCGGGTTTCCCCTTCAAACGGGAAACCCGGCGCCTCGTTTTACAAGCGCGGTTGTTATTGTGCCGCTACACCCGCGGCAACGAAAGCCGCATTGACGATGGCACGAGCCTCCTCCTGAATTCGGCGCAGATGCTCCGGTCCTCGAAAGCTCTCGGCGTAGATTTTGTAGACATCCTCAGTGCCAGAGGGGCGAGCGGCGAACCAGCCCTGATCTGTGACGACTTTCAGCCCTCCGATGGCGGCGTTATTGCCTGGCGCACGGGTAAGCTTGGCAATGATGGGATCGCCGGCCAGGGTTTCCGCCTGCACCAGCTCTGGCGAGAGGTCCTTAAGCACGGCCCGTTGGGGCGCTGAAGCGGGGGCATCAATCCGTTCGTAGTTGGGGCTGCCGAAAAGCGTTTCGAGATCGTGGTAATGTTTCCCCGGGTCTTTACCTGTGGTAGCCGTGATCTCGGCTGAAAGCAGGTTCAGGATCAGGCCGTCCTTGTCTGTTGTCCAGACGGTGCCGTCCCGCCGCAGGAACGAGGCGCCGGCGCTCTCCTCGCCGCCAAAGCCGAAGGAGCCATCCACCAGGCCCTCCACGAACCATTTGAAGCCTACGGGAGTCTCGTTGAGCCGGCGTCCCAGGTGCGCGGCAACCCGGTCAATCATCGAGCTGGAGACGAGGGTTTTGCCCACGGCGGCATCAGCGCGCCAACCTGGGCGATGCTGGAACAGGTAATAGATGGCAACGGCAAGGTAGTGATTGGGATTCATCAACCCTGCACTGGGTGTGACAATGCCATGCCGGTCGTAATCGGGGTCGTTGCCGAAAGCGATATCGAAGCGATCTTTGAGTCCGATGAGGCTTGCCATGGCATAGGGCGAGGAACAATCCATGCGAATCTTGCCATCCCAGTCAACGGTCATAAAGGCGAATGTGGGGTCTACATAGGGGTTGACGATTTCCATGTTAAGGTGATAGGTTTCTGCAATGCGGGGCCAGAAAGCGATGCCTGATCCTCCCATGGGGTCCACGCCAATTTTTAACCCGGCAGCGGTGATAGCATCCATATCCACGACGTTGCGCAGGTCTTCCACATAGGGGGTGACGTAATCATACGGATGCGTCGTTTCTGCCTTGAGCGCACGTTCGAAGGGGATACGCCGCACGGCATGCAATCCATCTGCGATGATGGCATTGGCGCGGGCCTGAATGACCCCTGTGATTTCTGGGTCGGCGGGACCGCCGGTGGGCGGATTGTATTTGAAGCCACCATCGGTAGGGGGATTGTGCGAGGGAGTGATGACCACACCATCTGCCACAACATTTTTGTGCGTCCGGTTGAAGCTGAGGATCGCGTGTGAGATAACCGGGGTGGGGGTGTAGCCCATGCCTTCCTGCAGCATGATATCGAGCCCGTTGGCAGCAAAAACCTCGACGGCAGTCATTAATGCGGGTTCGGAGAGGGCGTGCGTATCCATGCCGATAAAGAGCGGACCGGTAATGCCCTGCGCTTGCCGGTATTCGGCAATCGCCTGGCTGATAGCTACCACATGGTCCTCGTTGAAGCTGCGTTTGAGTGAGACGCCGCGATGGCCCGATGTGCCGAAGGAGACCCGCTCTAGTGATTCCGCGGCATTAGGATGGTAAGCGTAATAAGCCGCTACCAGACGGGGAATATTGGTCAGCATCTCTCGGGGCGCCGGTTTACCTGCTAATGGATGTGCCATGATTTTGTTCTCCTTTCCAACTTTATGGTTTGATAGCTAAACGGAGCTTGGGCGCGATTACGCCTCGCCCACCTCCGCGCGCGGACGGTAGAGTCCGGCAGGGTTAGCCACGAGCATTCCTGCCTTGTAGGTCAGAGAATCCACCGATTGTAGCTGCATTGCCATTGCCGGGGTGATGAGGGGAATGGGCTTCAGGCTATAGAGGCGCTGTTCGATGATGGCAATGCCGGTTTCATCCCACATCCAATGGTGGCGATCGAAACGTGCCAAATCGAAGGTGCGGGTATAGGCGCGCAGGGTCTTTTTGCCGTTGACATTGTAGTAGGCTTCGAAATACGAGAGGACCAGTTCGCGTACGGTGCGGTAAATCGGCTCTCGGTAACGAAGTCCGACGAAGTTGGATTTCGCTACAGCGCCAAAACAGCCATGCTCCTTGAAGATTGCCAGGACATGATCGTCGTCCGTCTCTGGTTCGGGCAGCAGATCTACGAGCAGGGGGGGGTATCCCAGACGGCGCAACGCGGCAGCGGCAAAAAGCCCACCATCGAGGCAGTGCGCCACACGGTCGCGCATCACATTTAACGGGGAACGTGTGCGTTCCTCGGCGCTATAAGGCGTCTCATCAAGGTATGCTTGAATTACCGCTGGACTATTGAGATTGCGGAAGTTCTGCAACTCCTCAGGTGAGAGCAAACTCTCGAACTGATCTAGTTGATCCATGGGTTAGCGCTGTCTCTTTCTCGCGACTTTCTGGATACCCCTAATTGTATCATGGGCTACGCGCTCATGCAATGTGCTTTCAGGCTTGGGTGCGTTTCAAAATGGGGGTGAAAATCTCAGGCGTCTCTACAGGACGCAGAAGAAAATTGATTTTTGGCGGTGGGGCTTTGCCCCACCGCCAAAAATCAATCAAAGGAAAGGCGTTTACATGATAGTCGTCTTGCTTTTGCCCCAAAGTTGAAACGCACCCTCAGGCTTTGGCGGCGCCCTGAACGGCAAGCTGCTCTGCCAGCTCGCCGATTTCCCCGCGCATGGTCAGCCTATCCAACCAGGATACAGGAATCCCGGATTCGCCATAGAATGCGCCTGCCAGCTGCCCGCAGATGGCGGCGGTGGTATCCGCATCATCGCCGAGGTTGGCGGCACAGAGCACGGCATTCTGGAAGGTCTCAGTGTTCATAAAACACCACAACGCCGCTTCCAGGCTCGCGACCACGTAACCAGAGCCTTTGATTTCGGCTTCGGTTTTGTTACGATATTCACCTTTGGCGATGGCGAGGATCTTGGGACTGCCGGCGAAATTATCGCCATCTCCAAAGGCTACAGTCTCTTTGGATTGCCCCGCCAGGGCGCGGACCAACATGCGCGCCAGCAAACGGCTTGCATCCACACATTCCTCGGCGCCATGTGTGGTTCTGGAACTCTCGGCGGCGAAGGTTTCGGCAGCACCAATATCCGGAAAATAGAATAGGGGAATGGGCGCCAGGCGCATAATGCAGCCATTCCCGGCTGAATGGGGATCGCGTGATCCAGAAAAAGGCTCGCCGGTCTGGCGAAAGCGATGCAGCGCGGCGCTCACCGTGCCGCCGATATCGAAGCACGTCCCGGTGCTGCTTAGATAGCCCGCTTCTGCCCAGCGGCAGTAGCGTTCCATTTGGTCGCGCGGGTCGAAGCCTTTGCATTCCACGAGGCTGGTCGCCAGGCACAATGCCATCGAGGTGTCATCCGTCCACTGCCCAGGCCGAAGACGGAAGGGACCACCGCCGACCATATCCGTTAGCGGAGTAAAGCTCCCGCGTGGGCGGAATTCCACGGTTGTGCCGATGGCATCACCCGTAGCAAGTCCAAGCAAACATCCACGAAAGCGGTTTGATGATAGCATGTGAGGTTACTCCGTATCAGACTGGTGTTACCGGGTGGGCAAACCAGAGTGTGGTGGATTCCACGTGGAATCCGACAGATTCGGCAGTGCGTTGCATCGCAATATTTTCGCCGCTAGTGCCGAGCACGGCGAAATCCATGCCTTGTTGCTTCAGCGCTTGCAAGCCAGCGAGTATTAACGCTCGCGCCAGCCCGCGGCGCTGGAAATCGGGATGTGTTCCCACCGGGTCCGTGTAACCTTCATTGCGTCCCGTGGCTGCGTTTTCCTCCTCACTGATACCGCACATGCAATAAGCGACGAGCTGCCCATCCGGCGCCACCGCCAGTAAATCGAGTTCCGGTTTGTATTCTGGCACACGCATCATCGCCAGGCGCTCTTCAATAGTCATGTGCTCGGTCCCCACGGCTGCGCGGTGGAGTGCAACCAGGGCTTCGACTTCTTCTCCCACAACATGCCGGATGGTAAAGCCCTCTGGCAACCGCGGGGTAGGGATGGGCTGGTCGAGAGGGCGCACCATATATACGGAATAGCCCTCTTGTTGCTCAAATCCATGCCGGGTGAGAAAGGCGATTTTCTCGGTATCACCAGCGCGGCAGCTGGCGTCCAGAGTCAGTGTCTCACCTTGCTCTTGCATCGCACGTTGGATGCACGCGATCCCTAGTGCGATGATTTCTATCTCGATCTCAGGTGTAAACGCTTGCGGTTTGAACTCGAAGAGCAGGTTGTTGTAATGATCTACCAGGGCATATCCAACCATGTGGTCTTCAGCATCAAACCAGAGGCGCGTGTTATTCTGCACCTGTTGTAGAGCAAACATCTCATGCAGGTCAACCGGGCTGGGATAACTCGCCACGCGATCAGCTGGGCGTACCGCGAGTAACAACTCCAATATGGCTTGCAGATCTTCATTCGAGGAATAGGAACGGCTTGTTAAGCTTTGCATGAATTTCTCCTCATGTTTTGTCGCTAATACTCTCTGGTGTTTTGAGGGTTTGGAGCCATCTCAGATCTGGCTTCCCATTCTCTTTGCAGCAGCGCCATGATCATATTGTCCCAATATTTATTTCTAAACCAGCGGTGCTCTTGCAGTATATCCTCAATTCTAAAGTGTAGATGCTTAAGTAGATTGATGGAGCGGGCATTATCAGCAAGCATAAAGGCTTGAATGCGGTTCAGTCCCAATTTTGTGAAGCCATATTCGATCACTGCCTCCAGGGCTTCTTTCATCACCCCTTGTCCCCATAGAATCATGCTTATTCCGGCGCAACCTCAGCATCAGCTGCATGGATCAGGCTCTGGTAACTTGTGTTTTAGGCTGGCGACCACTGAGGGGGCGAGTGCCGATGGCTGCCGTGGGCTATGTGGTCTTTATCTTCAGTGGTGATTATATGCCGCCGCAGGAGAGTGTCAATCAGCGAGTCGATTATCATGCAAATGCCTTTCTCCTGCGCTCCATAGGGGCGCTTGCGATTGTCGCCCCCATTTGGGAACGCATCCACCTCGATTGCGCGATTGGCAAAGGCGGTGCATAATGGCAACAGCGTCATAGTAAAGCATTCACCAGGAGATGATGGATGAAAGATATCAAGGCACTCATACAACAAATGTCCCTTGAAGAAAAAGCCTCCCTCTGTTCCGGATTGAATTTCTGGTATCTGAAGGGTATCGAACGGTTGGGCATCCCCTCCTTAATGGTCACGGATGGTCCTCATGGGCTGCGCAAGCAGGCAGGCGCCGCCGACCACGTGGGGCTGAATGAGAGTGTGCCAGCGACTTGTTTCCCGACCGCTTCGGCGCTGGCGGCGACCTGGAATCGCGACCTGGTCTACCAGGTGGGGGTCGCGTTGGGTGAGGAATGCCGCCAGGAGCGGGTCGCTGTGATTTTGGGTCCTGGCGCGAATATCAAACGCTCGCCGCTGTGTGGTCGCAACTTTGAGTATTTCTCAGAAGACCCCTATCTGACCGGTGAAATTGCCAAAAGCCATATTCAAGGCGTCCAAAGCCAGGGCATCGGTACATCTCTCAAGCACTATGCCGCCAACAACCAGGAAACGCGTCGCATGACGACGGATTCCATTGTGGATGAGCGTACCCTGCGCGAAATTTACCTGGCGGGCTTTGAGATTGCCGTCAGAGAAGCTCAGCCGTGGACGGTGATGTGTTCCTACAACCGCATCAATGGCACGTATGCCAGCGACAACCGGATTCTGATGCGTGACATTCTAAAGGAGGAGTGGGGACATCAGGGACTGGCGGTGACCGACTGGGGCGCTATGAACGAGCGTGTGGAGGCGTTGAAAGCGGGTGTTGAACTGGAGATGCCCGGCGCGCCAAACGGCAATGATGCCAAAATCATCGCTGCGGTGCGTGCCGGTGAACTCGACGCAGCGGTGCTGGATCGCGCCGTCGAGCGCATTCTGACCCTGATTCAGAAGGCTGAAGCTACCCTGGCGCAGGATTTTGCATATGACCCGCAGGCGCATCATGCTTTGGCGCGGCGCGTGGCGGGTGAAGGCGCCGTGTTGCTCAAGAACGAGGGCGGGCTTCTGCCGCTGCCGGCGGGCGCGAAGATTGCGTTGATTGGGGGTTTCGCCAAAATACCACGCTACCAGGGCGCGGGAAGTTCGTTGATGAACCCCACCCGTCTCGATAACCTCCATGAGGAACTGGCGCAACTGATTGGCGCGGCGAACCTGACCTATGCTCCCGGATACACCGAAAAGGGTGAGATTGCCGATGAGGCTCTGATTCAGGAGGCGCTTGACGTCGCCGGCAAAGCTGATGTGGTGGTGATTTGCGCTGGTCTGACCGATATATATGAGGTTGAGGGGCTTGACCGCCAGCATCTCCGGCTTCCCGACGGGCACGAGGCGCTGATTCAGCGGCTGGCGGCAGCACATCAAAAGGTGGTGGTGGTGCTGAGCAATGGTTCGCCGGTTGAGATGCCCTGGGCTGGCGATGTACTCGTCATCCTTGAGGGCTATCTTGGTGGGCAGGCTGGCGCTGGCGCTATCGCTGATATTCTTACTGGAAAGGTCAACCCCAGTGGCAAACTGGCGGAAACCTTCCCCCTCAGGCTCGTAGATACGCCGGCTCAGCCTTACCCGGGTGGCCCCGCCACCGTGGAATACCGTGAGAGCCTCTACGTGGGCTATCGCTGGTATGATACTGCCAAAGTCGAGGTGTTGTTTCCCTTTGGCTATGGCTTGAGCTATACCACCTTTGCCTATCGCGATTTGGTAGTGAGGCAGGATGACGCTGGCGTGACCGTTACTTTTAAGATCAAGAACACAGGCGCAGTTGCCGGGAAAGAGATTGCGCAACTCTACGTGCGCGACGTGCAGTCCACCGTCTTCCGCCCGGATAAGGAGCTGCAGAGTTTCGCCAAGGTCGAACTGCAACCCGGCGAGGAAACTGAAGTAACTTTTGCTCTCGAGCGCCGCGCCTTTGCTTATTATGATGTGAGCTCCCGAGACTGGGTGATTGAAGCTGGCGATTTCGAGATTCTGGTGGGGGCTTCCTCGCGCGATATCCGATTGAGCGCCCTCTTGCATATCGCGACAGGCAGTGGAACGCTCTCTCCGGTGGATAAAACTAGACTGGCTCCCTATTACAACCCATCGCAGAATCGCCGCTTTGGCAAGGCGGAATTTGAGGCTCTGCTGGGACATCCTGTGCCTGCGAATGTGATGCCGCAAAAGGGTACTTATGACCTCAACACGCCTTTGTGTGAGATGCGTGGTTCATTGATTGGACGGCAGCTTTTCAATTTGCTGAGCAAACAGATGCGCAAGATGGTCGAGGGCAAAGAAGATACTCCCACGGGTATGTTGATGCTCGCCATGGTGAATGAGATGCCATTGCGCACTATTCTGATGATGGGGGGATCCCTTAACCGGAGCAAACTGGAAGCGTTGTTGCTGATCATCAATGGGCATATCCTTAAGGGCGTAGCGGCATTGATCAGGAACAGGTGAATTTAGAATTTCAAACACTAATCATAAAGGACAGAGGTGTTCCTATGACACAATTACCGCCTGAGGCTCCTATCCTTACGCAGGATGGCATGTCTTTTCGTGACTTGAACAAAAATGGCCGTCTGGATGTTTATGAGGACCCGCGCCGTCCGGTTGAGGAGCGCGTGGAAGATCTTCTGCAGCAGATGACGCTGGAGGAGAAAGTCGGTTTGATGTTCCACAATGTCATCCCGGTAGGGATGGACGGCGAGCTGTTTCATGGGGTGCACTGGATGTGGGAATACTCCACCACCCATAACGTGCTCGATTTGAAAATGAATCATTACAATGTGCATGCTCTGCCTGAACCACGGTTGGCCGTCGCCTGGTACAACAAGTTGCAAAAGCTTGCGGAACGCACGCGCCTGGGCATTCCCGTCACCATTTCCTCAGACCCGCGCCACGGTTACAATCAGATAGCAGGAGCATCGGAGGTGACGGATGCCTTCTCGCGTTGGCCCGAACCTATCGGTCTGGCGGCGACCAACGACCCAGGGCTAGTGTGGGAATTCGGCGATATTGCCCGGCAGGAGTATCGCGCGGTGGGCATTTCGGTCGCGTTGCATCCGATGGCGGATCTGGCGACCGAGCCACGCTGGGCGCGCATCGAGGGCACGTTTGGTGAGGATGCGGAGCTTTCCTCGCGGATGGTTGACGCCTATATTCGCGGCTTTCAGGGCGCGGAGATTGGTCCCGCATCCGTCATTTGTATGACCAAGCACTTCCCCGGTGGTGGTCCACAGAAGGAGGGGCACGACCCGCATTTCTCCTATGGCAAAGAGCAGGTCTATCCTGGCGAGAATTTTGACTATCATCTGATTCCCTTTGAGGCGGCTTTCCGCGCAGGCACTGGTCAGATTATGCCCTATTACGGTCAGCCAATCGGCGTACCGGGAATTGATGAGGTGGGTTTCAGCTATAACAAGCCAGTGATTACGGGCTTACTCCGTGGCAAATATGGTTTCGAGGGCGTGGTTTGCACTGATTGGAGCCTCATTACCGCGAGAGTGCATGGCGATAAGGTGTATATGGAGGCACGCGCCTGGGGAGTGGAGCACCTCTCGGACCTTGAGCGGGCAAAGCGACTTCTGGATGCTGGGGTGGACCAATTCGGCGGTGAACAGCGTCCCGAGTTGATCATCGAACTGGTTCGGAGCGGGCAAATCAGTGAGGCGCGCATTGATGTCTCGGTGCGGCGGCTGTTACGAGATAAATTCCGCCTGGACTTGTTCGACCATCCCTATCTTGATCCTGAGGAGTCCGCAGAGATTGTGGGTAAGCCGACCTTCCGGGAAGCGGGTGCGCGTGCGCAGCGCAAGTCGCTGGTGTTGCTCAAACGCGGGGCGCTGCCTCTGGTCGGGCGCCCCAAGGTTTACATCGAGGGTTATCGCCCCGAGTCCCTGGGGCCTTACGCCGACGTGGTCGCTTCTCCTGCGGAAGCAGATTTCGCGTTGCTGCGCCTGATCACGCCCTATAAGACGATTGGCGAAGGTTTCTCCGCCATATTCCACTACGATGACTTAGACTTCAAAAGCCCCGAAAAAGAGCGCTTGCTGCAGCTAATGGCGCAGGTTCCGACCATCATCTCCATTCACCTTGACCGCCCGGCTGTGATTCCTGAGATAGCCGAAGCTTGCGCAGGATTGATCGGCAGCTTTGGGGCAGAAGATGCGGCGGTGCTGGATGTGATTTTCGGGCGCTGGAACCCAACCGGTAAGTTGCCTTTCGAGTTGCCTCGCTCCATGGAGGCGGTGAAGGCTCAGAAATCGGATGTTCCTTATGATAGCGGTGACCCGTTGTTCCCTTTCGGTTTTGGGCTGAGCTATTAACGGCTAACGCGCATTTGGGAGACACCGCAGGGGCGATAGCGAAGGACGTTTCCTCAATCCACCTGGGGCGCGGCACAAAAGCCGTGCCCCATTTGTGCCCTGGAGTTTCAGGTTTCACACGCGGGTGACTCGGAACCTGCCTGTCTTGTCTGTGTGGTGGATGGTCGTCTCAGTAGTCACGAGATTTACCTGCAGCTCGCAGGTGGCGCTTGCGTTATGCCAGGCGAGACGCAGTTCGCCTTCTGAGCCCGGTAGCACGCTGAATCTGCCCCCAAAAGCCGGGTGGGTGTTGCGGAAGCGCAATAGCGCCATCAACCTCTGGACTACGGGGCGTTGCACGGCGCGTTCGATTTCCTCACGGCTGTAATTGTGCCGGTTGATGGCGCGGCGCTCGGCAGTAGCCGTCACTGCCGCAGAGTCGTTTTCTCCTGCTAACAGACCCACATAGTAGATTTGTGGAATGCCCGGCGCAAAGCACTGGATGGCGCGCGCTGCCAGGTAAGCATCGTCATCGGCATCCAGCGCGGAGTAGTAAGTGATATTTACCTGGTGAGCATCGAAACCGGGATGCGTTATATCCGCTTCCATCAGGTGGCTGAGGTTGGCGCCGCGCTTTAGCAGCCGTTCCACAGTTACCTGCGCCTCACTTGCTTCGAGAATCCCATCAAGGTCAGGCTGAACGGGAATGCCATCGTGGCAATCCAGCATCGTGAACTGTTGCTGTGGGCACATGCGGAGGTGTTGTTGCAGAATGTGGCTGGAGCGGTTGAACAGGGTGTGCAATACCAGGAATGGCAGCACAAAGTTGTAGACCCAGTATTGGTGGGCGGCTAACCGTGCTTGAATCTGTGCTTGTGCGTGAACCTCCGGCAACAGCGTGAGACCGATTCCTTCCGCATAGCTGCGGAGCCACGCGAGGAAGCCGTAAATCTCGGGTTCTACGAAGAAGCAGTTTGTGCCGGGCTTTTTGATCACGAAACCGGCTGCATCGAGTCGTACAATGCTGATGCTCTGCGCTCGTAAATGGCGCAGCAAATCCATGAGCAGTTGGCGGGTGCGCGGGGCATTGACATCCAGATCAATCTGCTCGGAGTTGTCGCGTGGTCCGAAGGTTGTCCACAACCGTTCGGTTGCACCAGTTTCCTCGATCACGAATTCTGAAAAGGGGTCCTGTGGGCGACGCAGAAAAATGCGGGCAACATCTGCCGGGTCAGGGTTGCCGTCGCGCCAGATTTTATCTAACGTGATGAAGAGTTCCGCAGTTTCGGAGCGCCGTCCCCGACGCAGAAAGTCCTGGAAATAGGGTGAGTGTTTGGAGATGTGATTGACCATAAGATCCGCCGTGAGCTGGTAGCGTTCGCCGAGACGGCGGATATCGTCCCAATCACCGAATTGTGGTGCTACTTCTTTGTACGTGATGGGGGCAAAACCTCGATCCCCCGAAGAGGGATAGAAGGGCAGAATGTGGATGCCGCCAAAAAGCCCGCTCAGGGGACCTTCCAGGACATCCGCAAGCGCACGTAAATCGCCCCCGAGGGAATCCGGGTAAGTGATGAGCTGCGCCTGATTGCATAGGCTCATGTCTCGCTGCCCTCGCCCAGGCGTGCGCGCAGTATCTCCACGAGCGCGGTGTGGGGAATGCAATTTTTGAGAGCGAACGCCGACAGTGTGTTGTCAATTTGGGTTTCTGTCATTTTGGCAAACAGGTGGGCAAAGGCGGGTTGCATCAGCTGCGCCACATAGCCCGAGAGCGTTGCCTGCGCCAGGTAAGTTTCGTTGGCTTGGGGATCAATCAGCGGATCGTTGAGTACTGCTTCCACATACCGCGCGAGGGTGCGGACTTGCTCTCGTACCGGTGTGCTGGGCAGCCAGCCCATCCAAAAATCAGCGCCCAGTTCGCGTTTGGCTTCTAATAGCTGCGCCGTCCGCTGCATAAAGGCGGATTGGGGGTTGACGGTAACCCAACCCATCACGCCTACATCTTTGTAGGTCCACATGGTCCAATGAATTTGATGGGCATTGAAGACCTCAAGTTGATCATCCAGGGCGTGTACCCGGTCTGGAATTTCCTCCACCGGTCCATTGTAGACGGCTCCTAACTCGCCAACCCATAACGGTACAGCGTAACGTTGGGCAAATCGGGTCCCTTGCCGGGTCAGGAGCACCGTCTCCTGGTAGGCGCGATCCCATTGCTGCCCACCAAAAGCGCCGGGGTAAGGACCTGGTCCAAAGCCGGCGGCGGTGTAGTTGTGGCTGCTGTAGACCAGATTGGCAGCAAAGGGTGCCTCTAGCCCGTCGAAGCGGGTGGAGAAATAGTCGCCTTCCAGGAAAATGATATGCTCTGTATCAATGGCGCGGATGGCTTCCACCGTACGCCGGTAGATGCGGTTGATGCTGTCCCAATCTGTGGTGTACGTATTGCTGAAGCGGCCGCCAGGGGCGTTGTTCACTGGCTCGTTCATCAGGTTGTAACCCGCGATGGCGGCATTGCCCTTGTAGTGACGCGCGAATTCCTGCCATAAGGCGATGAAGCGCTCCTGGAAGTGTGGGTGTTGCCAGAAGAGACTGTGCCGGCTGCTGTTATCGGAATGCCAATCGGTGTTCTGCCAGCCCTGAACCGCGTGCAGGTCAATGATGGCATAGAGTCCGTGTCGTGCGCACCATTCGATGGCGCGGTCCAGGCGAGCAAAGCCTGCCTCCAGATATTCAAAGGGCTGTGCATCATCCTCGAAGTGCCGGTAATTGACAGCCAATCTTACCACTGTTGCGCCCAATGATTTCATGAACGCAATGTCATCTTCGTCGAGGAAATAATCCAACCAGCGGTCAAAGAAGAATCGCGCCTTCTCGGGGCCTAGAATTTGCGTGAAGGTTCGGCGCAGGGAATGCTCGGCGCCAGGGTAACCGTTGATGAAGTTTTCCATGTTCATCCAACCCCCGACACATGCGCCGCGCAGTGCCACAGGAGCACCTTGGGCGTTCACTATCTGGGCTTCCTTTACCTGTAATAAGTCCATAAGCTTCCTTTCAGAATTGAGGTGGGTTGATAGTAGCAGACTTGCTGAAGCAGCGGGTTCGCTGAAACTAATCTACGGCGTCATTGATTCCGTTGCTTGCGCCGCCTGCACCGCTGCGGCGTTGCACGGGAGGACTGCGGAATGCGCCCGTGCCGGAAATACGTCCGCTAGCACCAAAGAGGCGCAATTTCTCGCGTACCCGTTCTTTTACCGCTTCGCGAGCAGGCGTGAACAGCTTGCGGAAATCCACTTCGGCGGGTTCCGCTTGCATGGCATCCCGCAAAGCACCCACAAAAGCTTGCTTCAGATAGGTCGAGACATTCACTTTGCAGACGCCGTAGGTAATAGCCTCCAGGACGCTTTCATGTTTGACGCCCGATGAGCCATGCAGCACCAGCGGGATTGCGACTTGTTCGCTGATAGAATGAACGCGGTCAATATCGAGCTCCGCTTGCCTGTCGGTCATGGCGTGGATCGAGCCTACGGCTACTGCAAGTGAATCACAGCCGGTACGCTGTACGAAATCCGCTGCCTCATCCGGTTCGGTCATCGCGTTGGCGACTTCTCTGGCTGTGACGCCGGTTTGCAGGACTTTTCCCAGTTCGGCTTCTACCGGAATGCCTGCACTGTGCGCCATTTGCACAACCTGCGTGGTGATGTTGATGTTTTCCTCATAAGGCAAACGTGAGCCATCGAACATCAGCGAGGTGAATCCGGTGCGCAATGCGTGGACGTTTTGCGCAAAGCTGATCCCATGATCCAGGTGCAGCACGACGGGGATATCCACTTCTTCAGCGATCGTGCGGACCATGGCGGCAGGCAGCGTCAACCCGGCATAGAGAATGGTTGGTCCGCTGACCTGGAGGATCACCGGTGCGCGTTCTTCTTCTGCCGCCTCGATGATGGCTTGCAGAATTTCCATGTTATCGGCATTGAAAGCGCCGACGGCGAATCTTGCTTCGTGTGCATATTGCAGTACTTCTGTGCTGCGTACCAGTGGCATGAGTACCTCCTGGAATTGATATCGTGAGTTAGTGTGAGCGAATCAGCGTGTGCAGAAGTCAGGGGAGCAAAACCCAAGCGCAACCCTACATCCACACCATGAACGTTTTGATCTCGTACGGCTTAATCGCAAAGGTGAGAGTATCTCCCTTGATGATTACGGGCGTTTCTTGTTCTTCCATCAGATTACATTCCACTGCGCGGTGTATGGGCAGCCCAAAACGCAATCGCACTGCCGGGTTGCGAAATTGCCTGGTCTCGTAGACGCGCACGATCCATGCCGTTGTGCTCAGCGAGTCTTCATACTCTGCCTTCTTGAGCGTCTCTAGAATGACATGGTCGGTATCGAGTGTGGCGAGTGCCATGGTCGGGGGCAGGTTCCCGGGTTGCGCGTGTGGAATTATGGTCGCGTGCAGGGGAGCATTGAGTGCATAGCCCTGTGGAATCACAGCGCTGGCGCGCCAGTCGCCGGCATGTGGCAACAGGCTATAGGTGAAACAGTGCTCGCCCAGATCAGCTTCCGGGTCCGGGTAAATCGGCGATTTGATGAGCGTGAGCCGCAAGATATTGTCGTGCACATCATGTCCGTATTTGCAGTCGTTGAGCAAGGCCACGCCGTAGTTGCCCTCGGAAAGGTCTACCCACTTGTGGGCAGGAACCTCGAAGCGCGCCGCATCCCAACTGGTGTTGTGGTGTGTGGGGCGCTCCAGATTCCCAAACTGAATATCGTACGTGGCGCGGGTGGCGCGCACATTGACCGGAAAGGCGACTTTGAGCAACGTTTGCCGTTCCCGCCAGATTACCTTTGTGCGGAAATCAATCCGGGGATGCCGCGCATAAAAGCTCAGCCTCTGGGTAATGAGGGATTTCCCATAGCGCCAGCATAACCGCAGACTGCCACGCACTGGGCCTGTTTCCTCAACGATTGCCTCCAACAGTTCCGTGACTTCGCGTTGTTTCTCTTCATAGTAGGGGTCAATCTCCCAGGCATCACCGGTGAGTGGTTTGTCCTCGAAGATTTGTAGTACGTTGCCGGGCACGCTCAACGTGCCTGGCGCGTCTGGCGCAAGCACCTCTCGGGTATTGACTTTATCGAAGAGCGAGGCGATTTGCCCTTGGGCGTTGAGCGTGAGGCGATAGAAAGCGTTTTCCAGTTTTTCCGGTGTGATATCCAGTAGTTCCACGGTTGGCGCCGGCGTGGCTCGTGCATCTGCTAGAGGATAGATGCAATAGCCCAACGCGGGCGCGGCGGGAATATCCACCAGCAGCAGCGCTTTGCCGTCTTCTTCGACCTGTTGTAGGGGGAGCGCCTCGCCCTGTGGACTGAGAATGGCCTTGCCTTCAAAAACACTGTCTGCTTCCAGGGTCGCAACATCATCGCGTTGCTGTCCCAATGTGTTGAAGACCACCAATGCCGGACCCGAGGTGGGTATCTGGGCGCACAAGCGTTCCTGCGCCCGTCTTATTGCCGCCTCGCCCAGCGAGAAAATCCAGGCGTAATCCTTGCGGCAGTCCTCATAGACTGCATGAATGGAGGAACCGGGGAGAATATCGTGGAATTGATTCCGTAGCAGGTGCTCCCAGCCCTGGCGTAACTCCGCCTGTGGGTACGCTGCTGCACCGGTCACGATGTCTGCCAATGCGCTGAGCGCTTCCGCGTCGTGGTATAGCACTTCTGCTTTGCGGTTTGCCCGCTTGATGAAGCCTTGCGAGGTGTAGGTGCCGCGATGCAATTCCAGATAGAGTTCACCATCCCAGACCGGCAGACTCTTTCCACCTACCCGTTGTTTAAGTCGCTCGAAATATGATTCCACCTTGCCCATCTGAACCCGAGGCATTCCGGGTAGGTTTGCCAGCACTCGCGCGGTTTTCAACATCTCGCGGGTTGGTCCGCCTCCCCCATCGCCCCAACCGAAAGAGAGCAACAGCTCATCATTGAGCGCTTTTTGCTGGTAATGATCCCAGGTGCCCTTCACATCGAAGGGCGTTAATTGCCCGATGTAGGTGAAGCTTCTTTCGCCTGGCGCGGGTGTGGTACCAAAATGCGCCAGTACTTCGGTGCCGTCAATACCGCGCCAGCGGAATGTATCATAAGGGAAGCGATTGAATTGGTTCCAGCTGAGTTTAATTGTCATGAAACTGGATATTCCGCTGCGATGCATCAGTTGTGGCAGCACCGCAGAATAGCCGAAGACATCGGGCATCCACAGCACCGTTGTCCGCTGTCCCAGATGGCGTTCGATAGTCTCTTTTCCGAGTAGCAATTGTCGCACCAGCGATTCACCGCCAGGCAGGTTAGTATCGGCTTCGACCCACATAGCGCCGGTCACCTCAAAGCGTCCCTCATCCACACGCGCCTTGATCGCGGCGTAGAGTTCGGGATAGCGTTCTTCGAGCAATTTGAAGAGCTGTGGCGTGGAGTGCATGTAGCAATACTCGGGATATTGCCGCATGAGGTTGAGAACAGTGGCAAACGTGCGAGAAGCTTTCTCAATGGTGGCATCCATCTGCCAGAGCCATGCGAGATCAATGTGCGAATGCCCTACCACGGTGATGGTGGGTTTGAGGGCGTCGCTCTGCCCCAGCGCCGCGAGCGCTTTTTGCAGCACTTGACTGGCTTCGCTGATCGAACTGTAGAAGGCATTTGAGCGTGGGTAGGCAAAATCAATGACGTGGAAGGCCCCGTCGAGTGCTTCCAGCAACCGCAGGCGGCGCAGATCGTTGGGGTCCAACTCTTTTGCGGATTTGAGTACCGTGTCCGCAACCGCATAAAATTGCTCGGTTGCCTCATCAATGCGCACCAGCTCGGCGAGTTTGAAGTGGCGTTGCGGCGGCGGAGCGAAGACGCCGCTCCACGCTTTGAGCGCGAGCGCCAGTTGCCCTCTCGCCACTGCTGCTGGCGGCAGTACGGCTTCCTCGTGCCAGATATCAATGCCCTGTAATGGGGCGCCATTCACATAGAGCAGTGTCTCGGCGGTAGATTTTCCCCCATCGCGGGGACCGACTAAAAAGTGCAGCGCCACCTTTGCCTGCCGCCATGTTTCAGGCACGGTGACGACGGCTCGAAACCAGGCGGTGATGTCATAGCCACCCCAGGTCTGCCCAACGGCAAAATCCGTCCAGGCACTATCATCGAAGTCGGGGTGATGCGCGGTTTCGATGCCCTCAGGTGGGGGGGTGGTGGGATATTGTATCATGCGGAATCGCGGAACAGGCTGAGCCTCACGGTAAATTGCCGCACGGATTTCGGGAAGCTGGCGTTCGATTTTTTCGATGGTGAAGACCATGGTTGTGGCATCTCCTAAAAACAGTTTATCGAGTCATCTGTCGTTTCTCTGGTACAGCACTTTTCGAAGCCAGGGCTGCCACGGCGAGTCCGGCATAATCCCCTACTTGCTCACCCAGCCCGGCAGGGACAATATCGCAGACCGCCAGCGCATGGGGATGCGCTTCAGCCTGCAAAACCTGTAGGACAGTGGTCTCCAGCAACTCCCGTTGGTGCCCATAGATACTGCCGATGACGATGCGTTCGGGGTTGAGGATATCCACCAGCAGCGCCAATCCTTGCCCCAACCGTTGTGCCACCGCAGCGAAAATTTCCTGCGCTAGAGTATCGCCCGCCCGCGCTGCTATGCCAACGCTCTCGGCGGTGATGGCAGGGAGTGTTTCTAAGGTGGGGCAAAAAGCGGGTGGTTGTCCTTCCTGAAGCGCCGCAAGCGCGCGTTGTTGCGCCCACCGGGCGATTCCGCCGCCGCTACAGAATCCCTCAAAGGACCCGCGCTTGCCATAGCCCAGGGGGCCTGTCTCTGCAAGCCGTACATGCCCCACTTCGCCCGCCATATCGCTTGCACCGATATAGAGGCGTCCATCGATGATCAGCCCGGCGCCCATTCCCGTGCCAAAGGTGAGGAAAATCATGTTGTGACATCCCCGCCCGGCGCCCCATTGCCACTCTGCCAGGGCGCAAGCATTGGCATCATTTTGCAACATTGCCGGCGCGTTGAAGCGCTCGCGAAATGGCGTTACTACATTGGTGTGATCCCAGCCCGGCAGGTTCGGCGGCGAGAGGATCAGCCCCTGCGCGCTATCGAGAGGTCCGCCGCAGCTGATGCCGGTCGCGGTGAGCCTGCGGCCAGCAAGGAGCTCCTCGAGTGCGCCGCCGAGCGCGCATAGTGTGGCTGTGGGGGTGGGGGGCGTGGAAAAGCGCCGCTTTTCGAGCAAGGTTACCCCTGCCCCTTCGCTCTCTCCCAGGCAGACGGCACACTTGGTCCCCCCAATATCAATTCCGGCTAGCAGGTCGCTCATGCAAAGAACTCCGCTTCCAGCATCTCACAGAGTGCGTGATACAGGGCTTGATGTCCGCTTTGCACCGCTGCCACGCTCGCGCGCGGCACATAGAGGGTCACATCGCAAAGCGAAGGCATAGCGCCGCCGGTTGCGCCGGTGAAGCCCAGTGTCCATACTCCACGCGCCCGCGCCACTTGCAGCGCATGCAGCACACTGACTGAGACACCGGAAACGCTCAACGCCCACAGCACGTCGCCTGAGCGTCCATAGCCATAAACCTGCTGAGCGAATATCATGTCTGCGGCGACATCGTTGGCGAATGCCGTCATCAGGGCGACCTGGCTAACGAGTGAGATGGCGGGCAAGGCGCCCTGTAAATGTTCTGCCAGGTAGGTTCCTTCCGCGGGGCAACCCTCGACCAACTTCTGGTGCGTCGCCTGTGGAATCGTGCGCGGCAACAGGTAACCCTTCATCAGTTCACCCACGATATGTTCGCTATCTGCAGCGCTGCCGCCATTGCCGCAGACGAGGACTTTGCCTCCCGCACGATAACTATTGCGCAGTAGGGCAAAGGCACGCTCTAAATCTGGTACGCATGGCGCCAAATCTGGGTTTTCGCGCAGTAGGGTTTCAATGGCAGTCATAGAACTTTCTCCTCACTTTCACGCCATACTTTCAGCATAAGTTCGTAACTCGCCAGCGGCATTCCGGTATAAATGCAATTGCTGGTGGAGAAGATATAGCCTCCGCCCGGTAATCCATGTTCCAGAGCGTAGTTTGCAGAGGCGACGATTTCCTCTGGCGTGCCGGTATCTAGCAGCCCGCAGTTTACATTGCCGATCAGGCAGACGCGGTCTCCATAGCGGCGCTTGACCTCGGCAATGTCCACGCCTGCCTGCGGGTCGAGGGAGTGTAGCGCGTGTGGATTGGCTTGCACCAGTTGGTCAATGATGGGCATGATGTTCCCGTCGGTGTGTTTGATGGTGTAAAAGCCCATGTCCCTATACGCCTGAATCAGCTGCGCCAGATATGGGGCGATGAACTCGGCAAATTGACTGGGACGCAAAAAGGGACCGGTGTTGAAACAATAATCGGAGCAGAGCGCAAAGCCGTCCAGCCCCCCCGCACGTTGATAGAACGCCGCGCGTTCCAGTGCTTTGTGTACTCGCGTCGCGGCCTCAGCCTTCAATTTTTCCGGCTCATCTACCAGGCGATAGCAGAATTCCGTCATCTCATTGCCTGGAGGAATGCTAAAGGTCGCATCGCCATGGAGCATGAGGAAGTAGCGATCCCCTGTCTTCTCCCGGATGAGGTCAATAATGCGGCGGGTTTCCTCGGGGCGTTCTGGATTGGGATGGATGAAAATCGCGCTGTGTTCGTAGCGCTCTGCTGTAGCGATGAAGAGATTCGCCATATCCTCACGGTGCAGTTGTCGTTCACGTTCCTCCATTTGCAGCCATTGCTCGTAATCGCGGTGCGATGGGTGCACCTTGCCAAAGGCTTCCATGGTGAGGAAGAACACGAGTTCGAAATGCGGCACGCGCCCGCTCAGAGGACGGCGTTCGAGTGCCGCGATGAAACGTTCACGCGGGGTCATGGCTTGCCTCCTTTGCACTATTGCTTTTCGTAGCTGGGAAAGTGCGGGCTGTGCTCTCTTGTTTGCTACCGGCCCCGCGCAAATGCGCGACTGCTTCCGCTAGAAAAGTTGGGGTGCCGAAACTGCCTGATTTGAGCACTAGCAGCAGCGCCCGTTTCCCCACGCTCAGGCAAGAGGGTAAACCGGGTTGAATCTCTTCCAGAATGCGTAGCCGGGTCACGCCTAGCCGTGCGCAGATGGCTGCGGAAGTATCTCCCCCAGCAATCGCTAGCCGGTCCACCTGTGTTTTGCTGACGAGCGTTGTTGTCAGTTCTGCCAGCGCGCTGGAGATAAGGCGCGAGACCTCCACGGCGCCCATCCCGTGACGTGCGCCGGCTTGTCTGGCGATGGCGACACTATCGGCGTCGTTAGCCGCATAGAGCAACGCGTCTTCGCCCTGGCTGAGGTGCGCCGCCAGGGCAGCATGTGCTGTAGCCAGCGTCTCCGTGCGCGCCGCCGTATCGAAGAGCCGGAGCGGCTCCAGTTTCCAGCTGTAAATGTCCTGATCCCGCAGGTGTTGGATTTGGGCTGTGGTTTGGGGCATCAGGCTTCCGGAGACGATCAGCACGCCTGCGCCGGAATGGGCTGGCAAGGCTGCTACAGGCTGCGGGGATACGTTCCCCCACGCGCGCGGCAGTTCTTCTCCCAGAGCCGAACTGCCGCAAAAGACGTACGCGTCATGGGTGGCGGCGGCGATGGTGGTCAGAGAACTCTGATCTATGACATCAAAAAGCAGGTAGTTGTAACGTTCACGTTGTATGGCGATGTGCTGCCGCAAGATGGTTGCGCCTTGGGCGATGATGGCATGATCTACCAGTGCGACTTTTCGACGAGTCTGGCTTTGCAGCACCGTCACCAGGTTGGATTCCAGCAGTGGGTGCACAGGATCGTTACGGAACTCCGATTTCGCCAGAGGCACGCCGCGTACATAGTGGATGCCGTTGAGCGTTTGCCGTCCGTTTTTGGGAAAGCCCGCGACTACGATGGCGAAATTCTCTTCCAGGGCATCGAGCATGGCATCAAACTCCACCCCGACGTTACCCCGGAATACCGAACATGTCTTCTTGAAGAAATGCTGTGCTCCCGCGGCTTTCAGATCACGGGTAGCAGCATAGACTTTGGCGTAAGCTACCTCTGGCATATCGAAGCGCGAATCGGTGTCCAGAATACAGACATTTGGCTCTCTCAACACTGTCGCATCTGAAAGCGCGCCTGGAGTTTGGTAGGAGAACACATCGGTCAGGTAGCCTGCTTTCGCGGTCATGCTGCCGATGTCGTTAGCGCCGGTAATATCATCGGCGACAACTCCCAGTATGGGGGGAGGAGTGGTAGAAGCGATATTCTTCGTCTGCATGGATGCATCCTCTCGCGCGGGAACGGCTTCCGATCACCGCTTTTCGGTCAACCAACGCCTTCGCGGGCGGTAACCGCTGTGCTCCAGGAAATCCGCCACTTGTTCGGGCGCGACCGGTCGCATTGGAAGAGCTGCGCTGTGCGCCAGTAAAGCCATCCGGCAGGCTAATTCCAGCGTGTGGAGACCTGCCAGCGCTTCTTGAATGTTGGTGTCGTAGACCAGGACGCCGTGATTCTCTAGCAGCAACACATTTGCCGTCAGGGCTTGCGCTCTTACTGCCTCTGCGAGCGCTGCTGAACCTGGGTGGCAATACGGTACCCGGGCGACTCGCTCCAGGTAATACATGCCTTCCACAAACCAGTCCGAGGGCGCCGCCATTTGCGCGGCTGAAACCAGGGTGCTGTGCAGTGGGGAGGCGTGTAGCACTGCATTGATCTCCGGACGCAGGGCGTAGATAGTGTGATGCATGGGGGCTTCTTTCGAGGGGCGTCGTCCCTGCGGGTGGGTATAGCTGCCATCGAAGGCGCATTCCACGAAATCAGACTCGTCCAGATTGCCCAGAAAAGCGCCTGTGGCGGTAATCAGAAAGCGCTCCGGTCCAACGCGCGTGCTGAGGTTCCCGGAATTACCCCACGTGAGCTCGTTCGCCAGCAGGTATTTTCCCGCATCCTGCAAACTGCGCTGCGCCGTAGCGTACTCGAGATGGGTCATGCTCTCTCCTTTGGAAAGTGTGACGCGATATGGATAGGCGGCGTATTCCAGCTGCTGATATCGAGTGCGCGGACGGCTTCGGGAACATTGTGCCATGTGAGCGTCACGTTGCGGCATTCGCCTGGGAAGAGCGAGAAGTGATTGGCGTTGAGACCAGCGGCATCTAAACGCGCACTACCACTTGATTCTGGGGGACGTGCATCCTCTAGCCAGATGAAGAGCGCCGTTGTTGCCCCCGTGTTGGTCAGTGTGATGTTCCAGTGGGTCTCCAGCTTCTCGCAGGTACTGGCTATTGTTGTTGCGGGTACGGCGAAGAGTGGCGCAAGGGTCTCCGTTCGGCTGAAGATGTAGCGATTTGCCGAAAGCAAGGCGCCACCGCTTTCCTTAAGTATCAAATCGAGAAAGAAGATATCTTCCTCCAACCGTCCTAAATCGCATGCAACAGCTGCCAGGTATGTAGCTGCATTCGCGGCGGCGCTTGCAGGGATTTCTTGTGCTGTATAGGTTTTGCCGCTTGCGCCGGTGATTTGCCATGAAAGGATGCCTTTCAGAAGCTGAAGTTCGGAGTTGGAGACCCAAATCTCCGCTTCGAAGGTCGGCTCTCCTGCCCAGGCTTGCCTGGCAAAGCGAGCGGCGACGTGCACCGGTTCATAGGCTTGCACCACAGCGTAGTAGGCGGGTTTGGGGCGGGCAAAATAGTCTACCGCCGAGGTACAGGCAGCCATGGGAAAGGGTTCGTTGAATTGCCACGGTAGGGTGCCGCTGTTGTGCCATTTGCGGCGCCGGTCGGCCTCGATGGCGTAGCGTAAGCCATCCGCTTGCATGAATTGTGTGGCGCGCACGGCAGTTGCCACATCGGGAAAGGCGCCAAAGATTCTTTCCCACATGGGCGCCTTCACCCACCAGGCTGCCAAATGCATCCAAAGTGGGTTATCCAGGCTAATAGGCGATTGGCGTTCCGGTGCGATGACGGCATCCAGTGTGCGCCGGTTAGTGATGCCCTCTACACCAAACTCTGAATGGAGCAGGGATTGCCCGGCATTGTAGAGCGTGAAGTGTTGCGTGAGTCCCTGGTGTTCCCAGGGTCCGTGTACATCGTGCATCCCCAGCGGATTGCGGGCGATTGTTTCCAGCGAATTGCCGAATTCCGGTCCCGAGGATGAGGTTGGAAGCCAGTGCCGGTCGGGGTCGAGCCGGGCAACGGTGGCGCGCAGCGTGGCGAGTGCTGGATGCGCCTCATCCAGTGGCGTATCAGGAGCGGACATCAGCTCGTTGCCGCCACACCAGAGCGCCAGTGCGGGGTGGTTGCGTTTGCGCGGGATGATGCTGGCAGCTTCGCTTAGGAGCATGGCAACAAAAGCCTCATCTTGTGGGGGAGTATTATCTATGCCTGAGCTGGATTGAATGAATTCCTGCCAGATTAACAAGCCCATTTGGTCGCAGAGGGTGTAGAAGTTCTCTTTTTCTATTAAGCCTCCGCCCCAGACCCGGAGCAGGTTCACGTGCGCTCTTTGCGCCAGGGTGAGGAGCTCCTCCAGTTTGGCAGGGCGCTCCACGCCGTAGAGAGCATCGAGGGGTACCCAGTTCCACCCTTTGATAAAACATTTGCGTCCGTTGACGGTGAGGGTGTAGTTGCGTGCGGATGGGTCGGGTGTGTCGTTGGAGATAAAGGTGATATGGCGGATGCCAAAGGTCACGCTGCGGCTATCCGAGATGGATTCGGGGGTGGTGTGCATGTCGGCGACAGTGATTTCTGCGGTGTAGAGCGGTTGCGCGCCGCAGCCATTGGGCCACCACAATTGTGGTTCAGCAATAGCGGTTTTCAGTGCAAGCTGCGTTTTGCCTTGCCGCAGATGGTGTTGACTGCATTGCGCGGCGACTTCCACCCCCTGCGGGTCCAGCAGCGTGAGGGTGATGGCGACTACGGTATCCTGTGTCGAATCCAGTGTAAGCTCCGTCGTGATGTTGGCGTTGTCGTAATCGGCATTCAACTGTGGGCGGACCCACACATCTTCAAGGCGAATGGCGCCTGTGAAGTCCAGATGAACGCTATCCCAGATTCCCAGGTGCACAATGCGTGGGCAGAAATCCCACCAGTAATTCATGCGGGTTTTGTGGGTATGCACCAGGCTGCTACGCCCGATTTGCGGTTGCTCCAGTGGCGCGAGCTCGAGCACCACGGCG
The DNA here is from genome assembly GCA_016931315.1 of Anaerolineae bacterium. Taxonomy (GTDB): domain Bacteria; phylum Chloroflexota; class Anaerolineae; order B4-G1; family SLSP01; genus JAAZNO01. The sequence continues at coordinate 52,434 of JAFGFB010000199.1, forward strand.
AGCAGGTTCTCTTCGCCATAGTGCAATTTGTCGCCAACCTCGAAGGTGGCGGGTATGAACATGCTGCGGTGCGTCCCCAACTCCTCACCATTGAGGAAGATACGCGCCTCAAAATCCAATCCTTCGAAACATAAACGTGTTCGTCGCTCACGGAGTGTTACATCAATCACAAAAGTCCTTTTGTAGACCCAGCTGCGTTGCGCGACCCATTCTATGCCCAGGCTGTTGCGCTCAAAGGTCGGGTTGGGGATTTCGCCCGCCTGCCACAGATCATGTTGCACGCTGCCGGGCACAGTTGCCGGTATCCACCCGCGGGTATCCCTACTGCCGGGTTTGTGCGCTGCGCGCATGCGCCAGTCAAGCCCTAAATATGGCTTGCAGCGCCAGTCGTTACCGTTGAGGGCCAGCGTATGGGTCATGGTGGACGTTTTTTCCCCTGGTTGGTCATTCCCTCTCCCGCTGTTCCAGCAGGTTTACCTCTATGGCTGGCAAGGCTGGATTACGGGGGATGCGGAAAGTTTTGATTTCATAGGGGGCGAAATCAGCAACGATGACCCGACCCCACCTGGGCAGGTGCAACCGTGTATGCGTCGCTGCGCCGGTGCTCTCGTACCCCCGTAGGATCAAGTCACCGGTGATGGGATCGTCATCTTCAGCACGCTTGATCACAGAGATGATGATGTTTGCGGCATCACTGTGCGCGAAGGAGGCTGTAAGCGGCAACGTCCCCTGTGGGCGCCCTGTGGCAATCAATGCAAAGGGCCCGCGGTTGATCTCTGCCGCTTGCTGCACGACGTCGCTTTCCTCCCAACTGCCCTGGTGGGGAAACAGGCTGTAGTTGAAGTGTTGCTCCCCCTGGTCAATGAATGCATAATCCCGGTCGGGGTCTGGTTCTACCGGCATGTGATGGGCGTAGATAGGACTGCGTAGCACGGTCAATCCGATATCACGCACCGTCACATCCACGCTGTATTTGCCATCGTTGAGCACGCTCAAGCCATAGCGGGCATCATTGGCGCGTGATGTGCCGGAAACATCTACCCAGCTCTGCATGGGTTCTTCATCGCCATCGGCACAGCGTTCAAGTGCACCATACGGGATTTCCGATGTGATTTTCATGAATTTCACGTTCACGGGGAAGCGCAATTTGAGCATTTTGAAGTGTTCATGCCAATCCACCTTGACCTGTACATCTACCCGGTCGAGTTCGCGGTAGAGCGTGAAATTCTGTATCAGTCGAGACTTGCCCCAGGCACTCTCGACGCGCAGCACAGCCTTGACGGGACCGCTTTCCACAATCTGCATCCGTTGTAACTCGAACTCTCCACAGACTTGATCGAAGCGAAAGCAGTTGTGTCCCCACGTATCGCTGGGATCGTTGATCACGACGGGACGCGCAGCGGGACCCGCCAGCACCTCCAGATCAGCTACTTTGTCGTAAAGACTCACAAGGAAACCCGTTGTCGGGTCAAACGTGAGGCGCAGGCGATCGTTCTCCAGGGTTGTATCGCTGAACCGAACTGCTGTGACGTCAGGTTGGTCACCCTCGGCTACCAAGCGATAGACCCGGTACCCCAGCGGCGGCAGCTCCGCTATAAAGCTCATCCGGTCGCGTCCCCCCGCCGTTGCCCAGGAGCGCACACGTTGCATGGCTACTGGCGTACCGCTTTCATCGGTGAGGGCGTTGTCGGCTTTGAGAGCGCCAATTTCCAGCTCGACATTGGCTTTCACTGCCCAGGCGTGTGGGTTGAAGACGACGATGGGCTTGACGCCTGCCTCATGGGGAATCGTCATGGACCATGCCAGGGATTGCACGGCATCATTGAAGGCGCGGTCAGCGATGGCGAGGGCTTCGCCGTAGAGCGCGCGGGTATCCTCATAGGCGGCTTCGAGACTGGTGCCCGCCATGATGTCGTGGAATTGGTTGAAGAGCACGGCGCGCCAGGCGCGTTCGAAATCGGCGGGATAGGGTTGCCCGGTAGTCCAGGCGGCGATTGCCGCCCATGTTTCGGCGCGCAACAGCGCCTGTTCTGCCTGACGATTCCAGCGTTTCACGCCGGAATGCGCTGCATAACAACCGCTGGCGTGATTCTGAAGTTCATCGCGCACAATGGGCAGGGACCAACCCTTTTCCACAACTGCATCGAAGAATGCTTCCAGCGTGCTGAACTTGAGCTGCGGCATATCGGCGAACTCATTCAGCCGGTGAATGCTGGCGATATTTTCTTGAGTGGGCCCGCCGCCGTGATTCCCGACGCCGTAGAAGCAAGCGAATTCGTCAATGGGTGCTTTCATCTCAGCCGCGCAGCGCCGGGCGTGAATTTCCACATCCTTGCCCCAACTGAGGTATTCGAAGGGGATGCGGAAAGCCAACACCCGTGACCCATCCGGCGCCTCCCACCAAAAGAGTCGCCCTGGCATGCCTTTTTCCTGTGGGCTGGGCCTGAGAAAGACGTAAAAATCCAACCCCGCTTTCTTGAGCAGCTGCGGGAGCATGGCGTGATGTCCAAAGCTATCCGCATTATAGCCTACACGGGCGGCAGTCCCGAATTTCTCCAGAAAGTAACGTTGTCCGTAGAGGGCTTGCCGCGCAAAGGATTCCCCACCGGGAAGGTTGCAATCGGGTTCCAACCACCATCCGCCAGCGAGCTCCCAACGTCCTTCGGCAACCCGCTGTCGAATTTCCTCGAACATGCCGGGATCCACGCGCTCAACCCAGCTGTAGAAGACCGCTGAGCTTGCGGTAAAGCAAAACTCTGAATCCTCGTTCATCCGGTCCAGCGCCGAGCGGAAAGTTGCCAGCACTTCTTGAAAGCCCTCGTGCCATTGCCAGAGCCATACTGGGTCTATGTGCGCGTTGCCAATCATGTGTAGGGTTTGATGTTTCATGCGTTCACTCCTGGTGTCGTTGAGGGTCACAGTTTGTAAATTGATTTGCCTGCTTCCCGTTCTCTCATGTGTGCTTACCACTTATCTGGTCTTCGCTTTGTTGCCGATGGCTATCGCCATTGACTGTGACCAACGCTTCAGCCTGCTGCCCAAAGCGCCGTGCACCCACGGTGATCTCTACCGCGATGCGTGCGCGGCGCGCGATCGTTGCCGCGATAACGGTAAAGCCTGTTTCGCCATTGCTGCGCGCCGCGAGCGTGAAAGGCAAGGGCGCCTTCGTGATCTGCCATCCCGCCGGGACAACCGGTTCGACGGTCACCGTTGCCGCCTCTGTCAGCGGATTCCGCACCTCCACAGTGAAATGGCTTTCTGCCCCGACGACGATTTCCGCCTGATAGGGCTTGATCCGTGCGAGGAAACCGGAATCGCCGAAGTCGTTTTCCTCCAGCGGTAGCAGTTCGTGATGCAACTGCTCCAGCAAGGCGCCGCGTTTTTCCAGGCGGTCGAAGTAATCCGGTTCCACCCACTGTGGCGCCCAATGCCCGGATAGGATTAGCTGCGGTGTGAGTCGCTTGTAGAGCGCCGCAGCCTCGCGGTAATCGCCCGGGGCGAAGCGATTCTGGTAAACGTAGTTCCATTCCAGTCCCGCATCTCCCTGTAGCTCATCGCCGGTTGCCAGCACTCGCACGCCATCCACCTCGAAAGCTACCGCGACAGCGTAACGGGTGTGCCCTGGCAGTGCATGGAGTGTGAGCGTGTATCCCTCCCAGGCGACGGGGGTCTCCAGGGGCAGGCGGCGATCCACGGGGATAGGATCATACCACAGACAGGGTAAATCGAAGTCGCCCGGATGCTCCAGGATATCGGCGAAGTTCTCAGCTGCCCATACTGCGGTTCCTTCCACGGCACGTAGAAGGTTGCAGCCTGCGACGTGATCGTCATGATAGTGGGTGGGCAGCACGACCTCTACCTGGGTGATGCCGAACTGCGTCTTGAGCGCCGGCAGGGTATAAAGCCAGGGTCGCCGGGATGCGCGATCGGCGCCTGCCGGAATGCCGGTGATGAAATCATAGCCGAAATCAATGAGGAGTGCTTTGCCGCTTTGTGACAACAGCACGTAGGTATTCGCCATGCTGGCGCGGTGCCGCAGTAGATGTGGGGTGATGGCTTCATAAGGGCGCTCTCGAAGCTGGAAGAGGCGTGGATTTTGGTTGCGTGCCTGCAACAAGCGCCATAGCCGTTCCACAAGCAGGGCAATCGCGGAATCAGGATCTGGAATGGGCGCGCCGTGTGAGGGGCAGAGCAGGGTGGGGCGATGCGTTTGCAGGTCGAGCAGGGAGGCGATGGTTGCCGCTGCTCCCTCGGCGCCGTTGTAGGTCCATTGCGTTGCCGCCAGGGACCAGACCTTGCCCGGTGCGGCGATGAGGTCGCCCGTGAATGCCACGTATTCAGCGCCATAGGTTGTGAGTAGTGTAATTGAGCCGGTAGTGTGCCCTGGCGTCGGGAGTACCGTGATTTCGTTCCCGGCAAAGCGGACATTCGCGTAATCCTCTAGCGTTCCTGTGAGTGGCACAGCTTCCAACAGTACGAAGCGGTCCTCACGGGTGTTATAGTTATTGAAGATGGGGCGACTCTGCCAATGCGCGTCTACGCTGTGGAAAAGGTCTTGTTCTGCGTGCGGCGCCCAGATACGCGCGCCCGCCGCTATTGCCCGCGGTAAGCCCTGCGCTTGATCCCGGTGATGGTGGGTGAGTAGCACATCGGTTACATGTGTGATACCAAGTGTGGGCAGCGCTTCCAGCACCTCTCCGGAGCCGAAATCTATCAGCGTCGCCTCCACGCCATCGCGCAGGATGTAGACAACGCAGGTATCCTGGAAGCTGTATAACGTATTCGCGATTAGTTCTTGGTGCATTGCACGTAACCCTTTTCGTACAATTCCCGGTAGCGTTGATGGCGCTCTAAATCTGGATGAATCTGTGTTCTGGCAGCGCTGGGCGGTCCAGCATCCAAGATACCAGACCGGAGCCCTGCCAGCATCGCGGCGCCCCACAGGGTCGCTTCGGCATGGGGCAACACTGTAATGGGGCAACCGCAGACATTGGCTTTGATTTGCAGCCATGTGGCATTTCGCGTTCCACCGCCAGCGGCAATCAACGTGGGTATCTCGATACCCCAGACTTCTTGCGCTCTGCGCCGAATGGTCTCTATCTCATACGCGGTCCCCTCAAATACCGCTTTCGCGAGGTGGGCGCGGGTATGGCAGCTGCGCAATCCCACAAAGGCAGCGCGGGCGTTGCTATTAGCGTGTGGCGCACCGGCGCCGGAAAGATAGGGGTAGTACAGAATCCCGGTTGGTTCCGGTCCGGCTTCTTCAAGCAACGTCGCGAGTTGTGCATACGAGAGGCGTTCCTCCCCCAAAATGCCCCGCAGCCATTCCACTGACCCCCCTGAGGCAGGTAGCGAACTCATCCAGAACATACGCTCCGGAGCCACGTGCGGGCCGAAAAGAAAACCGGAGGCGAAATCACACGCATCCAAAGGTCGGGATTTCAAAGCTCCAACCAACGTCTCGGCGGTGCCCATCGAATCGAAAACGGCGCCGGGTTCCACCACATCTGCTGCAAACGCGGCGCAGACGTGATCGTGCCCGGAAATGGCAACCGGCGTCCCCGGCGCTAGCCCCGCGATGGGGGAATGTGTGACGCCAATCGGTACTCCGCTCGGCAAGGTGGGTGGGAATAGCTTTGCATCCAGCCCCAGCTGCGCTAACCATGGCTCATCCCATGCATCGGCAGTCATATCATAGGCAAAGGTGCGCACGGCAAGTGTGGGATCGGTGGCGAGAAGTCCCGTGAGCTGCAAGGCTATGAAATCTGCCGTCGAAAGCCAGACCGCTCCGGAGAAATCGGCGCCTTGCTCGCGCAACCAAAGCAGCTTTGCAAGCCCCGATTTGGCATTGGCGCGCAACCCGCTGCGGCAGAAGCGGGCGAGCGCGTCATTTCTCTGGGCAAGGTCCGCAGCCTGCGCCTCCGCGCAGCGATCGTGCCAGGCGAGCAGCGGCGACCGCGCCGCACCTGTGCCGTGATCTATCAGCAGTCCCGTCTCTGCCATGCTTGAGATGCCTACTACCGCCGGGGTGAACCCCTGTGTCGTTTTGGCAATGGCTTCTGCCACCACGCTCCACAGCGCTTCAGGATTGTAGATCGTGGGGCGCGTGGTGCTTTGTAGTAAAGTCCCATCCGCTTCAAAAAGACCCACCTTGCAGTGGGTCGTGCCGATGTCAATTCCGAGCAACGTTGCCAAAGGATAGCCTCTTGCAGATTCTTCGGTTTTATGAACCCTGCTGGGGCATTTTTTGCGTTAGCAGGGTCCGAACGGCCTCCATACCCAGGCGTGGGCTGGAAAGGAAGCGCTCGCGTTGGGCTACGGGGAAAGTTGCGGTAATGCGCGCCATAGAAGCCTGGGCAAGCACGATGATCTCAACCTCCCCAAGCAACCGCGTCAAGGCTTCTGCCAGGAGCGTGTCATGTCCGGCGCTGTCGCCTGCACTGAGGCGTTCAAAGGCTTCGGCGATGAGTAGCGGGCTGAGCGTAACCTGGCGTCCGGCAGCGATAGCTTTCTCCTGTAGCAATCGTACTGTGGGCCCGAGCGTCATGGGGACGGTTGCTGCAACACCAATGGTGTCGCTACGGCAAACGGCGAGTTCTGCCATCGGCGCATCAATCCTCAAGATGGGCACAGCAATATGGGGCTGTGCCAGGGTGCAGAGCTCTCCTACTGAAGAACAGGCATTGAGGATGATATCCGCGCCTGCCTCTTCGGCAAAATGTGCGTAGGCGATCCAGCGCGGTGCAATGGCATGAATATCGCTGCCGTTTTTGCGCAGTTGTGGCAGAATGGAGTCATCCACGAAGTTGATGACCGTGGTTTGGGGCAAAAGTTCTTTTGCCAAAGCCTTGAGCGGCTCGACGGTGACGGTGGTGGTGTGAATGATGGCCAATTTCTTCATGGTAGCCTCCCGAGTGAGCGGCGATAGCGATCCCAGGTATTGCGCAATAATGTATAATCGCTATCTTCTAATGGTTCTCGGGTATTGTCAATGGTGGTCGTGAAGTACAGCGAAGGCACTCCCAACTCCGGTTGCAGGTCGACGTAAGCCCGCCACATCTCACGGTTCGTAATGGGCCAGTTGTCGGCATCAATGAGCGCTTGGGGGCAGGCAATCCGTGCAATTCGCGCGCGGTGCGCCATCGCAGCGAGGACATCGCGCCCCGTGTTGATATCATTGAGGCGAATCATATCCATCACATCTGCCAGGTAGGGATGCGGTGTGTGAGTCATAATCAGTGCATCAGGTTTTATCCGTTTGGCTTCGTTATGGAGTAACGCCAGATATGCGCGCATCAATTCCAGCCCCCACAGTCCGCCGTGAACATGGATTCCGGGACCACACGGAATGCGCGCGGTGAAGTCAATTTTGAAGCCGTCAGCGTCATAGCCTTCGGGTGAGAGCATGCGTTGGATGGAGTCACGTAGGGCGGCGGTGCAACCGGGATGGGTGGGGTCCAGGGCGATGGGCAACCCGGCAGCATTGGTGATGCAGTGTTCTGCAGGCAAGCCCTCAGGATCCCAGGCTTTGAGCCAGAGCAACACACGTCGCCCTGCTGTATGCTGCGCTTTCACGAAACCGCGCAGATTGGGCCATTTTAGAGGATCGGCGATGTTCTCGCCGTAGGTCACCTGCCATTTGTCATCAATCACTACCGTGCCAGGCTGAAGTTTATGGGATTCCAGGTCGTGCAGGAAGGTCTCATAGTGTTCTTGTCGGGCATAATCAGGCGCGCGCCTCCCCTCAGGGGCTGCGAGGGCGCATTGCGCTCCCCAACCGCAGAAAAGCGGCTCACGGTGCCAGGCGGGGTGGGTTCCCGAAGGGTTGGGTGCTGCACCGGTCGCTCGCAGCGCTGCGACATGGGCTTCTATAGCCGTATAGGGATCAGCCGCGAAATCAAAGCCGATGGCGGGAAGGCGGTAACTTCCATCCACGCGCGTATGCCCTTCATAGGCGAGACTCAGATAGAAGCTGTCCGATGCGCCGTGATAGGTCAATTCGGTGAAGCGGTTGGCGCCGGGCATTGCCTCAACGCCCAGTGCCACCCAAGTCCCCGGAAGTTCAAAAGCCAGGCAGAAGGGAGGTGGGGTGAAGAACCAATCGGCTTTGCCGGGGATAGGCACTCCGGTGAGGTTGATGCTGACGCTCTCTGACGGGCTGAAGAGCATCTGCTCCCGCGTGTTGGGTTCAGGGTTGAAGCCCCGCTTGAATGCGTAACCCGAGCGAAAGAAGCCCGAGCCCCAGCGCAGGTGCCCGGAATAGTACCCTCCGAAATAACAGACTTCGGTGAGCGCGCCCTCACCCTCGACTTCGATTTCATAGCTGAGGCGCTTTTCGGTGCAGCGCAGACGATAGGTTTTACTCCGCCATATGCTGCTGTTTGCATGTAACACCAGCGTGAGCACCTCAGTGTCTTCGGTGATTTCCCAGTTGCCGAGGGCTGCAGTGTCATCTTGCCCTCGCGTGCTGTGGACACTGGCGGGGATCAAGAGCTCGGCGAGTTTCTTGCCCTCTGCACTAGAGAGAAAGAGATAGGGTCGGTCGGGTTGTGTCGCCAGCGTGTAGTTCGCTGCGTTGAGTTGAAATCCCTGTCCTTCAGTGCTTTTGATTTGCATATTACCCCTTGATGCTACCACCAATCTGTACCCCTTCGATGAAGTAGTTTTGGAAGAGGACAAAAATGATGAGCACCGGGATAATGACAACCAGGCTCGCCGCCATAAGCCAGTTCCAGGCAGGGGCGCCTCCAGCGGCATGTTCGAACTGTCGCAGACCGATTTGCAGGGTATACAGCCGCTCACTTTGTAGATAAATTAGCGGTCCCATGAAGTCCTGCCATGCGCCCTGGAACGTGAAGATGGCGACTGCGGCAACTGCGGGCTTTGCCAGGGGCATAATGATGCTCCACCAAATGCGCAGTTCGGATGCACCATCAATCTTTGCGGCTTCTGAAAGTTCCATGGGGATCGAGCGGATAAATTGGCGCAGCAGGAAGATGTAGAAGGAGCTGCCGGTAAAGGCTGGTATTGTGAGGGGCAGAAAGGTGTTGATCCAGTTCCTTGAGCCTTGAAAGCCGAATGCCGGAATCTTGGCAAAAATGATAAAACGCGGAATCATCGTCACCACATCGGGTAGCATCATCGTGGCCAGCACCAAGCTGAAGAGCCAATCGCGCCCTCGCCAGCGGAGGCGCGCAAAAGCATAAGCAACGAGGGTGGAAGAGAGCACTGTGCCTATGACGCTGACGAGCGTGATGATGACTGTGTTCATGGTCCATTGTTCCCACATCCCGTAGCTAAAGGCGTAGGTGAAGTTCTCCCATGCCAGGCGTGTGGGGATCCAGCTCTTGTTCATCAAATCGGTGGGGTCTTTGAGGGAGGTTGAGAGCATCCAGATAAAGGGCACCAACCATAGGATAGCGATGCCTACCAGTACTAACCAGGCAAGTACACGCCCCGCGCGTCTCACGGTTGCCTGGATTTTGGACCGACGTTCTGTTGGGAGTGTTATTGCGGTCATGTGTTTCTCCTACTGGCGATCCCCAGACTCATAATAGACCCAGCGCTTCGCCAGCCACAGCTGGAAGAGTGTGATTGCCAGGATAATGATGAACAGAATCCATGCCAGCGCCGCGGCGTAGCCCATTTGGAAACCTGCCGGTCCAGATTTGCCGAAGGCGCGGTTGTAGAGATAGAGGACATAGAACAACATGGATTGCCCCGGCCCCCCATCCACGGTGGTGCCGGAGAGAATATAGGCTGTGGTGAAAATCTGAAAAGTGCCGATGATGCTGGTCACAACCTGGAAGAAGATGGTGGGAGAAAGCAGCGGCAGTGTGATGTGGCGCGTCTTTGCCCAACCGCGTGCGCCATCAATGGTGGCAGCCTCGTAGAGCTCCTTAGGAATCCCTTTAAGCCCGGCCAGATAGATCAGAATGTTGCTGCCAATCCACCACATTCCCATGACCACCATGCCGGGCTTCGTCCATAGGGGGTCTACAAACCAGCCCGGCCCCTTGATGCCAAAGAGTGCTAGTGCCTGGTTGAAAAGCCCATTGGGTCGCAGAATCCACTGCCAGAGGAAGACCGCTGCTACACCTGAAAGCACGTTGGGCAAATAGATCACTGTGCGGAAGAAGCGCCCGCCCGGAAGATCGAGCGACAGCATTAACGCGATGCCGATCGAGACGACAGTGACAATAGGGATTTTGACTACTACCATCCAGAAGGTATTCGAGAGCGAGGTGTAGAACCGTTCATCCTGGAAAATCTCCTGAAAGTTCTGCAAACCGGCCCAAACTGGTGTAGTGGTGATGTTGTAGCGCGTGAAGCTGGTATAAAGCGAAAAGAGCATTGGCCCAACCGTGAAAAGCAGAAAGCCAAGAATCCATGGCAGCGCAAAGAGCCAGCCTGTGAAGGCTTCTTTGCGGGCCGGTGTGGCAGGCAGGCGTACACGCCGGTTACTGTTGATCCTTGGCGCAGCTTCGAGTTGTAGGTGTGTCATGCGACCCCCTTATTGTCCGAAGGTGTCCTTTTGAAAAGGTCTTTCTTAAAAACAGGGGAGAGGGCGGTTGCCATCTCCCCTGTCATATCGGCTACGGAGCAGAGTGCTGGTTGTGAGCTATTTATTCTTGGCGATTGTCTCGTCAATGGCAGCCTGAGCTTCTTGCAAAGCTGTGGCGGGATCAAGCTCGCCGAGCCAGACCTTCTCATAACGCGGGCCAAGCTGCTCGGTCCAGTTAGAATAACCAGGCACATAGACTGTTCCCTGGCTCCACTCCATATTCTCCATAATCGCTTTCCAGTACGGGTCAGCCATCAACACCGGGTCGTAAGCGGCATTCTTGTTGGTGGGGAGGGCATAGGTGTCGCGCGTCCAGGAGATTTGTGCCTCGGGGCCCGACATGCACTTGATGAATTCCCAAGCAGCCTCGGGGTTACGGGCGCCCTTTGGAATAGAAAGCGCAAAACCACCGCTCCAATCGGCCTTGACCTCTTTGTAGGGGATGAAGCTGATTCCCCATTCCATGCGCGGGCGACTGCCATCTGCAAGGACCGCGTACGGGCGATAGAAGCTGAGTTGGGAGTGATAACCGGCAACATCAATGAGCATAGCCGTGCCGTTTGCCATGAAGATATCGTTGGGGGCAGCGCCGAATTGCGCCTTGAAGTTTTGCACGTTCTGATAGCCGCCGTAGCGATCCACCCAGGTTTTAATCCAGGTGAGCGTTTCCACGAATTTTGGATCATTTACCACGGGCGCGCCATCCTGCACGAGCGTATGACCAGTGGTGTAGGTCCAGAAGTCGGGGCCAATGTTCCACAGCGGGAAGAAACCGATGCGCTGGTAGGTGCCGTCTTCATTCTTCACATCGAGTTTGTCGGCGTATTCCAATAGTTCATCCCAGGTCTCTGGAGGACGGTTGGGGTCCAACCCGGCTTCCTGGAAGAGTTGCTTGTTCCAGAACAACACGCGCAGATCGGTCTCAAAGGGGATACCATAGACCTCGCCCTCATAGGTGGCCTCTTCCCAGGTGAAGGGCCAGAATTGGCTGGAATCCATACCGTCACGCTCGATGAAGGGTTGCAGGCTCGTCGCGACTTCATCGCGGGCGCGCTGCGGGAGCATCGGGCGATCTTCAACGATGACATCCGGCATTCCCGAACCGGCGGCGACAGCGGCGATGTTAGCCGTCCAGATATCACCCCAGGGCTTGAAGACCTCGGTCATCTTGATGTTGGGTAGTTTTTGCTGGCAAATTGCCACGGCGCGCTGAATGGCGGCGCGACGCACAGGTGAACCCCAGAAATGCCAGAATTCCACCTCGCCACTGACCTCGGTGTTCAGTGGGGCGGCGACGCCCATCTGGCTGGGATCCATCGGTACTTCGACCTCAACCGTCACTTCTTTGACCACCTCGACTTCGCGGGTTACCTCAACTTCCTTAGTGACTTCGACGGTCTGGATAATTACCTCCGGGGTAGGCGTAGCACATGAAGCCAACACTGAAGCAATGATGATCAGAATCGCAATCGTACTCCACAAACGAGTCGCTTTGAGGGTATTCATTTTCTCCTCCATGATTTGAAATGGGATACACTAACGACACTTGGGGTTATACCTGGCATTCGTTTCCGTTGAGTTGATCCTCCTCATTCTACTAAAGCGCCGTCTGAGCAACTCACGTTTGAGATTTGGCGTGACGATGCGCCTTTGGATAATGAATCTTCTGTACTCGAGTAAACTTGCACAATTGCACTCACAAACACCCTTATTATAGCATTGTAAACGAGCGATGTCAAGCATCAAAATGCTTAAAAACTCATAAACGCCATATTCGAGTATATAAGTTGACAAACGCGCAAAAACGCGCTATAATAGGGGTAATTGAGACGCATTTTTCCGAAGGCGTGATTGATTACCGGTGTGCCCGACCAGTGAGAGGGTGAACCGATAGGGAGTTCCGCGCCATACACGGTCTATTCATATTGATTCCCTAAGGAGAGTTCATGTTACCCATTCAGAGGCATCAGCAAATACTGGCAATGTTGGAACGAGAACCTGTCGTGACGGTTGTGCATATGGCGCAGCACCTCAATGTGGCCGAGTCTACCATTCGCCGCGACCTGGATACTTTGGAGGCTGAGGGGCTTGTAAAGCGCACTTTTGGTGGGGCGGTATTGAGTTCGTCACGGCCCGCGATAGAGGAGCCTGCGTGTCTGGAACTCGAACAGAAGGTTACCCATCAAGAATCTAAGGAGCAAATTGCCCGCGCTGCTGCGGCGATGATCGCAGATAATGAAGCCATATTCCTGGATAGCGGCACAACCACGGCGCGGATCGTCCCTCATATCCTTGACCGGCAGGGATTGACGATTGTGACCTGCGACCTCAATATTGCCGTATGTCTCTCGCGCAGCCCGAACATCTCCACGGTCGTCATCGGTGGAGAATTGCATGTGCCCACGCTGAGTTTCACGGGCTTGCTGGCGCAGAAAGCAATGGAGCTCTTTGACCTGAACTTTAGCAAAGCCTTCATCGGTGCGCGGGGTGTTGCCGCTGCTTATGGCATCACCAACCGTGTTAGCGAGCGAATTCCTCTTAAACGCCTGGCGATTCAGCGCGCACGGGAGGTTATTGTCGTGGCCGATGGCAGCAAGATTGGAATGCTTGCGCCCAGTCAGGTCGCGCCAATTACCTCCATGACCTACCTGATCACCGATGCCGCCGCACCTGCTGCTGAGCGTGCTGCTATTGCCGGGCAGGGTGTCAAAGTGATTGTGGTGAATATGGGAGGGTAGGCTGACAAGTTTTGACCAGGCGCGGTCAGCGCCTTTCATCTGGGCGGCAGTTGGCATGGGTGAGACCTGTAATGCCTTCTACCTGGATTCCCGAAACTCCCTGCCAGGCTGGAATGCGGGCAATGACCTACTGTAGTTCATTCAGTTCTGGCATGTGACTTGCTCCCGAGTGCGATGAGCGTGGTGGCGCTGTGAAACCCGGTGGTCAACACCCGCTCGCGCAGCTTCGTGCCCCATGCTTGCAGCTCGGGATGTCCTGAAGCGCGCTGCGTGTAGCGTTCGAAGACTGGGTCTAGCTGGGTGAGAATTGCCGGGTCTTTGGGGTCCTCGCTGGTGTCTGCCAGGTCGTAGAGCGCCAGCCCTTCCAACTCCAGGTCTTTAACCATGGCGACGAGCGCTTCCCGTTGGTAGGTCTCATGGTGTGTGATACCGCTGAGGGAATCTATTGCTGCCCACCAGTGGTGCAGGTAAACATGGGTTAACTGCGTCTCAGTCTGCCTGTCACAGACCATTTCCGCTACCAACAGGTACCCGCCGGGACGCAATACGCGCAGCATTTGAGCCAGCACCATTGCTGGTTCATCGAAATGATGGAGCGAATTGGCGATACAAACCAGATCAAAGGAGGAAGTCTCGAAACTCAGAGCCATTGCATCCCCGAGCACAAAACGGATAGCTGGTCGGTCGGCGAAGGTTTTTGCAAAGGCTGCTGCTGCGCGTTCGCTGGCATCGAGTCCAATGATCTCGGTATAGGCGGGCAGACCCTCCAGCAAAAAATGGATGAAACTGCCGCTACCCGTTGCCACATCGAGGGCCCGACCTCCATGAAGATGACCGATGATATCTTTTGGGGTAATCAATGCATTATCCTTTCGTTTTTGCGCTGCCAGCGTGATTTCTTATGGGTAGCACCGCCAGATGCTTTGCCTCGGAGCACCTTTGACGTTGCTCATTGTGCTGTTTCGAATAACATCACAATCTCACTCGCCAGACCAACGGCTTGTTTGCCGGCATCAATGAGGGTGTACAGACGTCTGGGTACAGGCGATGCGTTCTCTCGGGCTTGCCTGGTCAGCCGCCAGAGATTCTGCTCGAAACTCCATTTGTTTGAGCGCGGCATGGTATACAAACGCTCGTTGCCGATTCTCGCTGCGTACCAACGTAGATCATCAATAATGGTCAGAAGTCGTTGGGCTTCGTCGGGGAGGGCATTCTCGGAAGCGATAAATGCCCGGTAAGCCGCTTCCAATTGCTCCAGCATCATCTCTACAGTGGGTCTCGGCTCAGGCTCAACAATCTTCGTCACCCTCCCAAGGATGTCTTGCGCTGTAACCCAACCGTTAATTTTTCCCAGACTGTTCACGATCAGGAACTGCTCCTCCTGAATATCTCCCACAACATGGAAGATATCGCTTTGATGCCACTTCACCAGGACCAGATCGCCAACCCGAATTTCGTTGGGATCCGCTATAGGGGACATTGTGAGCGTCTGTCCATGTTTGAGGGCGGCGCGCATCGAAGCCAGGTTGCCGCCATCTGGGATAGTCCAGGTATAGGACTGGCCTTCCTTTAGGGCTTCCAGCAAAGGATCTTTCTTGTGTTTTGACATCTGTATACCTCTGGATCATCATTTGCCTGTCAGTGGTTTGGGTCTTTGGGGCTTCCCCCAAGGCTCGGAACTCGGCTTTGCAGGTTATCGGCTTGTCTCCGGAATGCTTGCTTTAGAAAGACTGGCAATCTTGGCAGCAATTTTCTCGATTAGCTCCTCGACACAAGCGTCAGAATCTCTCCCCGCTGTGTCAATTCGAATGATCTCTTTGTCCCATGCCTGGTAATCTCGCGTCTCAATCTCTGCCCAGGTAGGTAGATCAAAGTTGGGGATATCTGCTTCGCGGCTTTCGACTCTGCGCTGGTGCTCAGCCCTATCTGAACAGACGACCTCAATGTTGATACTCTTGCTGCTATGCTCAAGCGCCAGGGCTTCCCATTCGTCGCGCGTCAATGCCCAGGGGTTGCAGCAATCTACAACGACGGCGTTCCCGATTTGCAGATTGTCCGCGACAATCCTGTGGGTGAGGCGGTATCCTTCTCCCTGAACAGTTATGGAACAGAGTTCTCGCAAGCCTTGCTCGATGGTATCGATCCGGAAATAGACGGCTTTGTAGGTTCGCGCCAGGCTCCTTGCCAGCATCGTCTTTCCTGTGCCGGGCAATCCGGAAAAGATGAACAGAATTGGGGCGCTCAATCTCTCTTCCCAAAATACTTGAAGAAGAGCTCTTTCGAGAGTTTTGCGCCTTCAGGGGTGACTTCCACCGAGGCGGATTTGCCCCTGGGGTCACCGATATAGCCCTTTTGGTGCAGCCGATCCATGGCTTGCCAATCTAATCCCTTCCAGGCCCTGGTGGCGTATTTGTCTTGTGAGCTGGTGAGATATAGCAGAGCCAGGATCATCTCATCTACTTTGTCCTTGTCATATTCCATCACGGACCTCCTTAACACCAGACCTCAACCCGCTTGCCCCAGCAGGCGTAATCCTTCCGCCGCGATGATACCTTCTTCATCATTGGGGATAACCAGCACCCGCACGCGGTCTGCCCCAATTTCGGCAATGGTCTCGCCGTGCGCGGCTCCATTTTTCTCCGGATCGAGGCGTATTCCGCACCAATCCATGCCGGCGCAGGCGGCGGCGCGCACCTCTGGTACCTTCAGCCCGACGTCATCGGTGAAAATCAACACATCCAGCCCTCCCAGCACAGCAATCAGACCGCCCAGCGCTAGTTTGAGGCGGTGACTATAGGCGGCAAAAGCTAGCGCCGCGCGCGCATCCCCCTGCTCGTCGCGGCGGCGTAGGATATCGCGGATGTCACTGGAGAAACCGGAGATGCCTAATAGCCCACTTTCATGGTTTAGCATGTGTGTGACCTGCTCGGGAGTGTAGCCGTGCTGGGCGCAAAGTTCCAGCACTATTGTGGGGTCCAGGTCTCCGCTGCGCGTGCTCATAATCAACCCAGGCAAGGGAGAATAGCCCATGGTGGTTTCGATAGATTGTCCATCTCGAATTGCAGCGGCGCTGGCACCGCCCGTTCCCAGATGGCAGGCGACAATTTTGAGACCTTCCAGATCGTGATCCAGATAGCGTGCAGTGGATTCCATTACCGATTGATAAGAGAGTCCGTGGAAGCCATATTTGCGAAAACCATAGCGCTCCACTATAGCGTGGGGCAGCGCATAAGTGCTGGCTTCCGGCGGAAGCGTCGCATGGAAGGCAGTATCGAAGGTGACGTATTCTGGAACGCCAGGGTAGGCATTGAACGCAGCATGGATTACCGCCATCGAATTGGGGTTGTGCAGTGGAGCTAGCGGCAGGCAACGTTCGAGCATCGGCAATGTCTCGGGGTTTAGCTGCGTGCTGCGGCCAAATATCGTTCCACCGTGGACAAAGCGGTGTCCGATTGCTTCCACAGTCAACCCTCGGCTGCGCACAAAGTCAAAAACCAGCGTCGCAGCCTGGAGATGGTCGGGAATGGGGGTAACCAACCGGACTTGCTCTGTTCCATAGCGGTGCTCGATGAACGCGGCTTCGTCGCTGGTAACTCCTACGCGATGCGCCTTGCCCGCGCTGACGATGTGCAAAGCCTCCGGGGTCTCGCCGTTGAAGAGCTTATAGGAAAGCGACGAGCTGCCACAGTTAAACACCAAAATCTGCACGTTTGACCTCCTGGGGTGATCCCCGCTGCCTGCGCATGCTCCGGAGTGTGGATTTCCCTGGCGATCAGGTACCCGTTACCATTGTCATGGTGATCTGATCGAGACGATTTTCGTATCGAAGCGCGCTGTCAATCCCACGCCAACTCTTAGTCTACATCAGGTCTGAATTATGAGCAATGGGAGCTTGGGCCTTTTAAAGTCACAATTTGACAAATATTGGTCTTTTTTATATAATAAAGCTATTGTGAATTTGAAAGCGTAGAGGTAAAAATGAAATTTCGAATACGGCTCTTGTTTGTGTTATTGGGATTACTATTGGGAACGCCGCCGTTGCCAACATTGGCCCAGGACATAGATTCACCGACGGGCATGCCAACAGGTCAGGTGCGTGTCGTGTATTTTACCTCGCCGCTCTGTTCTTTCTGCCAACAGGTGGAGGAACGTGACCTGCCCCCACTCGAAGCTCGATACGGTGATAGTTTGTATATCCTACGGGTGGATACCACGACCTCTCTGGGGCAGCGTTTGTTCCAAACAGCGTGGGAACAATATGCGGTACCTTTAGAGCGCCGCGGTACGCCTGCGATGATCATCAATGAAACGGTGTTGGTGGGCGCCGTGGAGATTCCCACGCAGCTGCCTGGGTTGATAGCGGACTTGCTCGCCGTGGGTGGCAATGATTGGCCCACCATCCCGGGTCTGGAAGAGGCAATCACCCTGGATGCCGAGATTGAGGAGGCGGATGGGCGGCCCCTGTGGCGAGTGCGCTTCCTACGTGATTTACCCGCCAACGCCATTTCGGCAGCATTGCTAGTGCTCATGATTGTGCTGGCGCTAGCTCTGGCCCGTCCCGCGCTTTGGCGTTCGCAGTTCCTGACCCGAGTCCCATTGTGGGTTAAATTAGGCATAGCCCTGATTGGTTTGGGCGTTGCTCTGTATCTCCTCAACGTTGAAGTCACCGAAACTGAGGTGTTTTGCGGCCCTATCGGGGAATGCAATGTGGTGCAGGGGAGTCGCTATGCTATCCTCTTGGGCTTTTTGCCGATGGCTCTGCTTGGTGTGATTGGCTATGCAGCTATTCTCGCGACGTATGTTTACGAGCAGTGGCTTCGAGGCCCTTATGCTGGAGCAATGCTTCTTGTACGTTTTCTGCTCGCAGCTTTCGGCTTTCTTTTTTCAATCTGGTTGACCTATTTGCAGCCCTTTGTCATTGGGGCAACGTGCATCTGGTGTTTAATCTCCGCGGTTACCATGACGCTGACCGCATTGTTGAATGCCGAGTCAGGTTGGGGGGCATTGCAGACCCTCCAGAAACGTGGTTGGAAGGGGTACTTGCGCATGCTCCAACGCGAGACGCGCCGTACCGCTGTGGCGGTTGCTGCCGCACCGGTGGAGCGACTTTCTGCGACATCTTCACGTCGCTCTGATGCACGCAAGCGCTCTGGGCGGCGTCGGCGCTGATGTTTATGCCGATATCCTGAGCGCCTGAAGCTCACCGGTAAACCCCTTGTCTGCGTTTTTGGGAACAGCTCAAAACGCTGTTCCCAAAAATGATCGCCCCCGTTTCTGTGCTGTCACTGTTCAGGCTTTTGTCGTGAGGTGCACGACCAAGAGCAAAGCCCCTCTTCTAAACTCGCACATCCATTTTTCTCGCGAATAGTACTTAAGTACTATTCATTTTTGGTTAGATTAATGTTAAAATTAGATAGCGGTTTCATACCTGTTATGTTAATTTTGTCGGAAAACCGTCTATTCTGGGGGAAATCATGAGCATCAAAACGCAGATTCAGCGAGCTGTAGCGGTATTCCTGGTAATAATCACTCTGACTTTTGCTTTGTCCGGCAGCACGTTGCATGCGGCGACATCTCGAGTTGAGATGATTGTGCGTGGTGCGAGCCTGGAGCATGCAATCTCTGCTGTCGAGCAGAATGGTGGGCAGGTCATTGAGACTTATGCCATCATCAATGCTGTTTTGGCTGATATTCCAGCAGTTGCTTCGGCATCATTGCTTGAGGCAGAAGAAATTCTAGGCGTCTTTCCCAATCACAAGGTAGAAGCTGCTGGAAACCAGGCTTGGGGTGAGGTCGAGTTTGCCGAGTCGGTGGGCGCGGCTGAGGTATGGTCAGAGGGCACTTTGGGACAAGGCGTCACCGTGGCGTTTCTGGATACCGGTATCGAGCCGCGTTTTGCAAGCCTGCGCCGGGGTGGTGAGGGGAACGCTGAGCGTTTTCTCGCTTACTACGACGCTATCGCCGATATGACTTACATCGGGAAGAAGGTGATGCAATCCCCCGGTGACCCCAATGGGCACGGCACACATGTGGCGGGTATCGTGGGCAACAGCACCTACAAGTCACAAACAGACGTCTACCTGGGGCTTGCGCCAGCGTCAAATCTAGTGTCCGTGCGCGCGCTTAATGAACAGGGTGTGGGTACCTATGCCGACGTCCTGCGTGGCATTCAGTGGGTGATTGATAACAAAGATACCTACAATATCCGCGTACTTAACATCTCCATGTATGCGCAACCGCTATCGCCCTATTGGGCTGATCCTTTCTGTCTGGCATCCATGGCGGCATGGGACGCGGGTATCGTGGTAGTCGCCAGCGCCGGTAATGGTGGTCCGACTCCGTTGAGCATTGGTGTTCCCGGCAATACACCCTATGTGATTACTGTGGGGGCTTTCACCGATAATTACACCCCTTCCGATTTTGGGGATGATTACATTCCAGAGTTCTCAGCAAGTGGGCCAACCATCGATGCTTTTGTCAAGCCGGATGTAATTGCACCTGGCGCGCACATCGTCTCACTCATGCGTACTGATGCTTATCTGGCTCAGCAATATCCGGAAAACCGTATTCCGCCCTTCTATTTCAAGACTGCTGGCACCTCGATGTCGGCGGCGGTGGTTTCCGGCATTGCAGCGCTGATGCTCAGTGATGACCCTGCGCTGACCCCTGATCAAGTCAAGTACCGCTTGGCGCTCACCGCACGCCCTCAATTTAGCGAGTATACCGGAGAGGCGGCTTATAGCATCTGGCAACAAGGCGCTGGACGTGTCTGGGCTCCGGACGCTGTTTCCACGACCATTCAGGGCGTTGCCAATGCCGGCATGGATCTGACGGCTGATCTAGCGGGCGATCTTCACTATCAGGGTTTGACGGTTTATGACCCGGAGACGGAGCAGTTCCATATTCTGGGTTATGAAACCTGGGCAGGCGGCTACGAAACCTGGGCGGGTGGTTATGAGACCTGGGCGGGTGGTTACGAAACCTGGGCTGGCGGCACAACCAATTGGTCTAGCGCTTTCAATGATTGGGTGGCTGCCTATCAGAGTTGGAGCGATGGTTGGAATGCCTGGGCGGGTGGTTACGAGACCTGGGCTGGCGGTTACGAGACCTGGGCGGGTGGTTACGAGACCTGGGCGGGTGGTTACGAGACCTGGGCGGGTGGCTACGAGACCTGGGCGGGTGGCTACGAGACCTGGGCGGGTGGCTACGA
>JAFGFB010000200.1 GCA_016931315.1 Anaerolineae bacterium
AAAATCTCAAACGCCCCTGCGGGGCGTAGAAAAAAGTGATTTTGTGCGGTGGGGTGAAACCCCACCGCACAAAATCACTCAAAGGGAAGGCGTTTGCATGATACGAGAAAAAAGAATGTTTTATGGGGTGCGTTTCAACTTGGAGGCGACGATCTCAAACGCCCCTACCGGGGCGCAGAGGGTGGCTCTTTTTGTGATTATCGTGAACGGGGCTGCGCCCCGTTCACGATAATCGCACCTGCAGAAAGAAAGTGCAGAGAGTTGACCGCCGATAAAGGCCGTTTACAAGATAGGCGCGTTTCAAAATGAGGGTGAAAATCTCGAAGAGATTTATTTTAGCGTGATTTTGCCCCCAAGGCGCGCCTCAGCCTTTGGAAAGAATAATCCCCACCGCCACCAGCACGCCGGCCGCCAGCGCGAAGAAACTGTGACGCTTGCGCTCTTGTTCAACTGCGGGAAGCAAATGCGACGCCCCCACATAGACCAACGCCCCCGCAGAAAGCCCCAGCAGATTGCCCAACATGGGTTGTGTGATCGTGCGGATGAAGGGGAAGGCAACCAACGCGCCCAGGGGTGTAGAGATCGCGGCAGCCCAAAACGCATAGAAGGCCGCCCGGCGTCGCCCCACACCTCCCCGTTCCAGCAGCACAAAAGTGACAATCCCCTCAGGGAATTCGTGCAGCACCATGCCAATCGCTGCCAGAATGCCCGTGAGGATGCTCACATTGAAGGTCACCGCGTAGATGATCCCATCAATGAAGGAGTGCAGGCCAATCCCCAACATGGGGATAAAGCCCACAACATAATCCATGCAATCGTACTCACGGCAGACGTAGAGTTTCACAAGACGATTGGACAGATACAAGCCCAGGAAGCCCGCCAACAGGAATATGGGCGCCGAGTCGTTCATCTCAAAGGCCTTGGGAATGATGTGCATGAAGGACACCGAGATCAACACTCCTGCCGCAAAGCTCATAAAGTAGGCAGAGTGTTCTTTCCCCCAACGCTCATACCTGCTGATGATAAAGATGCCAATGGTGGTAACCACACAGGCAAGCGTACTGGCCACCATGACCGAGATGAATTTATCCGTAAACATATTCCCACCCCCTTCTCGCAGATTGCCGGTGTAGCGCCAGGGCTGGCGAATGTGGCAATCCGCGCCCCGAAGTGCAGCTCACACGGCATGCCAACTGGCAAGTTATCAGACGCCCGGGCGATATCTGCCCGATGCGCCACCCAACGCTAGTGAAGGAATACCTGCCCCCGAAAGGCGAAAGCATCCCTGGCTTTCGCCACGCAACAGGGACGCATGGGGGGCAGCTCCTCTTCAGGCCCGAAATAACGCGCCTCAAGGGTTTCGAGGAAGTCAGGACGCAGGTCGCCGCCCACCACTCGACACTCAAAGAAAAACGTCATGGGCTGCACCTGATCGCCATTGGGGTAGATGAAAATATACTCCGGGCTGGTGTAGACCCCAATCAGCGTTAACGGCTCAATCTCCAACCCGATTTCCTCGCACACCTCGCGTTTGACGGCATCCAAAGCGCTCTCACCCGGCTCGATAATGCCGCCGGGAAAACCCCACAGGGCCGCGCCATCTCCCCGACGCACCAGCAGAATCTCCCCCGTCGCATTGCGAATGCACGCCGCCGCCGACGGGACCAGCAGTAGCGCATGCCCGAGTGCCTTCCGCAACGTCGCGTGATAGCTCCCCGCCCACTTGCCGCTGACCAGCGCCTTGTGCAGCGTCTCCGCCGCCAGCTTCGCGCAGTGCAACTTGGCCTCTGGCAGTCCGCCCAGCGCCTCGCTCAACATTGCGGGGGTAATCTGCGCCGCCGCCTCCAGCGACAGCCCCGCGACCATCGTGCAGAGCAGATTGGCGCTGGCGCGGGCAGGTTCGTGACCGTCGGTCATGAACGTCGCCTCCTGGATGCTGCCGCCTTCCAGACGCAGGTACAGCTCCATGGTATCGCCACAACAGCCGTGAATAATCCCCATCGCATCAGCGTCCGGCATGCGGCGCATGTGTCTGGGGTTGGTAGCCTCTTCCATAATCCTGGCTGAATAGTTCCCCGTCTGTTCTTCTTTCTGATGTTCCATAGTAACAGTAATCTCCCTATCCTCCGCTTCAACCTCTTTCAACTTTTCCGTAAACCCTCTGCGCCTCTCTCCGCGAGCGTGATTTTGCGGGCTGCGCCCGCAAAATCACAAAAAAGCTACCTCTTTGCGGCCTTGCATCGCCCACATGCTCGTTAGTCTAGCCAGGTTTGCCGCTCTAGAAAAAACACCTTCAGATCATGCTAGAAGCCAAGCCAGTGCCCGCCCTGATATACCAGAAACGTGATGATGCTCGCCATCACCAGCGACACCATAAGCCCCATCGCGGTCCATTTGAGGCTGCGGGTCTCTTTCCACATCGTCCACATCGTCACGATACACGGCAGATAGAGCATGTAAAACACAATGAACGTATATGACGATAGCGGGGTCCACACTTCAGGCAGATAAGCCAACACCTGCTCTGATTCCACCAGCGTAGTCTGCAAGCCATAGGTCATCGCCAGGGCGGGGACAACGATCTCCTTGGCCGGCAAGGTAAAGAGCAGCGCGGTGAGCATCTCACCATTCAAGCCAAAGGGACCTCCGAGCGGCGCCAACGAGCGCACAAGCCAGCCAACCGCCGTTTTCTCAAAGGGAACATCCGGGGGCACATTGCCCAGAATCCAGATGAGCAGCGACGCTGGTCCCGCGAACTCCACCGCCCGCCCCATCGTGTGCGCCACGCGATCCACCAACGCCCGCCATGCCACCTGCGCCCAATTGGGCTTGCGGTATGCGGGCATTTCCAACACAAAGCCACCGGGTTCGCCACGAAAGAGCGTCTTGTTCAAAATCAGGGTCGCCAGCGCCGCAGCTCCCACACTCAGAAAGACGAGAGAGAGCATCACCGGCAGCGCCTGGTCACCAAAAAGGGCAATCACCAACGCGATACCCGCGCCATACCCCCCACTGCAAATGATGAGTGGACTGGTCAGAATGGATACCAACCGGATCTTCTTGTTCTCGATGATGCGAGACGCCATAATGCCTGTGACATTGCAGCCAAACGCCATCCCCCAGGTAAGTGTCTGCTTACCCTGGGATCCCAGAGCTTGCATGGGACGGTCCAGGTTGAAAGCAACGCGGGGCAAAAGACCCAGGTCCTCGAGCAGGGCAAAAGCCGTAAAGAGGATGACCATGGGAGGCAACATAACCGTGATCACGGTCGTCACACCGACGAGGAAACCGTCCACCAGAGCGCCGATGACCCACCAGGGCGCCTGCATCGCCGTCAACCCGCTGCGAACAGCAGGGATCACCCAGGCAAAGCCGCCAGCCAGCCAGCCGCCCACGATATCCGCCCCGGTAATGGTGACCCAAAACAGGCACAGAAACAGGGCCAACGTGATGGGCCACGACCAGACCTTATGCGTGACGATGCGGTCAATCCGGTCCGTCAGGCTCTCCTGCTCCGGATACAGACGGTGAGCAATACGGTGCACCAGATCATGGGCGAACTCATAGCGACGGCGGATGATCTCCACCTTAGCGTCGGGTCGAATTTGCTCGCGCAGCCGCACGGCACGCCGCAAAAGCGCCTGCAGGGATTCCCGTTTGAGCGCGAGCGTCCCGAATCCCAGCGCCGTCAAGTCCCCCTGGCCGAAAGCCGTGACGATCTGCGGGTCATCCTCGAGAAGCTTGACCGCCACCCAACGGCTTTGCCTCTCAATGCCCATTTGCCGCAGATCAGCCTGCAAACCAGCAATGTGCCCTTCGACCGTCACACCATAGTCCACTCGTACGGGATGCGTTTCCCGCCGCCCCTCCGCGACCTGCACAATCGCCTCTAGTAGCTCCGGAAGCCCCCTCTCCTCGATCGCCACCGTAGGAATCACCGGGACCCCTAGCGCCTCCTCCAGGGCCCGGACATCAATTTTCCATCCCTGCCGTTCGACTTCATCCATCAAATTGAGCGCGACCACGGTCCGATCGGTCAACTCCAGAATCTGCAGCACCAGGTTAAGGTTGCGCTCCAGGCAAGTAGCATCCACAACGCTTACCACTACATTCGGCTCGCCGGACACAATGTAATCGCGGGCAATCACCTCCTCAGGCGATTGCGCCGCCAGGCTGTAAGTGCCAGGAAGGTCAACCAAACGAATCTCCCGGCCCTGGTACTCAAAGACGCCCTCCGCCCGTTCGACCGTCTTGCCGGGCCAGTTGCCCACGTGCTGGTGACCACCAGTGAAAGCGTTGAAGATAGCGCTTTTGCCCACGTTGGGGTTGCCAGCCATGCCCACGACAATCACTGTCTTAAGCATCGCCCACTTCCTCTACCAGGATAGTATCGGCGTCCTCCTTGCGTAAGGCAATCAAAGTATCCTTGACGCGATAGGCTACGGGATCGCCTAAGGGCGCCTCGCGGACTACAATGACCTCAGCGCCAGGCACAAAACCCATGTCCAACATGCGACGCTGGTGCTTCCCACCGCCCCGGACTTCCGCCACCCGCGCCTGACTACCAATGGGCAGTTCTCCCAGCGGAACCGGCAGAGTTGGCGCCGGTACCACAAAGATGCCCTGCGCAGCGACATTAGACAGGGGCACATCGTGACTGTTGACCCGTACCAACACGCGCGAGGCCTCCCGTGCGCGAACTTCCAGTTCCACACCCGGCTCCAATCCCAGTGCCACCAACTGCGACAGAAGCTCCGAGGATGAATCGTTGAGTTGAACGATTTTCAAGCGGCTGCCCGGCTGCCCCTGCTCCAACAGCGAGCATGCCGACATGACCGGTAAACGGCTGTCAGGCGCGGGAATCACGTGTCCGTGCGGGTCCCAGACGGGGTATTCCAATTCCGCGTCCAGACGCTCGATCTCGTCTGGCGTCATAGCATGTTCATGGTGGTGCGCCTCAGCGTGAACCGCATCCAGGGACATGCCCTCACGCTCCACCAGATAGCGCTC
The DNA here is from genome assembly GCA_016931315.1 of Anaerolineae bacterium. GTDB lineage: Bacteria > Chloroflexota > Anaerolineae > B4-G1 > SLSP01 > JAAZNO01. Next base: position 5,011 of record JAFGFB010000200.1, read on the forward strand.
CCACAACCGGTGCGCGCGCGTCAACTCCCCGGCGCGGCATCGCCCTTTCTCTGTCAGGCGCAGGTGGTCCTCAGCTACCATCTCGATCCATGCCCATGCACTGAGCACCGCAAGCCCATCCCGCAACACCGATTCAGAGCAGCGTGCCGCCCGCGCCAGTTCCGCTACGGATACAGGATTCTCCAGGTTCTCAAGGGAGTAGGCAACCTTGAGCAGGTCCTCCGCCTCTTCGCGTTGGACGGCGTCGGACAAGGCGGCATGAGGGAGGGCGGGTTCCGCCTTGCGACAGCGCCACCAGGTCCAAAGCCACAGACACGCGAATACAACCGCCATTGCTGGCCCCAACCAATCGAAGAAAGATGGCATTTCGATGATCCTCGTTCAGATACTGCAGCCGCTCATGGTGGACCGAGGCGCCCGGCAGTTATTCGCCAGCGTCAGCGCCAACACTTACACCTGCGTCAAGGACGTCAGTGGGACCCGCACCGGCTCGCCATGCTCGTCCTCCTGCACCCGGTACAGGTCCTCGAGGCGGCTAATGCGATCAATGAAGAGCACACCGTCCAGGTGATCCAGCTCGTGATGCACGACGACCGCATCGAAGCCGTCGAAAACCCGGTCAAAGGCGCGCCCGTTGCTGTACAACCCCGTAATGCGCAGGTGATGCGGGCGGACCGTTTTACCGTAGAGGCCCGGCAGGCTGAGACAACCATCGAAATCCGGTTTCTCATCCCCCGCCTCAACAATTTTCGGATCAATGAGCGGTAACGGAGGTCCCGGCTCCTGCTCGCTGTCGGATCCCCCGCCCAGACGCACCACCACGATGCGCTGCTGCGCGCCAATCTGTGGCGCAGCCAGCCCAATCCCCTCGGGATGCGCATTCAACGTGTCCACGAGGTCTTGCGCCAGCTGGCGCGCCTCCTGCCGAACGCGCTTGACCGGCGTGCACTTTTTCCGCAGGATTTTCTCACCCTCAGGGTAAATCACGATTTTCCTTATCGCCATAATCATCCCCCAATACCCATCACATCCGTGGATACAGCGCCCACATGCGGGCGAGCTCATCCTCTTCGCAGCGAATCTCGGTGTGGTGCATGACCCGTCCCGCGTGCCAGATTTGCACGCCTTTGCCGGCGACAACTTGCCCCACATGCGCAAAGGGCACGCCCAACGCATCCAGAGCCGCCCAGGTGGCTTCCAGGCGCTCCGGAGGCAGGGTCACTGCCAGCGTGCCGGAGGAAATCATCTGCAGCGGATCAAACTGAAAAGCCTGGGCA
>JAFGFB010000201.1 GCA_016931315.1 Anaerolineae bacterium
CATCCGCGGCTCCTTCGATTTGGTGTGTGGTGTTAGGCAGTGATACCCTGATTCTACTCCTGTGTCTCATATTGGGAATTGCTGCTCTTGTACCTTTTGGGCGGCATGGTATAATAGAAATGTGTTCGTTCAAGGAGGTGGAAACTATGGATCCCGAGGCACCCCAGATCCACAAGGAGCTCATTGAGCCGCGCCCTGCGCCTGCCGCTGCCACACCCTCGCCGGAGCAGCAAAAGCGCACACAGATTGCCATCATCGCCGGCGTGATTCTCATGCTGGGCCTGTTGATCACCGCGATTGTGCTCATGGCGAAATTTCCTGCCGCAACCACCGTCATCCGCGATATCGCCATTGTCTTCGTCGCCGTCGAGACCTTTCTCATCGGATTGGCAGCGCTGGTGCTGATTGTCGAGATCCAAACCTTGACGAAGGTGCTGCGGGAAGAGATTCAGCCGCTGCTGCACTCCGTGAACGATACGGTGTCTACGGTGCGCGGCACAACCGAGTTCATGAGCGAGAATTTCGTTTCGCCCGTCATCAAGGTTGCCAGCTTTACCGCTGGTGTCCGCCAGGTGATTGGAGACCTGACTGGCGTGGTCACATCAAGCCGGCCCAAATCCAAGTCTGTACCGAATCAACCAACTAACAATCAACAAGGAGGAACCCCCAATGGCACAAAAGAGTGATTTCGGAGCATTTCTCACTGGCTTCTTCGTCGGTGGGCTCATCGGCGCAGCCGCCGCGATTCTGTTCGCCCCGCAATCGGGCGAAGAGACCCGTGATCAGCTGGCGCATAAGGCGGGTGAGCTGACCGAACAAGCCACCAAGGTCGCGGATGAGGCGCGCGCACGGGCGGAGAAAGCCCTGGGCGATGCCCGCGAGAAGTTGAATGAAGCCACCCAAGACCTGCAGACGCGCGCGAAGGAATTGCAGGATCAGGGACGGGTTCTGCTCGAGGAACGGCAGAAGGGCAAGAAGGTCGAAGAGCCGGTCACCGAGGGCATCACGCTCGAGGAAACTCCCGCGGCTTAACGCAGCATACAAAAGGGCGCGGGACACCGCGAGGGGGCGTACGCAGCGCTGATTCGCGGCTATCTGCGCGCTCTTGATAGGAAGGGTATTGCCCTTAGCGGAGGACTTCCCCTTTCCCTGGCAGGGAAAGGGGAAGTTTTGCAGTAACTGGTCAGCGTTCTTCCGCTTGCACAATGAAGAGCGGCTAAAGCCGCGATTTTAGAGAGTGTTTTTCGCTGCCGCGGCGCCGAGTACGGCGTTTCGCGCGGCAGCGAAAAACACTCCTTCTACCGGGCTCTAGCCCGAAATTTGCACCTCACGGCGGAAGTCGGAGCAGTTACGTTTTGCATAGGGGGTGTCTATTGTGGTGGTAAAGCCCACCACAATAAACACCCCCTATGCAGGAATTTGAGATAGGTGCTAGAGCAGACCCAGAAGACGGGCGACGGTGTCGCCCAAACCGACCATGTTCAAGGCGATAGGGAGCAAGAGCACGCCCATACAATTCATGCGGCGAGACCCCCATAGCGCCGGAATCAAGCCGATACCGGTGGCGACGGCGCAGATAGCCATTCCGCCCCAACCCGTGATCGCCCAGACCACCAACAGCAGAATCCCCAAAGTACACCAGCTCAAAACGCGATAGTTCACCCGGGAGACGAGCAGCATCATAACGCGAGCCAGAGCCAGAAGTAAGAAGAAGGACAGTGTCCCAGCGAGCAGAACAACGGACGTCGCCCAGAAATAGGCTTCTGGTGTGAAGCTGCTGTAGCGGGTACTGAGCATCCACGCCATACCGCCACGGGTCAGATGCAAGCCGGGCACAAAGAACAACAGCAAGCCGCCCACGTAATAGGCCACCTTGGAGGCGCCCTGAGAGATGATAAAGGCACGGTCATCGCGTTGGGCGGTGGCGTGCCCGGCAAGGAGACCGCCGATACCGCCAGTGACCACCGGGAAGAATGCGGCAAACATGCCCCCCAGAACCCCGGCAGTAATGCCGTGAAGAAGGACCAGAGGCGAGAGATCCAGGGTACGCGCGCGATGTTGCGGTGGCAATTCGACGCGCGCCAGCAGGTTTTGAACCACCCAGGGCACGGCAAAAAGCCCGACAAAAGCCGGGAGCAGGTTCTGGTACGCCACCTCAAGCGGCACAAGCGGACGGTACATGAGGATGAAGCCCAAAAGCGCGGAAAGCAGGAAGGTTGCCAGGCCCGCAATAAGGGAACGCCACGCATCCCACCAGCGACGCCAGCCCGCAGGAGCGCGATCGACGCCTTTGGGCCATTCGGAGAGCAGAAGATAAGCGATGACCGTCCACAGAATCCAGCCCAGGTGCGGGCGCAGAATTTCGCGCACAATGGGTAAAATGCGCGCCGCCACGGGAGCCAAGAGCGCCAGGAAGAATACGCCGCCCAGTCCCCCTAGCCCGCTGAGCACGACCGCTTCATAGCCACGGCGCTGCAGCAAGTACTTCTGCCCCGGTAGCACGATAAAGAGCGTGCTTTCATCAGGGACGGAGAGGAAAATGCTGGGGATGGTGTTGAGCATCGCATAACCGGTAATCAAGCCAAGAAAGAGGAAAGCCAGGCGCTCGGGGGTCAGCACCGGCTCCAGCGCCGACCCGAAAAGCAGCAAAAAGCCCGCAACGTTGTAGATGTGCAGCGCCGGCAACAGCGCCAGGATTGCGGCGGCGCAGGTGCCCAACAGGGTCCACAGCAGAAGGTCAGAGAATGGCGCAGTCATGTTACGGTCCTGGACGCCAATCGTGGGCGGAGCGCGGAATCAGTTCCAGGGCATCGCGATAGACGGAAACTTCGCCCACCACTTCGAGCGTCATCCCGGCTTCAGGCGGATGGGGAAGAGCTTCTGCCACATTGGACCAGAGCAAGACTGTGATGACCCCAAAGCCATCATCCAGCGGCAATTTCACACCGGCAGAGAAAGACTCAGGTATTCCGGTCACGCCGCGCAGGCGCACAATCCGTCCCGCATCCTGCGCCGAAAGCGAGGAGAGCGTTACCCAGGGAATCTCGGGGGCGGCAGTGCGCACGATCAAATCGCGGGGGCTTTGTGGTTGCAACTCGAGGACACCCTCGTAAAGAGAGAGTTCGCCCTCAATCTCAATTTCCGCGCCCACATCCACCGCAGTGGGCACGGGCAAAGCGTCATAAAAGCGCTGCCACAGGATCAGGTCCAGTTGCCCGGTAGCATCATCCAGCACGGCCTTAAGCCCCCCCTTGATCCCCGTCATCGCCACGATGCGCCCACGCACGCGCACCCAGGCGCCGGCTTCAGCGGCGCTCAAAGTGTTCAGAGCGCGCGGGGGAAGCAGCGTCGCCGTCGGTGTGGGGGGAATTTCCGTTGGCGTGGAAGTCGGCAGCGACGGCGTCGCCAGTGGCGGCATTGCTGTCGCTGGCGGCGCCAGTGTGGCTTCTAGCGCTGGCGTTGGCTGAGCTTCTGCCAACGGCGGCGGCGCGGCGGAGAAGCGCATATCGGCGACGCTGGCAGGGCTGAGCTGCGGCTCATCGCGATAGAGAGTCACCGTACCGGTGACAACCAACGGTTGCCCCTCTAGCACCTCGGGCAGGGCGCCGGTGAGCGCGGTTAGCGACTCATCCACCACCACGGGAATCTCACCGGTCCCATCCCGCAGGGTGATGAGCGTCAACCCCTCGTAAGGAAGCCAAATGCGCTCGACCTCCCCCTCCAGGCGCACGCGCAAGCCCGCATCCGCTACCGTGAGTGTACCGGCTTTGGCGGCGACAGGCGCGGGGCGTTTCAGCCGCAAGTGCTCCGCCAGGTTGAGGGTAAGCGCCACAAAATCCTCGCGGATGCGCAGGGTACCGGAAAGCTCCACCTCATCACCGGGCGCCGGAATCACACCGGCAGCCAACAGGTCAGCGGTCACATCACGATAGGCAGAGACGCGCGCCTCACCAGTGCCATCATCCACCCAGAACGCCAGATAGCCGCTCGCGGGATCGTAGGTAAGGCTGCGCGTGATGCGGCCTTGCAAGCGCACATAAGCCAGGTTCATCGTGCCCTGCGCCTGCTCCACAGTGAGCAAGGGCACGGGAGTCCGGCGGGCAATCCACCAGAGAGCCAGCAACCCTACCAACGCCAACATCACGGCAACGACTTTGACGGCGCGCAACGAGACACGCCCCGCCACGCGGGCGCCGCAATAGGGACAGGTGGTATAAGGACCCAGAAAGCGTCCGCAGCTTTCGCAGCGCGTCGCTGAGGTTGCCTCGCCGGTTTGTTCCGCCGCCATGGTCAGTCCTCCCCGCAACCGGAATCCCCATCGGGCTTCCAGAGCAGCTCATATTGCCGGTGTATGGTGCGATAGTGCACGGCACGATACGCGGATACCAAAGGGTCTTCGGCGACGACATTGATGACATAGCCCCCAGCCGCAGGGCGCTGTTGATGCACGGCTTGCAACAAGTGCTGTGCGATGACCCAAGGATGAGCGGCATGGTGCGTAACCCCAAGATCGTGGATAATCTGGTATGTGCGCTGTGGCTGGTAGAGCACATAGCCCAGCAATACGCCCTGCTCCCAATAGCCCAGTCCAGCAAGGTGGGAAAGGCGGTGGCGCAAGGTCGGTAGATCGCGTTGCCAGGACGCCGGAACCGAATGGCAAGCCTCGAAATGGGTCAGCAAGGTGTTCGGCGGGGTAGCGACGATACTTGTCAACGGCGCCGTTTCCAGGGCAAAGCTGTTCGGCTCGAGAATCATCAGCAGCAGTTCCCGGCTATGCACGAAACCCAGCTGCGCGTACAGAGCCAATCCCGGGCGATTCTGCGCCAACACCTCCAGCGTTACCGAATGCAGCTGTAATGATCGGGCGCGGCGTTGCAGATAGAGGATCAGTGCGCGCGCGGCGCCCTGGCGCCGGAATTCGGGCAGCACCCCGACCGCACTGATCCAGCCGCGGTCAGCCCGCAGGGAGAGTAGCGCCAGGCCCACAGGTTCGTCCTGGTACAACGCCACCACGGATTCCGATAATTCAACGTCTTCTTCCCGGCAAATCTGTGCCAGCTGCGCCTCGGTCACCGATACGTGATAGTAGTAATCGGCATAGGCGCGGCTCACCAAAGAGGCAAGCTGCATGAGAGAGAAGTGCGAAGCCGGAACCAGCGCTAGTATTGCCATTTTCACTCCACGATACTGCATCATATCACTGCAAGGGGAAAGTGGCAATGGGATATTGTCCTGTAACTGTTCAGACTTCCATCGCAGAGTGCAAATTTTGGGCTGAAGCCCGCTATAAGGAGTGTTTTTGGCTGATGCGCGTAGCGCATCAGCCAAAAACACTCTCTAAAATCGCAGCTTTAGCCGCTCTTAGTGTGGCAAGCGGGAGAACACGGAACAGTTACATTGTCCTTCTTTCAAAGCGGGGTATAATAAAAAAGGTTAATACATGGGTAGGTTTTGCATTTTCAAGGGAGGCGAGATGGCTCCGGAATACCAGATACGCAGAGCCAAATTGGATGACGCCGCAGCAATCGCAGATTTTGTCAACCGCGCCCGTCGCAAAAGCGGCGAGGTCAACCGCCTGATGGTCGCCCAACGGTTTAGCGAGGTCGGCTTTATGCTGGCGGAGTCGAACGGGCAGATTGTGGCCATGTTGGGCTGGCAAGTGGAGAATCTGATTGCGCGCGTCACCGATTTTCTGGTAGCGCCCACCGTGAATCCCGCCCTTGCCGGGCGCGCCCTGGTCGAGCGTATCGAGGAACAGGCGAAGACATTGCAAGCCGAGGCGGCCATGCTCTTTCTTCCGCCACGCCCCAGCCCGCAGTTGATTGCCTTTTGGGAGCAATTCGGGTATAAAGAACATGCCTTCGATGCGCTGCCTAAACAATGGCGACAGGCGGCAGCGGAATGGAATCCGAACGCCACTAATGTCATGGTCAAGGTCTTGCGCGAAGATATGGTGCGCCGTCCTATCTAAGCGGGCTGGCGTGAAAGGCTTGTTGAGGAATTCAATCTAAAGCGAGAAGAGCGGAGACGCATTCGCTTTTTTATTCATCATTACGACTGAGGGAAAAATCAATGGCGAAAATCAAGGCATTTATCACCCAACATCCACAGTGGACCTCCTGGATTGTGCTATCCATCGGCATGGTCATCATCCTGGTCTGGTCAGCTCGCGATGTAGGTCTGCTGGCCGGGCAGTGGGCCGCGCTTATTGTCGCGACCATTGCCGTGGCAGGACTTGCGGTATGGATTATCGGTTGGGAAGATGAGGACGAGGATGAGGCTCATCCCAAGGATGAGGCTCAGCCTGAGAGTGAATCATCGCTACAGGCAGAGTCCGGCAAGTCAGAGAGTTCTCCGGAAGCCTGAGAATCCTTACTGTTTGCGCAGGTTTAGCCAGCCCGTCCCTGGTTTTGCTTCGGGGGCGGGCTTTTCTGTGTCCCTGGCAGCGCTACGAGCAGAAGGGAGTGCCTGGCATCGGGTACGGCGCCGCATCCCCAAAACACATTTTTACCAGGCAGGCGCGCCACGCCTTATATGAGGTGTTATGCGACCAGTTATTCATCCTATACCGATTATGGGGAGAAACCGAAAGAGGTTGTGCCAACAGACGAAGAGGGTTTCTTTTTGTGTTTTTTGGGGCACGCTTCGCGTGTCCCAAAAAACACTATAATGGCAATACTAGCCAGACGAACGATTCTGGAGCCCATGCAAAGACGCAGAGGGCGGTCTTTTTTGTGATTTTTGCAGTCGGGCTTCGCCCGGCTGCAAAAATCACCCTCGCAGGGGAAGACGCAGAGGTTTTTGGGGGAGGTCTAGTCGGTTTTGCTACTGTAGATAAAACACATTTTAGGAAGGCAAATGCGAGAAATACGCAATATCTACAAATCGGGCGGCTTGGGAGCCGAGCAATTGTCTTATAGCCCTTGGCGTCAGCGGGCTTGCACGCCACCCCAGATGGACTATAATGCAAGCGTTTGGCTCCCGGCTGAAGAATTCCGGGACATGGAGGAAGCGTTTGAACGAGAACAACATCGAAACCATCATACCGGCAGAGGAACCAGAACACGAGGAGACGCCGTCACTGAGTCGTTCGTTTGGTATCCGTTCCTGGCTTCAGGATATGCTGGAGACGCTGCTGCTGGCGGCGATCATCTTCCTGGTCATCAATACCCTCACAGGACGCTACCAGGTTCACGGACAGAGCATGGAACCCAGCCTCTATGGCAATCAATACCTGATTGCCAGCAAGGTTACCTATTGGTTGCATGAACCGGAGCGGGGCGACATCGTCGTGCTACGCCCGCCAGAAGGGCAAGGGAGCATTCCCTTTATCAAGCGCGTCATCGGTGTGCCGGGAGATATCGTCGAGGCGCGCGAGGGCAGAATATGGGTGAACGGTATCGCCCTCAACGAGCCTTATATCAGCGCGCCGCCCATCTATTCCAATCGCTGGACGGTAGCTGAAGGCATGTATCTGGTTCTGGGGGATAACCGCAACAACTCCAGCGATTCACACGCCTGGGGTTTGCTGCCGCGGGAGAATATCATCGGTAAAGCGGTATTTTGCTATTGGCCCCCCGAACATTGGGGCTTGATCCCGCATTATAGTTATGAGGAGCTGCAACAAGACCAGTGAGCCAGCCATTGAATGATTCCGAGATGAACACGCCAGTCATCGCTGCTCAGGGCGCAACGCCCTTACTCAACCCACCCCAGATATCTGACGAACCCGCCTCCTTCAAGATCCTGGTACAGGATCTGTTGGAGACGTTGCTTTTGGCAGCTATTGTCTTCGTGTTGATCAATACCTTCACAGGGCGCTACCAGGTCCTCTCGGTGAGTATGGAACCGACATTGCATGAGGGGCAGTATCTGCTCGTCAGCAAAGCCAGTTACTGGTTTCACACTCCAGAGCGTGGGGATATCGTGGTCGTGAAACCCCTCAACGGGGATAAAAATAGCATACCGCTGATCAAACGGCTCATTGGCTTGCCCGGAGATACGGTCGAGGCGCGCGATGGGCGTATCTGGATCAACGGCGTCGCGATCAACGAAGGCTACGTCAGCGGGCCGTTAGGCTATACCAACCGTTGGACGTTAGCAATCAATGAGTATTTTCTGCTGGGCGACAATCGCAATAACTCCAGCGACTCACATTCGTGGGGTCCTGTGCCCAAGGAAAACATCATTGGAAAAGCCATATTTCGTTATTGGCCTTTGGAACTGTTTGGCACGTTCCCACATTATGCCTTTGCCGAATTGGAGGCGAACCCATGAAACGAGCGATCCTGGCACGACTGATCGATCATACGCTTCTCAAAGCAGAAGCAACGCCGGCGCAGGTTGAGCAACTGTGCGCGGAAGCGGCGGAACACGCCTTTGCAACGGTCTGTGTGAATCCCGCCTATGTGGCGCTCTCTGCCAGCCTGCTCAAAGGCACCCCGGTAGCGGTGTGCACCGTGGTCGGTTTCCCGCTTGGGGCGACCCCCACCACGGTCAAACGCTTCGAGACGTTGCAGACCATAGACGATGGCGCTACAGAAGTGGATATGGTCATCCCAATTGGACGCCTGAAAGCCGGGCAATATGATGTGGTGCGGGACGATATTCGAGTGCTGGCGCACACCTGCCACGATCACGGCGCGCTGTTGAAGGTGATCTTCGAAAACGCGCTGCTCACCGATGATGAGAAAATCATTGCCTGCCAGCTCGCCGTGGAGGCAGGCGCCGATTTCGTCAAGACCTCGACCGGCTTTGCGAAGACCGGGGCGACCACGGCGGATGTAGCCCTCATGCGCCAAACCGTTGGACCGAATGTGGGCGTGAAGGCGGCGGGGGGCATACGCTCCTATGCGGATGCCCTGGCGATGATCGAAGCCGGGGCTAACCGGTTAGGCGCCAGCGCCAGCCTGAAGATTCTGGCGGAAGCGGAGGATTGATGCGGCATCGCTGTCCACGTTGTTCTTTTGGCAGCCTGCGGCCCGCACGGGGCACCTATGTGCGACGTATTGGCTTGCGGGTCATCACAGTGCCGAATTTCGCCCTGTGGCGCTGTGATGCGTGTGGCTATTCGCGTTACGATAGCGCTGCGCTAGCGCGCGTTGACCTGTTGCTGGGTCCAGAGATAGATAGCCTGGATGAGCCAGGAGAGATGTTCCCCAAAGCGAGCGATGGACCGGCAGCGCGCGGCCCTCGCCGCTGGCCTGGCTGATAGCCAGGTCTCCCTTCCAGGCACAAAGGTTATTCAAGTCGGATAGTGGGCATTCGTAGCAATTCGGGGGACTTCTGCGTCCCCGGTAGGGCTCGTTGTGCGAATTGGTTGCTTTGCGAACGGGTCGCGGCGCAACCTTGGGGCGAATGCCTTGCTAGCGCTTCAGGAGCAATGTGCGGGGTGTAACGCGATTTTGGTCAGCGACCTGCTACGAAAACCCGTAGTGTGCAGATTATCGGGAAAAGCCAATCCGAGGTCGTGCAAACAGACAAAGAGGTTTTGGTGAGTGTTTGTGGGCGCGGCGCCGGGTGCGGGGTTGGCGCGCCTAAAAACACTCTCGGGATTTTACCGATAAGGAGAAGTGTATGCCTCAATCGGCGCCGGAGAAAGTTGATCGCAAAGCCCGCTCACAGTTACCTCCAGTCACATCCCAGGTCCGCCCGCCGAATGAGCGCGTGCAGGATTTCGATGAGATTTTGATTCTGCACACACCCGAGGGTGCAATTGCGGAAGCTTCGCGCTGCCTGCAATGCACTAATGCACCCTGCCAACAAGCCTGCCCGCTCCACAACGATATTCCGCACGCCATGGAGCGCCTGGCTGCAGGCGATTTCCGGGGCGCGGCAGCCATATACCAGCAGACCAATCCCCTATCTGAAGTGTGCGGGCGCGTTTGCCCTGAGCGCTTCTGCCAGGATGCCTGCACGCTCAAACGACTGGATAAACCGCTGGATACGCGCCGATTGGAGGCTTTTGCCGCCACCTTCGCGCGCCTCAATGGCGGGCTGCCCCCCCCTGAAATCGCCCCGCACACCGGGAAACGCGTCGCGGTCATCGGCGCAGGACCTGCCGGGTTGACGGTTGCGGAGAAACTCACCTGCCTGGGGCACAGCGCCATCATCTTCGAGCAACACCCCCACCCCGGCGGCATGATGTTGTACGGCATTCCGCGCTTCAAATTGGGGCTGGAGGTTGTACAAGCCAAAGTAGCCTGGCTAGAAGCCCTCGGCGTCGAGATTCGGTGCAATATCAGCGTGGGGAAGGATATCAGCCTGCCGCAGCTTCTGGCCGAGTATGATGCGGTTTTTCTGGGCGCGGGGGCGCAGGAACAATACCGTGCCGACCTTCCGGGGGAAACGCTCGACGGGGTCTATGATGCGACGCAATTTCTGTGCCGGGCGAATCTACCCCCGGAGCTGTTGCCCGAAGCCTGGCGCGCGCCCTTGCGGGTAGGGGCGCGGGTTCACATCATTGGAGGGGGGAATACCGCCATTGATTGTATGCGCACCGCGTTGCGGCTTCCCGGCGTGCGCGAGGTGACCTGCTATTACCGGCGCAGCGTTCAGGAAATGCCCGCAGAACCGGAGGAGTACCGGCATGTTCTGGAAGAATGGGGCAATTTTGTCTGGCTCACCTGCCCCACTGAATTCCTGGGCGACGCCGAAGGACGACTCCGCGCCATCACTTATCAGCGCATGCGGCTCTGTGCACCGGATGAAAGCGGGCGCTGCCGTCCGGAATGCGTGCCGGGGATGGAGATTACGCTCGAGGCGGATACCGCAGTGCTGGCCCTGGGTTACCGCCCCGGGAAACAGTTGCTCAAGAGTGTGCCAGAGCTGCGATTGGGGCGCGGCGGCGTGGTGGAGGTGGACGCTCCAGAGACGGGCCGCACAAGTGTGCCGGGCCTCTTTGCGGCGGGCGACATCGTTCACGGCGCCAATCTGCTGGCGCCAGCGGTAGCCGATGCCTGTGGGGTCGCTCGCGCCATAGATGAGTACCTGCGCGCTTGACAAATCGAAGTGTTACGATACAATGCAAAGGTGCTGCCGAGATAGCTCAGTTCGGTAGAGCAGTGGACTGAAAATCCATGTGTCCCGAGTTCAATTCTCGGTCTCGGCACCAAGCAGCCCGGCCTAAGCCGGGCTGTTGCGTTATTTCGATATTTTTGAATGCCCTCCCGCGTTACTGTTCAGCGTTATCCCGCTTGCTACAACCAAGAGCGGCTAAAGCCCGAAATTCGCGCGCTGCGATAGAAGTCTGAACAGTTACCCCCCTGTCCAATTTTTGACAACAAACGGCACCTTAGTACAATAGTGGTGTTGTCCGTCAACTGTTTGCGACCAGGATCAGCGCTTCACCCCCCTTTTTTGCGGCAAGGTGGTGACCTATGGTTGAACAGTACAAGAGTGGAATTTCGTGGACCTTATGGACTGCCCCTAAGCCAGTCACTTTGGAGGAAGCCATACTCTACACGCTCGCCTACGCCGATGTTTTCAGTTATCCCCTTAGGTTAGACGAGCTGCAGCGGTATCTGGTGGGGTTTCGCGCCTCAGTGGCAGAGGTTGACGCAGCGGCACGGGCAACCCCCGGTATCGTCGAAAAAGACGGCTATTACCTGCTGCACGCGCGCGGGTCCATCGTAGCGCTGCGCATGATGCGAGAGCAGGTCGCTGCCGCCATGTGGCCTCGCGCTCTGGCTTACGGGAAAGCTATCGCCCGATTGCCCTTCGTCCGCATGGTGGCCCTCACCGGTGCGCTACCGGTACGCAATGTGAACGCCGGAGACGACTTTGACTACCTCATCGTGACCGCGCCAGGGCACGTTTGGCTCAGCCGTCTTCTCATCATCCAGCTGGTGGTAAAACCATCCGCGCGTCGTGGTGATGAGGTCTGCCCGAACTATATCCTCGCTGAGAACGCACTGACCTTAGCGCAGCACGATTTGTTCCACGCCCACGAGCTCGCCCAAATGATCCCCCTCTATGGTCTGCCAGTCTACGAGCGCCTGCGCCAAGCCAACACCTGGACGGAAGCCTTTCTGCCAAACGCTGAAAACCTCCCGGTCAAAACGTCCCACACACCACAACCTGGGAGGTTATGGCGCACGGTTCTGGAACCGGCGCTGAGCGTAGCGGCAGGGACCTGGCTGGAGCGGCGTGAGATTGCCCGCTTGCAACGGAAACTCCTCCCCCAAGGCGAGCACGCGGAGGTCCAACTCTCGCTCGAGTGCTGCAAAGGACACGTCGGCGCCCACGAACACAGCACCTTCGAGGCCTTCGCCGCGCGGCTGATTGCAAGAGGCCTGGACACAAACTGGAACCCACAATTACCGAATCGGTGACTTTTCGATTTACCTATTTGCTGATTTTTACGGAGAGCCCTATGACAGAACTACTTTTAGTCAATCCGCTGTTCTTATACGAAGACCCCGTAGAAGCCAAACTTATGACGCCGTACTTTCCCCTGGGCATCCTCTACGTCGCAGCGGTAGCACGTGAAGCCGGTTATGATGTGGCGATCTTCGACGCAATGTTCGCTGCTAACGATGCAGACTTCGTTGCCGCGTTGGAGCGCGAGCGGCCCAAGGTGGTGGGCTTCGGGGTGTTAGCGACAGTGCGACGAGCGGCGCTACGCCTGGCGGCGTTAGCGCAAGCCCACGGCGCTGTCGTCTTGATGGGCGGCGCAGATGTCACTGCCCGCCCAGATATCTATCTGCAGCACCAGACTGAGGGGCGCTACGCCGTAGATGTGGCCTGCGTGGGCGAGTCCGAGGCCATCGTGCCACGCCTGCTACCGCTGCTGGTTGCCGGCATCACGCAGGGACCGCAGATAGATGCCATTGAAGGCGTGGCTTACCGCAACACGGATGGTGAGGTGGTCACCACCCCACGGTGTGCGTTGATCCAGGATATTAACAGCCTGCCCTTACCCGCACGCGACCTTGTGGATTGGGAACCCTATCGCCGCGCCTGGCGCGCCAGACACGGCATCTTCTCTATGTCCATCATCGCCACACGCGGCTGTCCCTTCAACTGCGCCTGGTGCCAGAAAATCGTCTTTGGACGTAGTTTTAGACCGCGTGATCCTGTACGCGTCGCCGAGGAGCTGCGCCATATTAAGGAGACCTACAATCCCGATTTTATCCGCATTGTGGATGATGCTATGGGCATTCAGAAGGCTTGGGTCAAAGCTTGGCGCGATGCCGTACTGGAGCGCGATGCCGTCATCCCCTTCGAATGCCTATCCCGTGTGGATTTACTCGATGCCGATATCGTTCGCTGGCTCAAAGAAGCGGGTTGCCAACGTATCGCCCTGGGCGCAGAATCAGGCTCGCAGAAAGTGCTCGATGCAATGACCAAAGGGACGAAAATCGAGCAAATCTATCAAGCCACGAAGCTCTGCCGGGATGCCGACATTGAGACCTACTTCTACATGATGGTCGGCTATCCCACGGAGACGTGGACGGATTTGCAGCTATCAGTCAAAATGCTGCGGGAGACGCGACCGGATCATTTCAGTACCACAATCGCCTACCCGTTGCCCGGCACGGCCTTCTACGAGCGGGTAAAGGCGCAACTGCCAGAAGGGGAGGCGCTAACACCAGACTGGGATTACACAGCTGAAAACCGCCTACTCTTTCAGGGTGGGCAATACAACACGACCTTCTATCGCCGAGTCATCCGCTGGTTTCACCACGAGTGGGAGGATGCCTGGCTGCGCGCAGGGCAACCGGCATCGCTGAAAACACGGCTACGTACCAAAGCAGCGCTCTGGCGCGACCGACTGCTCGTCCATGCGCTGGCGCACATCCAAGGCGGCAGGATGAAGACTAAAGGATGAAACTCTGGCAAAGTCGGGTACTCTGTTCTGTTCTGGGCTTAGTGCTACTGACTGGTTGTCATCCCGTGGCGCGCCCGCCGGCAGCCTGGAGCAACACGCATTACGTTCGCCTGACCCGGCAGCCCGTTATCTCCTCACCCGTAGCCTGGGATTTCGACGGCAACGGCGTGAAGGAAATCGCGGTCGGTTCATGGGATGGGTACTTCTATCTGCTTGATGCCACGTTGCACGATTTGCCCGGCTGGCCCGAGTATAGTCCCAAGGGTTTCTTCTCCTCGCCAGCGCTGGCCGATCTCGACGGCGACGGCGTCAAGGAAATCCTGGTCGGGTCTGAGGCAGGGCAGCTTTTCGCCTGGAAGGTTGATGGCAGCGATGCACCAGGCTTTCCGGTGGATTTGGGCTACCCCATTTGGGCCTCGCCGATGATTCTGGAAGGCACAGGCAGCAGCGATCTGCGCATCGCTATCGGTGACTTCGAGCAGATGCACTTGCTGGATGCTCAGGGTCGCCCGGTTCCTGGATGGCCCCAAGCGTTGCAAGGCTGGCCCGATGCTACCGCGGCGACCGATGGGACGCTGCTTGCCGTCACTACCCTTACGCCGGGCGATCCCTCGCAAGGCTGGCTCTACGCCTGGACGCTAGGTGGTGAACTGCTGCCGGGATTTCCGGTGAGCCTACCGCGCGACTCCGATTCTTCGCCAGCGCTGGCGGCACTCGATGACGACGGACTGCCCTGGATCATCTTCGGGGATGACGCCGGCTTTCTTTACGTGGTAAACCCGTCGGGATACGCTCGAACCGGCTTCCCGATTCAGAGCGAGGGACCGGCGCCAGGTCTGCCCACGCCGACACCCCACCCACCAGGCGGCAACATTCACTCCATCGAGGCCTCTCCCGCGGTGGCAGATCTCACCGGGGATGGGCGGGACGAGATTGTCGTTGGTTCGTGGGACGGGCAGCTGTACGTGATGGATGACGCAGGACAGGCGCTTCCCGGTTGGCCCATCCGGGTGGGGGATCAAATCATCGCTTCGGCAGCCCTGGTAGACCTTACGGGTGATGACATCCTGGATATCGTCGTCGGCTCGAAAGATGGCGCGCTCTACGGCTGGAACGTAGCTGGGGAGCTGCTTCCCGGCTTTCCCTGTGAGCTGGGAGCGCCCGTGTTCGCCTCGGCATGGATCGGCGATCTCGATGGCGACGGGCAGGCGGATGTTGTAGTTGGCGCAGACAACGGCATACACCTGCTGCAGGATATTAGCCCGCTGGGTCGCGCAGCCTGGCCCATGTTCCACGCCAACGAGCAACGCACCGGTTGGGGAGGCGAATGAGCGAAAAAGCGCAGGGGCGAGAAGGCAGAGGCGGCAGAAAGCGACGCTGGGTCTGGGGACTGGCAATTTTGCTAGTGGCGCTGCTCAGTGTACGCGAAGCCTTCGACCCTTATTTCATCCACCTCATCGGTGATGCACTGTTGCCCAAACGTGCGCCGTTGACGCTAGAGCTGCACGAGGGTCTCAGTTTCCACCTCTACGCCGACACACGCCCGCACACCGGCAAAATCGCCGCACTACAAAAAGGCCTGGTGTTGGTACGCGATGGTGAAGCCGTCATCGAGGAGGGCTACGGCTTCGGTCTGCCGCTCATTCAGTACGGCGACCTTGTCTACAACGCCCGAAAGGCTGAAGTACATGCTGTGGATGAGCGCACACTGGTCAAGGTGTACACTATCAATGTCGCCGATCGCTGGTCACGCTTCTTGCGAGTCAAATACAAGGACGTGCCAGCGCTTGGAACGGTGACGGTCACGTATACGGTCACCTCGCCCACAACACTGCGAGTGGATATGGACTTCACCGGATTAGTGGTGGATTGGAGCGCCGCCTATTTGATGAACGAACAGGGCGCCATGCATTTCCCCATCCACGAAAACGGCGCCGGGGAATGGCAGCACGGCGATGAGGTGGGCATCTGGCACGCCAGCGACGATCCTTTCGGCTGCTGGATTTCCGCGGACGAGACATTGCGCTTCTGTGTGGAGACTGAGCCAGGGCGTCCGCGCTACGTGGGCCGCGAGCGCTACAATCAATACAACTGGGTGCGCATCTACAAGCTCTCATGGTCGGGCATTGATCTGAGATTGGATACGCCGGTAAAGCACTACAGCTATGTGATTCATGTGGAATCCCTAGACACGACCCACATACAGGAGAAAGCGCCAGAGGTGAGCGGTGAGTGATGAGCAAAGGGATACGCAATGCCACGTAAGCGGCTCCTCGCACTGAGCCTACCTGGCTTGACCCTCCTGGCCTTTGGATTACGCTTTCTGGGCCTGGGGCAGGCGTTGCTACTCCCAGATGAAGCCTACTACTGGCTCTGGTCACGCCACCTCGATTGGTCCTATTACGACCACCCGACAGGAGTGGCGCTGCTGGTGCGCCTCAGCACCATGCTGGGCACAGAGAGTGAATTTGGCATTCGCTGGCTCAATGCACTACTGGGCGCCGGGCTTGTGGCGCTGGTCATCGCCGTGGGATGCAAGCTCGGCAAACCGTGGGCTGGAGTTTCGGCAGGTGCGGCAATTGCCGTAGGCGCGCCATTCCTCATCACCGCGCGTTTCGTCTACACCGATGCGCTCTTTCTCTTTCTGATGCTGCTCAACCTATGGAGTTTTCTCAACCTACCGGGCATAAAGCCTGAAACTCCGCACCGGGGATACAGGTCCCAATACCCGTATTTGCTGTTTGGCTTGACGCTGGCGCTGCTCTTCAACACCAAATACACCGCCCACCTCTACGCCGCGGGATTGGGAGGGTGGCTACTGATGGAGCGACGGGCGCTGCTTCGCGATTTGCGCTTCTGGGGCGCGGCGGGCCTTGCAGCGGTGGGCCTGCTGCCCGTACTGGGTTGGAATGCCGCGCACGGTTGGGCCTCCTTTCACTGGCAGATCTCCCACGCCGCCAATATCTCGCCAGGGGCAACGGCCCAAAATGGGCTGCTCTGGCGCTGGTTAGGCAATGTTCAACACGCCGTGGCCTATCACACCTGGCCCCTGGCGATACTGGCGCTTGCCGGCGCCTTTGGGCTAATCCGCCACCGCAGCAACGCAGCCGCGCGGCTGTGCCTGTGGCTAGCGCTCCTGGTGGGACTACCGCCACTTCTCAGCCCGGCGGGCAGCCCGCGTAATCTCACCGGCGGTCTCATTTTTCTGCTGCTGGGCGCGGGGTTCTGGGTCGAGAAAATGCACCACTGGCGCAAGGCACTCTTGGGCGGCAACGTGCTGCTCCTGGGATTGACCGCACTCTACGGCGGGGGTACGGTGGTAGCGAAAAGCCCCTTTCACAGCAGCGCCGTTAACGACGCGCGGCGAGAGACGGCAGACCTGCCAGCCATCGTTGCCCACATCAAAGCGCATCCTGAAATGGAGCTTTTCGCCCTGGATATGTCCCTTGCCGGGCAGCTGTGGTACTACACCGGGCGCCCTGTTGCCACCGGTTGGCCCCAATACCAGCTCTGGGAACTGCCATATCCTGATCCCCTGGCAGTGTTCAGCCTGGGCTACCTGCCTGCCGCGCGAGTCGAAAGCCAGCTACGCGCCGCCTACACGCTGGTGGAAGGACCGTATACGGTTGAGGGCACAACACGCGCCTGCGTCTGGTGGCGCGCCGAGGGCCTGCGTGAGGCGCCCGAGAAGATTCCCGCACGCCTTGATTTCTTCACTCTTTGGGAAGGAGAGCCGTGAGTCAGCGTACCTCCTTGCGCGTGAGCAAAAACGCCGTCGCGCTGCTCATGGCGCGGGTTACAATGCTGCTACTAGGGCTGTGGCTTAACGGGCAGCTGACTCGCGCCGTCGGCATTGCCAGGTTCGGGCGCTACCTGCTGGCCCTCACGGTGGAAGGCATAACGCTGGCAGTAGTCAATGCAGGGCTCAATCTCTACGCCACGCGGGAATTCGCGCGTGAGACCTACGAGGATCAAGCCGCTCTGCTGGGCAGTGTTTTGGCGCTTAAGGCGTTTCTGGCACTGGGGGCTATAGTGCTACTCAATGGCGTCATCGCACCGCTGTTTTTTGCCGGCACACAACAGGCGGTCATCGCTATCGCGTCGTTAGGGCTGTTACCGCAAGCGCTCAACAGCGGCATGGAGGCGCTTTTCAAGGGACGGCAGCGGATGGAGCTCAGCAGCCTGATTGAAGTGCTGAGCCGGCTTGCGGGTGTGCTTGCCGGGCTGGTATTCATCGTCCAGGGTGGCGATGAACGGCATGTATTGATCTGCGGGGTCGTCGGGTACATGCTAGGCACGGTAGCCTACGGTAGCGTGTTGCATATGTGGCACATCGCGCCGCGCTGGCGCGGTTGGCATACGCGGGCGGTCACGCTGCTGCGCGAAGCGTTGCCTTTTGCCGGCGCAGATATAGTCGCGATGCTCTACCGGCGGGCCGACTTGCTGCTGCTTTCCATGTGGCACGGCGATGTTGCCGTGGGCATCTACGGTGCGGCCTACCGCCTGTGGGAGACGCTGGGCTTGCTGCCCGCCAGTTTCCTCGACGCGCTGTTCCCGGAGCTGGTGCGCCGAGCAAGCACAACCACAGGTCGCCTACGGCTGCGGCAACTTACCTGGCGCGGCGGCTTGGGGCTTACCGCCCTGGTAGTGCTCATCGGCGGGCCAAGTTTCTGGCTCGCGCCGCAGGCGATGACGGTGCTCTATGGCGATATTGCCGGGGTGGAAACGGCAACAAATCTCTTGCGGCTACTGATCCTGGCGCTGCCGTGTACCTACCTGTATCTGTTAAACGGACATATACTTTATGCCGCCGGGGAACAAAGCCGGGTGCTCAAAGCAATGGCGGCAGTGACTCTGGGAAATGTGGCGGTTAACGCGCTGCTGATTCCCCGCTGGAGCTACTGGGGCGCGGCAACAACGGCGCTCCTATCGGAAATCGGGTTGCTGGCGCTACTGGGCAGTACAGCTTGGAGGCGGGTGTTGCGGTTATTACCCGGAGGGGGCGGACAATGACACCCTCACAGCGATGGCTCACGGTCAGCCGCGTGGGGTTCTCCCTCTCATGGCTGTTGGTTGTGGCTCTGCCTATCTCGCTGAAACAGGGGCTTATGACGTTCCTGCCACTGTTCACCTTCACTACCAGCGCACAAGACTACCGAGCAGGCGCGCTCCTAATCCTTCCCGTTATCACCGCACTGACGGCGCTGGTAGGCTGGAGCCTGGCACGACCGCCGCAGCGCTGGCGCTGGGGAACGTGGTCAGTAACCCTACCGGTGCTCGCTCTGGGCTTACTGGCTCTGGTGCGCTCCTGGCCGATACACCGTGTGGGCGTCTTGGCAGTGTCCGTCGTCTGCATTGCGCTTTTCTGGGGCAGCTACGCCTACACCCTGCAGAACTGGCCAGTAACGTGGGCGGTGACAGCGTTTGCAGTGTTAGCCTTGCTCCATGGGGCGGTGGCGCTGGCACAATTTGCGCGACAAGGTCCGGTAGGGCTTACATTTTTGGGCGAAGCCGCAATCCTGGACCCAGAGATTCACGGCGTGAGCGTCATCGAAGTTGCCGGGCAACGCTGGTTGCGCGCCTACGGGCTGCTGCCGCATCCCAATTCCCTGGGCGGGCTTATGGGTTTGAGCCTGCTCACTTGCCTGGGAACGCTGTTGCAAGCGCCGCGCCATCGTTGGTGGCTATGGGGCGCAGTGGCTATGGCGAGCATCGGGCTGTTTCTGTCGTTTTCACGGTCAGCCTGGCTGGGAACGACGTTGGGACTACTCTATCTTGCCGGCGTGATGCGGTTCGCGCACCGCATTCCATGGCAGGACAAACGCGTACACTGGGCAATCGCGGCGGTAATGCTGGGGTTGACTCTGACGGGCGTGCTCTTTGGAGACCTGTTGCGCACGCGCCTGTGGCGCCCGGATTCGCTGCTGGAAGCAAATTCCATCCACGAGCGGCTGCGTGACATCGGCCAGGCATGGATGCTGATTCGCCACCAACCGCTAACCGGCGTAGGCACGGGCTATTACGTTGACGCGCTGTGGGCATGGGCCAATGCAACGGGACGGAGTTTTCCGGCATTTCAGGAAGTCCACAACGTGCCGTTGCTTATGGCAGCAGAGATGGGCCTCACAGGCTCAGCGCTGTGGCTGTGGCTGGTGCTGGCTCCGCCCCTGAGTCTCGTCTGGCACGCACGCAAGGCCCCAATCAGCCCCACGCACGCGGCGTGGGCAGCCGCATTTCTGTTGTGGTTTACAGTAGGCATGCTGGACTGTTATCCGCAGCTGCTATCCTTCCAATCCGCCGCGATGCTTGGAACGCTGTGCGCGGTGTGGGCTAACTTCCATGATGGTGGAGAAACTACCCGTGAAATCTGATTACGACCATGTTGCCGCCGCTTTCGATAGAATTGCAGGGGATTACGCTGCCGTCTATGGACCAGAAGGTAACGCTGCCATGACGTGGATGCGCCACGAGAACCTGCAGCTGCTGCAGAGCACTTTTGCACCCGGCAGTCGGCTACTTGAAATCGGCTGCGGCGCGGGCGAGGAGGCAGTGGCTTTGGCTCAGGCGGGCTACACAGTGCTTGCTACAGATATCTCCCCAGGAATGGCTTCCGCAACTCAGGCACGCGCCATCCAGGCGGGCGTAGCAGCGCGAGTGCAGGTCGTGGCACTGCCAGCAGGATTCATCAGCGAACTGCGACCCGTGCAGCCCTTCGATGGTGGTTATGCCAGCTTTGGAGCGCTCAATTGTGAGCCAGCGCTGCCAGCGGTGGGCGCAGCATTGGCGCGCCTGATTCGACCCGGTGGTCTCTTCATCACCTCAATTATGGGGCGCACAAGCCTCTTTGAGATGGTCTGGTATTCGCTGCACGCACAGCCGCGCCGGGCTTTTCGGCGCTTCCGTGAAGGCTGGCAACTGGCGCCCGTAGCGGGAAAAAGTGGACGTGAAATCGCCATCCCAACTCGCTACCTCACCGTCAGGCAGCTCACTGAGGCGTTCCCTGCATTTAGCCTGGAAAGCCTGATGGCGCTGCCGCTGCTCCTACCACCACCTTACGCCGATTCGCTTTACCGGCGATATCCCCATCTCTGCCGCTGGTTGGAACAAGCCGACCGTCGCTTGCGGAAACGCGTTCCCTGGCGCACCCTGGGGGATCATACCATCTTGGTGTTGCAACGCCTACAGGCGCACCTATAGGCGCAGCGGAGTCAGCTTCAGCAGCGGGCTAGCACTGACAGCCTTTACGCAGCCATCACCCTTCTCGCATGGTCGAATTGCATTCAGCGCTACGGGATTTCCCAGCAAATCGCTGCTCCATACTAATCTCAGAGCAGCTCAAAACAAAACGTCGCAGTAAGCTCTAGCGGGAGGTATTCGATGACGTACAAAGTATTAATCTATGGTGGTTCTGGGGGGATCGGTTCAGCAGCCAGCCGCATTCTCCATGCGCGTGGGTATAATTTGCACCTCGTGGGTCGCAACGAGGCACGGTTGGCTGCCGTTGCGGCGGAGACTGGCGCTCACTATACTGTGGGTGAAATCACCAACACGGCGATCTTTAAACAAGTGATGCAGGAAATCGGACAGCCGTTGGATGGCCTGGTCTATGCTGTAGGTACTATTAATTTGCGCAGCTTTCAGAGGCTTACCGAAGCCGACTTTCTGAATGATTTCCGGGTCAATGCCCTGGGGGCCGCGTTGGCTGTTCAGGCGGCGTTGCCGGCGCTAAAAAAGAGCGCTACAGGCGCTTCGGTAGTACTTTTCTCCAGCGTCGCAACATTGCAGGGTTTTACAATGCACGCTTCCCTCGCCATGGCCAAGGCAGCTCTGAATGGGCTGGTGCTTTCGCTCGCCACCGAGTTGGCGCCCAAAGTGCGCGTCAATGCCATTGCCCCTTCGTTAACGCGCACGCCATTGACAGAGGGGTTGCTCGCCAACGAAGAAATGGCGAAAGCCATCGCTGGTATGCACGCTTTACAACGGCTGGGAACACCTGAGGATATCGCGGCACTCTGCGCCTTTCTCCTTTCCCCAGAGGCATCCTGGATCACTGGGCAGGTCATCGGTGTAGATGGCGGGCGCGCGACACTGCGCACCAAGAGCTGAGCAAAGATGATATTACCGGCAAGACCCCTCGGGGAGCCAAGCCAAGTTGACTCTGGGCGGACAACCGTGCCAGGAAGAGTCTATCTCAACCTGAGGGCAAAAACAAGATCGTTACCGAACAAATGTCCTCTCCTTTATCGATTTTTCTTGCCCCGGCACGAAATGCGCCCGCCGGGAAGGGTGCGTTTCAACTTTGGGGCAAAGGCAAGATGGCTAGCATGCAAATACCTTCTCTTTGATTGATTTTTGTGATGGGGAAAAGCCCATCACAAAAATCAATTTTCTCCGAGATTTTCATCCCCGTTTTGAAACGCACCCGCCAGGAAGGTATTACTGCAAACACGAGTTTTCTACGTTATAATAGTTGTTACTGTTCAGTGTTATCCCGCCTGTCACAACCAAGAGCGGCTAAAGCCACGATTTTAGAAAGTGTTTTTGGCTGCCGCGCTACGCGCGGCAGCCAAAAACACTTCTTACAGCGGGCTTTAGCCCGAAATTCGCGCGCTGCGATGAAAGTCTGAACAGTTACTAATAGTTTTAAGGTTGAGAATTGTTCGTGTTACCGGGAGACTGATGGTCAGGACGCGCCAATTTTGCCGGCGAAACTCAGAGCCTAAACAAGGCACCGTGCCATGTAGAATGCACCCAATCGCACCCGAAGCTATGGGGGGAGGGACTGACGATGCTTGAAACTGGCGTGCTGCTGCAGAATCGCTATCGAATCCGGAGCCATATCGGCGGCGGGGGAATGGGTGTGGTCTATGTGGCAGATGATATGCGCCTGGCAGGGCGGCAGTGCGCGGTAAAAGAGATGTCACCAGAGCAGCTGGCACCGGGCGATCGCAACTGGGCCATCCAGGCTTTTCGCCAGGAAGCACAGATGCTAGCTAATTTACACCACCCGGGTCTCACTAACGTCACCGACTTTTTTGCTGAAAACGGCAAATGGTACCTGGTGATGGAGTATATCCACGGTGAGACGCTGGAAAGCCGCCTGACGCACGCGCCGGGTGGACGTTTTGCACTCGAAGAGGCGCTGGGCATCATACGCCAGCTCTGCGAGGTATTGGATTATCTGCACCGACAACAACCACCGGTGGTGTTCCGGGACCTCAAACCGGGCAATGTTATGCTCGATGAAAAGGGGCAGGTAAAGCTGATTGATTTCGGCATTGCGCGCTTCTTTAAGGCGAACCGCACGCAGGATACGGTGAACCTGGGCACGCCGGGGTATGCCGCGCCAGAGCAATACGGCGGCATGGGGCAAACAGACCCGCGGTCAGATATCTACAGTCTGGGAGTGCTGTTGCACCAGATGTTGACCGGCTATAACCCCACGAATGCTATTACCCCATTTCCGCTGCCCGATCCACGAACCCTGGTTGCACAACTGCCGCCACATATCGTAGATGTTCTAGGGCACGCAGTGCAGTTGCAGCCTCATCTTCGCTACGGAACAGTGCGCGAGTTCGCTCGAGATTTGATGCCAGCCCAGTCGGTGATGGGTGGGCATCCAGGATATGTAACGGCGCCCTCCCCGCCAGCAGCGACCCGGCGCAGCGGTATCTGGATCGGATTGTTACTGAGCGTGTTGGTAATCGTGGCGCTCGGCGGGATATTTTGGGGAGTGCAAGCGCTCCGCAGACGGGGAGAAGACACACCCACAGCAAAACTCATCGCCAATGCGATAACGGTCACACATACACCGACGCGAGAAACGCCAGCAGTGAAAACAGACGTCACCGCCACGCAAGAAGGCGTGACGACGGACACGCCCACGCCAACACCCACGCCTGAGCGTGGCGCCCGCGAGCGTGCCCTGTTGCGCAGCCTGCGCTATCGAGCAGAGAATGGCAGTCCGATCTTTGCCTACCGGGTAGAGCAACCGCCCACCCTCGATGGGCAGTTACTCGAATGGCAGGGAGAGCGCGCCCTGACGCCCTATCTGGTCTACACAGCGGAGGATGGCGACTGGTCAGGGTCTTCAGATTTGAACGGGGGGTTCACCGTCGCTTGGGACGATGATTTCCTGTACCTCGGTGTAGAGGTTGTTGATGACTTGCTGGTACAGGTGGAAACTGGAGCCAAGCTCTATCTGAGCGATTCACTGGAAATCCAGGTGGATACGGACCTCAACGGAGATTTCACATTCGACGAGTTGAACGACGACGATGTACAGATCGGCTTTTCGCCAGGAGATTGGGGCACGCGCCGTCCCGAAGCCTACATCTGGCAACCGCCAGCACTCGAACAGCCCGGCACGATGATCCGTGTAGCGGCGCAAACTACGCGACAGGGCTACGCCCTGGAGGCAGCAATTCCCTGGTACCTGTTAGGAGGACGCCCTCCAACTGAGACAGCGGTGGGTTTCTGCCTGAATCTGAGCGACAACGATACTTTCGGAGCGGCGGAGCAAGAGACGATGTTTTCCACATCTGCCGCGCGCAAACGGGGCGATCCCACGACCTGGGGCAC
>JAFGFB010000202.1 GCA_016931315.1 Anaerolineae bacterium
AGCTGCTCCCGCGGGGCACGGTTCAGCTCCACCGGCGTCTCACCCAGGTGCGCCTCCGCCCACGCTACCTTGGGATCCTCCTTCAGCGGCAGATTGCCTTTCGCATCGAAGGGCAGCTCCTCTGCGGCGAAACCGTAGTCCCGCAACAGGAAAGACGCCTGGTAGAGCCGCACCTCGCGCTCTGGCGACGAGGGGGGTAATCCCTCCAGCGGCGTATCGCTCACCGGGTGAAAGCTGCTGAAATACGCCCGTGCCATCCGCTGGCGCTGGTAGAAGTACTCCGTCGTCAGCAATAACTCCGCGTCGCTCTCGCCCGCCGCGCCCACCACAAACTGCGTCGTCGTGCTCGGCCCGCGCCCGCCCTGTGCCTCGCGCAATTCATGGATCCACTGCAGGCGCTGCACCAGCTCCCCACTGAAGTCCTTGTGCGGCGCGAGCACCCGCAGCCGGCTTGCGTTGGGCCCCTCGAGGTTCACCGAGACCCTGTCGGCTAGCGCCATCGTCGCTGCCACCTGGTCGCGTTCTGCGCCGGGCATCACCTTGAGGTGCATGTAGCCACGGAACCCGTAGCGCTTGCGCAGAAGCGCAGCGGTGTCGATGATGCGGTCCTGCGTGCGCGGGCCCCCGCCCACCAGCCCCGAGCTCAGAAAGAGGCCTTGCACCAGGTCCGCGCGGTACAGCTGCAGGAAAAGCCCTGCCAGGTCATCGGGGCTGAAAGTCTCGCGGCGGAAGTCCCGCCCTGAACGGAAGGGGCAATACGCGCAATCGCGCTCGCACGCCGAGGAGACCAACGTCTTGAGCAGGGGAATGCGTCCCTTAGGGGTGGCGGCATAGTGGATGCACCCGAGCATCTCCGCCGGCGCAACCGCCGCGGGGAGATGCGTGCCCGTGAGCCCTACATCCTCCGCGGGCTCGTAGGCAGCTGCCTGTGCCAGCAGGTGCAACTTCTCGAGAGGTCCCATAATCACCCTCCAATTCCAGTATAAAACAAATGTTCTATATGTCAAGAGGGTGCACAGCAAAACGCATTCCGAAATCGGGGCAAGGCTTCATTCCTATAGGCAGCTGATGGCTTGAGCAATCCCGGTCTTCGGTCACCGGTCACCAGTCTGGCACAAAACGCGCGACCGCGAACTCGGCAATCAACCCTGATCCTGAATCTTGTGCGGGCTATCGTGCCGTCGCCTTGAGGCTGAAGGTACACGGATACAGTTCGACGGTCTCACTCTCGTTGTATGCGGAATATCCACCGTAGGTATAGTGCGGGTACTCGTGCAGGAACACAATCCTCATGCCCACATCGCAAAACGCGGTGATGATCTCCCCCATGGTCCAGTGCCATTCGAAAGAATGTACCGGCACTTTTAGGTCTGGATCCGTGTAATCCCCCATGGTGTCATAGTGCCAAACCTCCTTGCGGAAGTAATCCCCCTGGATGGTACTGCCTGCGCTTGCTTCTCCATCCGCATCGAGCAGAACGCTGCGAAACGGATGCCCGTCGAAAATGGTGAAGAAACCGCTATCATCCAGCAGATGCCGCACCGTCCGCGCGTACTTTTCGATATCCGGAATCCAGCACAACACCCCGATCGAGGAGAACACAATGTCGAATTTCCGCTTCACGTGCTCCATGACCTGCATCACATCCGCTTCGATGAATTCCGCCTCGATGTCCATCTGCCGTGCTAACTGGCGGGCGTATTTCAATGATTCGGGCGAGATATCAATCCCAGTGACCCTGGCGCCCAGTAACGCCCAGGAAAGGGTGTCCGTCCCAATGTGGCACAATAAGTGTACCAGGGATTTGCCGCGGACATCGCCGACCTCTCTCCTGATGACGTCATTGATCAACGGTGTGCCCGTCACCAATCTGTCAATGTGGTAATTTCTGAAATGGGTTTCGGCCAAGCCATCCCATCCCTGCCGGTTTGCCTGCGTCATCATGATCTTGTTCTCTTGCATCGTTACACCGTGCACCAGGACGTCTAAGACTGCCCTGGATTTGCTACCACACGCCCGGCAGCAGACGATACCGCACCCGCTGGGTGTAGTCGTCATAGCCCGGCAACTCCTGCTGCAGCGTCCTATCCTCGAGCGCCGTACGCACCACCACCACGGCAATCATGACCACTCCCACCGCCAGTCCCCACCAGGAGCCAAGCAACAGCGGCACACTGAGATCGTAGAGAACCATCCCTGCATACATCGGATGCCGCACGTAGCGATACGGTCCTTCGCTAACCACTACGTGTCCCCGGTCCTCCTGAATCCGCACGCGGCTGGAAAGGTACGCGTTCGCCCTCGAAGCCCAGAGCGGCAGTCCAAAGGCAGGGATAAACCCCAATAAGGCCACAATCCTCATCGCCAACGGGACTTGTGACCCGCCGTATCTTCCCACATCCAGCCCGATGACGGCGAACATCGTCAGGGTGAGCAGGAGATTGAACCCCACCAGAACGTTATCCCACTTCTTCATGTTCTGCCCCGGGTGTTGTCGTTCGCGGGCCAGCTCGGGTTGTGTCCGCAACATCCAGAGCACGCTCGTGAGCGCAATCAGGAAGTAGCCAATCAGAAATGCCCACGCCTCCCACCAATCCAAACGCCCGGCCCCGCCCAACAGCGCGCCACCGATAACGAAAAACATCACCACTGTCTGCAGGAGTTGCGTGGCTACAGAACGCCAGGTCAACGCTGTCTTCTCGGGGCGTATGGAAACTGACATGGTCTACCGCCTTTCTTCCCCTGCCAGGCCTCATTTGAGGTTGCCCAGCACAATCCCTCCTAGCGTTGCCAGCACACAGCCCGCGAAAGTCAGCCGTGCCGCGAGGGTTTTTGGCGCCGGTTCTCGCAACCAGTAAATGCCGATGAGCGCGCTGACAACGACCGAGAGTTGCGCGATCGTGAATCCCTTGCCCGCTCCGATGATACCGACGAGCAGCAGCATGCCGTAATTCCCCAGGCTCCACAGTCCCCCGGTCAGAAGGGTGCGCAGCGTGTCAGTGATGGATTGCAGTCGCCAGGTTCGCCGCGAAAGCAATGCCAGCAACACACTTCCGGCAACCATCCCCAGCGCTTGTGGAAAGGCGCCTGCCCAAGCCGAGACGCCAGAATACTTGACCGGGATGAAATAGCTGCCCCACAGGACGCCTGCCCCAACCGCTCCAGCAAGCCCGAGCTGGAACCCGCCCCGTTCGCTGCTTCCTTCCTCACCGCCTTTGGCGAAAATGATGAGCAGCACTCCTGCGAGGATGGTGGCAATCGCCGCGAAAAACACCACCACGGTCGTGCCACGCAGGGCGACGAATTCGTCAAACAGCAGCGCGCCCCAAATCAGGCTGACCACGATATTGAGCGGCGCCCAGATGCCGAAGGCTTTCGCCATTCCCAGTTTGTTTGTGCCGGTAAAGGCGCTCAAGCCACCGAGGGCCCAGATCACGCCGCCGGCGAAAGTCAGCCAGAATGTGGAGGCGTTCAGTTCAACGATGCTTCCCCGCGCGAGTGCCACCGCCGTTGCGATGACG
>JAFGFB010000203.1 GCA_016931315.1 Anaerolineae bacterium
GCACGCTGAAGAGGCGCAGAGGGTAGTTCTTTTTGTGATTTTCGTGGTGAGGGCGCAGCCCTCACCACGAAAATCACTCCTGCAGAAAGAAGGCGCAGAGAGTTAACGCCTGATGTGGGTCGTTTGCAAGATGGCGATCTTATTTTCTCCAATATTCTGTCGTATACCCAAGGCGCAAGGGCACGTCCCAAATCTGGGGCGACAATCTTAGGCGCCCCTGCAGGACCCCCATAGGAGGGTATAAAAAGGTGATTTTTTGTGGTGGGGCTTCGCCCCACCACAAAAAATCACTCAAAGAAAGGCATTTGCATGATAATCGGCTTGCTTTTTCCCCCAAGTTGAAACGCACCCAAAGGTGCAAGGGTGCGTTTCAAATATCTCCGCATCTCTGCGCCCTCTGCGTCTCCGCGCCTCTGCGTTAAATTCTGCGTCTCTGCGTCTCCGCGCCTCTGCGTTGAATTCTGCGTCTCTGCTCTGCGGCATCTGCGTTCATCAGCGTCCCATCTTCCCCCGCCGCGAGCAGACCCGCGCCCAGCGCCGCCAACGTACTCCCCGTAGCCGCGATTTCAAATTGCACTCTTTAGCTTTTGCCTCACAACACTTTCTCACCCTCGCAGTCCCAGCCGTAACGTAGGGGTAGTTGATTTTTTGCGGGGGTACATTTTTGAAAAATGGACCTATTTGCGCCTTTGTAAAACTGCCCTATACTGGAAATACATCTCCAAACGGTCATCGCCGCGCATAACCTCCGCACGCCGTCACGGAGGAGATATAGCCATATGTGGCCATTGGCTTCTTCGCTGCTGGCCCTATCAAGCAATTACCATCCCTGTGCTGGCAATAACGCGCGTTCAAAAGTGTGACCGTCAAACTACGTCTCGTTTCATAACAATCCTAACGCAGATTCAAAAGGAGGCCAAAATGTACAAATCCCACCACCCGATGCTGTCCCTGGTTGGCGCTATTGCATTGAGCATCAGCCTGCTCATACTTGTCCTGGCGGCGCTGGATACCCATAGCCCGCCCCCCGTGCAAGCCGCGCCGCGAGCCACAACCTGGTACGTAGATGGCGCTGGGGATGACGGCAATGACTGCCAGACACCCGGCACAGCCTGCAAAACAGTTAACGCAGCCCTCGGGAAAGCCAGTGATGGCGATACGGTCCTCATAGCCTCTGGCGTGTACACCGAGAACCTGGTCATTTCAAAGGACTTAAGCATCATTGGCGCCGGAATGGAAACCACAATTCTCGACGGCAATCGAGCGGGCAGGACAGTATCCAACCAGGGACAGACGTCCCTGCAGAATCTCACCGTTCGTAATGGGCTGGAAACCAGTATCTATGGCGGTGGTATACACAACACAGGCGACCTCACATTGGAGAACACGCTGATCATCAGCAATAGCAGCTCCACCGGTGCGGGGGTCCACAACCGGGGCGTGCTGCGCCTGAAAAATAGCGCGGTGCTGAGCAACACAGCTACGGGCAGCGGCGGCGGCATTCATAACCACTCCTCCAGCGTGATGACCATCACCAACAGCCTCATTGCCAGGAATACCGCCAACAGCGGCGCCGGACTGGAGAATGATCGCGGAATCATGGTAATTGAAGCGACGACAATTCAGGAAAACTACAGTCGGTCAACCGCCGGTGGGATTTTCGTCTACGGGGGGCAGACAACCATAACCGCTACCACTATTCATCATAACACGACCGACGGCAGTGGCGGCGGCATCGTCAACGCCGCGGGGATTTTCACCATCACCAACAGCACTATCAGCCAAAACAATGCGGTCTCCTACGGAGGGGTTTACATCTGGGAGGCTGCCCAAACCGTCATTTTGAACAGCTCGATAGCCTACAATCATAAGTCCAGTCTCTACGGCGCCGGGGGAGTCATGAATGCTTCTCCCGCAGTGCTACATTGGAAAAATAGCCTCGTGGCAAACAATGACGGCTATCAATGTTTGGGCAGTCTCGCGGTAGGCTGGATTTCAGAGGGTCACAATCTATCGAGCGATCATAGTTGTGAGTTTACCCAAACCAGCGATTTGCAGAGCGTGAACCCTTTGCTGGCGCCACTGGGCGACTACGGCGGCGCCACCTTGACCCACGCACCGCTGCCCGGCAGCCCCGCCATTGATGCCGGCGACAACACCCGCTGCCCGGCCGTTGACCAGCGCGGTGTTCCGCGCCCGGTAGATGGAAATAATGACGGCACAGCCACCTGTGATATCGGCAGCTACGAAGCCCGCAATCAAATCACGATCAGCGATATCGCGATAGGTGAAGGCGATAGCGGCTTCACCCAAGCTGCTATCACTGTCACCTTAACGCCCACCAGCGCCCAAGCCGTCACAGTGGCTTATGCGACCGCTCCGGGCACGGCAGTTCCTGGTGTGGATTTCAATGCCGGCAGCGACGCCATCACCTTTGCCCCTGGGCAACAAACCCAATTCATCACCGTGACTGTTATCGGCGACACGGACGATGAGGGCGACGAAACCTTCTTTGTCAATTTGAGCGCCGCCCAGGGAGCCGATTTGATTGACAGCCAGGCGCTCTGCAGCATCGTAGACGATGACGGGCTTTCATCGCTGACCATCAACGACCAAACGGTGAGCGAGGGTGACACCGGCAGTTTCAATGCCGTTTTTGAGGTAACACTCTCGCCGGCAAGCGACCAAACCGTCACCGTGGATTATACGACCACAGCGGGCACGGCGCTTCCCGGCAGCGATTACCTGGCAACAAGCGGCACGCTGACCTTCATGCCCGGAGAAACAGCTAAGCCCATACCGGTCACTATCTACGGCGATATCATTGATGAGGGCGAAAGCGAAGCCTTCATGGTGGATTTAAGCGGCGCAACCAATGCCAATTTGGATGATGGACAGGGATTGGGGCTGATTACAGACAACGATCTGGCAAAAGTTGCCATGCAGGGTCTGGCTGAGGTCCGCGAGGGTAACACCGGCACAACCACCGCCCCGTTCACCATCACACTTACCACGCCAACTGCGTTCACCGTCACAGTAGACTACCTCACGCTGGATGGCTATGAAAGCGCCGAGGCAGGCAGCGACTATGCAGCCATGTCCGGCACACTCACCTTTACCCCTGGCGTAACGCTCCTCAATGTTCATGCGACCATCTATGGGGACACAGACCGTGAACCAGACGAGATCTTCAACCTCCGACTGAACAATTCCAGCCCCATTAATATACAAACCAGCACCGCCATAGCCAGAATCCTCAACGACGATTTTTATATTTATCTGCCGCTGGTGCTATCCCAATAGCGCAGGGAACAGCCGGGTCTTTGCGCGATGCGGTGAAGCCGCGTCGCGCAAAGACCAGACAAGCCTCACCCAAAGGCGAGGCGTCCCCCACTACCACTCTCCCCGTCGCGCGCGCCGCAGCACCCCCAACACCCCCACCGCCGCGAGCAGACCCGCGCCCAGCGCCGCCATCCCGCGCCAGTCCAGCGGTATCTCGCGACTGCCATCCGGGAGCAGCGGCGTCTGCGGATCGAAATACGGGTACAGGCGCTTGATGGCGGGCAACGGCGCCTCCGTGCCCTGCGCCAGCTCCAGGAACTCATCGGTGAGATGCTGCATCTCGTCGCGGGCAGCGTTGGCATGGCGCACCAGCGCAATCTCCATATTCGGGTGCGCCACCATGCGGCGCAGCAAGGGGACCATCAGCGGCTCCGGCAACACCGCGAAGAGCCAGAACTTACGCGGCGTGAGCGGCAACCCCCGCGCCCGCAGCACCCGGAAACCCTCGTGCACCGCCCGCACCGTCAGCACCAGCGCATCCCGCGTCCGCGCCAGGCGTAGCCGGTCCGTGCCGCAGGCATAGAGCGCCGGTGCAATCGAGGGCATCAGCAACGCCACGTGATACTTGTGCCAGGTATCCATATCCGTGCGAATCTCCGCCTTCATGCCCGGCGCCGCCTCCAGCGCCGCCGCGATGCGCAGCGTGCGCTCCGTAATCCGCCCATCCACCTCACCGAAGGGAATCGCCGCCGGTTCCTCCGGCGTGCCCGCCAGGCAATGCACCACATGCCCCTCACGGTACCCGCCGCACGCCGGAAAGCCCGTCAGCACCCGCTCCTTGCCCAACGCCGCGACCAGCGCCTCCGGTCCCGCCGCGTTGTTCATCAGGAACAGCACATTCGGCACACGCGTATTCGCCGCCAGCACCGGCAAAATCCCCAGCGCCGCGTTCTTGCGCATGATCACCAGAATCAAATCGTAGTCGTCATCCGGCGCGAGCGCCTCCACCACCCGCACCGGTGCCGTCACCCACGCGTCATTGTAGACATTGTGGACCACCACACCATGCTC
Organism: Anaerolineae bacterium; assembly: GCA_016931315.1. Classification (GTDB taxonomy): domain Bacteria; phylum Chloroflexota; class Anaerolineae; order B4-G1; family SLSP01; genus JAAZNO01. The sequence continues at coordinate 4,354 of JAFGFB010000203.1, forward strand.
GCGGAGCTCCGCCAGGCGTTGCCCCCGCGCCAGAATCGCCACCTCGTGCCCGCCCTGATACAGCTCCGCCGCGAACACACTCCCCAACGGTCCCGCCCCATACACCAGAATCCGCATCACACACCTCCTTTGCACATCGATCTTCAAGACCAACCTACACCCGCTTTTGGGCGTGTCAAGCCCTCCCCCCCCCCCCCCCCCAACCCC
>JAFGFB010000204.1 GCA_016931315.1 Anaerolineae bacterium
CCCTAATTCAAACTCTGGTGACTCTCTCCTTCGCGTCGATCTCCCCTTTCCCTCATCAGGACTTCACTTATGGGTAATCACCAATGAGATAGAGAAAACAGGAGGCTTTTTGGCAAAAGAAGGTGCACCTCATGCCACGATGGTCGAAGCTTTCGACATACGATTACGGCAGTTGTATCCTGAGCCGTCAACCACGTATTCAGAAGGAAAGAAGATCACACCTCCAGGATTGAAGCCTGATATTTTTGTCGAGCATCCTGATGGGCGGAAGTGGGCATTCGAGATGGTACATGGGAATCAATCTGCTGCCCATCTGCTAGAAAACCATGTCCGATATCGCGATGCTGGTATATGCGATCATTGGATTCTGTGGGATGAATTAGAGCCCAAAACATCAGAAACGTCCAACTTCAATCAGGGTGTTTTCCCAGGGCTTCAAGAGGAACAGCGAGAATACAGATTGACCGCACCGCAGCGTGCCATTCTTGAGATGCAAGATGGTGATGAGCGTTTTATTTACGCTTTTACGCTTGATCCATTTCGTCGAATTGAACATGAGCAAACAAGGTTCGCGCAGACAATGTTCATCGGGGTGACGGTGTATTGCTTCGAAGTGTGGAGGGATGGACAGGATAGCTATCCAGCAAAGGATTTCTTTGTGCCCATGTATCAGCTGGAGTTTGCTGCTGATGGAGCTTTTGTTCTACCCTCTGAGGAGGCCTATACAGCCGTTTGGGACCAACTTGCTCCAGTTTTGGGTTTTTCGGATACTGAAGGCATTATTCCGACTGAAGCGTTGGCGAAGCTGGAGCGTTTGCCGGAACTGTTTCAGACCCATTCGCAAGCAGTTATGGAGACTTTGTTGAGGTCCTATTTGGAGGCACTGTTGCCCGAAGAATTGCATGAAATTGGCGAGTTCTTCCAGAAAACTAAATCTGGGGACTTGCAACCGCCGCCATTTTCTATGCCTTCTATGGAGGAGGTCATGCAGGCGTTTGAAAATCCCGAACAAATCCAAAAGATGGCGGAGAGTGCGTCGCGCGCTCAGGCTCATTTGGAGACTTTAGGTTTTCCCGAACCGCTCAAGCGATTCTTTATGACGGTCGTAGACCCTACGTTATTACAGAATGTTGGTGATGTTATGGCCTGGTCGGAGGATAGTGTGGCTTTGCAGCAGGCGCGTAAAAAGTGACGTGGTGTAGGTGACGAAACAAATAAGTTTCGAAAACGAGTGGGTGATTGCGTTCACACAAGCCCTGCGGCAGTATACTGCTGCAGATACCCTCCGTGACGCCGCCCTGCACGGTCGCCTTGGTGCGTGGACGGCAGCGTTGACCGATGTGGTTGTGGAAACGTGCGCGACAGTGGGTTGGCAGGCGGCGGCCAAAGGTCATCCGCTGGATTTGCTCCCTGAAGTCCGCCACGAATATCTCAGCCTGGACGTGATGGCGTTTCCGGCGACGGGCGGCGATTGGCGTTTCCCCATTGCCGTAATGGAACTGGAGAACAGCCGTGATGACACCCGCATCGCTTATTCACTGTGGAAGGTTTTGTGCGTGCGCGCAGCGTTGCGTGTTGTGTTCTGCTATCGCCCGCGGGCGGAGCAAGGTGCAGCATTGGTTCATTATCTGGGAACTGAAGTGGTAGGGGCGTTGCCTATCCCCGAACGCATGGCGCTGTGCGGTGGAACGCTTGTCGTCGTGGGTAGCCGGGGCGATGTTGCCACCTTCCCCTACGGCTTCTTCAAGTGGTGGGTGTTAGATAAAAATGTCGGCGCCTTCGCGCCTTTATGATGGTTTATGACTAAGCGACTACCTGACTATTGACTACCGACAGGAGGTCTGTATGACATTAAAACCCTGGTATCAGGTTATCTTCCCCCGGCAGGACTTGCGGGACAACCAACCGCTGGATGCTTCCGAGTTCGCTGTCCATCTGGATCAGGTGCGCGATGGACGCGCGCCGCAAGATTATCAGAATCCGGCGCGTTTCTTCGACCGCACCTATCTCACCGATAGCCTGACGCAGACGGCGGCGGAGGTGGTGCGGCGGCTCTCCGGCATCAAGACCGAGACCTCGGCGGTATTCAATCTCACCACGCAGTTCGGCGGTGGGAAGACCCACGCGCTCACCCTGCTCTATCACCTGGCGCAGCATGGACCGGCAGCCAACGCCTGGACGGGCGCGAGCAAGATTCTGGAGCGGGCGGGTATCCCCAGTGTGCCGCAGGCGGCAGTGGCTGTCTTCGTGGGGCTGGAGTTCGATTCGCTCGCTGGGCGGGGCGGGGAGGATGGAACGCCCTTGCGCAAGACCCCCTGGGGAGAGATTGCTTATCAGCTGGGTGGTGAGGCGGCTTTTCAGGTGGTCGCCGAGCACGACCGGCAGTTCATCGAACCTAAAGGCGACGTCATCCGCGCCTTCCTGCCCAAAGATCGCCCCTGCCTTATCCTCATGGATGAACTCATCAACTATGTGAGCACCTATCGCAAGCTAGGTTATGGCGACCGACTGTACAACTTCATGCTGGCGCTTTCCGAAACCGCGCGGGGCATGGATAACGTTGTGCTGCTGGCTTCAATCCCAGCTTCAGAGCTTGAATATACCGCCGCCGATGAGGCCGACCAGCAGCGCTTCTACAAGATGTTGGACCGGTTAGGAAAATCTGTCTTGCTTGCCGCCGAAGGAGAGACCGCGCAGATCATTCGCCGACGGCTGTTTGAGTTTAAGGGCTTGCCGCCGGAAGCCTGGGAAGCGGTCACGGCCTATGCGGATTGGGTGCAAGAACATCGCCTGCAGTTGCCCAGCTGGTTCCCCGTGGATGATGCGCGCCAGGCGTTTGCCGCAACTTACCCATTCCATCCCCTGGTCATCTCCGTCTTCGAGCGCAAGTGGCAGAGCCTGCCACGCTTCCAACGCACGCGCGGCATCCTGCGATTGTTGGCGCTGTGGGTAGCGCGAGCGTACCAGGCCGGGTATACCGGTGCACACAGCGATGCTCTCATTGCCTTGGGCACGGCCCCGCTGGATGATCCCCTCTTTCGCGCTGCGGTCTATGAGCAGCTGGGAGAGCAGCGTCTGGAGGCCGCGGTCGCCACTGATATTTGTGGAAAGAAGGAGGCTCACGCAGTCCGGCTGGATGAAGAGGCGCCGGAGACGCTGCGCGCCGCGCGCCTGCACCGCAAGACCGCGACCACTATCTTCTTTGAATCGAATGGTGGGCAGCACAATGCGCGCGCCACGCTGCCCGAAGTGCGATTGGCGGTGGCTGAGCCGGGGCTGGATATTGGCAACGTCGAGACCGTGCTAGAGGCGCTGCGCGGTTCGGCTTACTATTTGCTGGTCGAGGGCAATGCCTATTGGTTCAGCTTCAAGCCCAATCTCAACAAGCTCCTGGCCGACCGGCGGGCCAGTATCAAAGATGACCGTATCGAAGACCGGATGCGGGCGGTGGTACAGGAAGTTTTCCAGGCAGGGAAGGGGGTGGAGCGCATCTACTTCCCGGAATTGGGGCAGCAGATCCCAGATCGCGCCGTGCTCACGCTCGTCGTGTTACCGCCGGAGCGGCACATCCATGCGCCGGAGACCTTGCCGTGGATTGAGCAGCTTACGCGCAACGCAGGTAGCAGCGGGCGTACCTTCAAGAGCGCGTTGCTCTGGGCAGTACCGGAAACAGCATCAGATTTGCGGAATGAAGCCCGCAACCTGCTGGCCTGGGAGGACATCCGTGATGACCAGAGCCAGCTGGGGCTGGATGAAGTGCAGCAGCGGCAACTGCGAGAAGGGCTGGAGCGTTCCCGCCGCGACTTGCGCGAGGCGGTGTGGCGCACCTATAAGAACCTGGTTCTGCTGGGCAAGGATAACGCGCTGCGCGTCAACAACCTGGGGTTGGTGCATTCAAGTTCCGCGCCCTCGCTGGTAGATTTCCTGCTCCACCAAATGCGACAGGATGGCGATCTGGAAGAGGCCATCGGGCCGAATTTCCTGGTGCGGCACTGGCCGCCGGCGTTCACGGCATGGAGCACACAGAAGGTGCGTGATACTTTCTTCGCCTCGCCACAGTTCCCGCGCCTGCTCAATCCTCATGCTCTCCGGGATACCATCGCCACAGGTGTGACCAACGGTTTTCTCGCCTATGTGGGACAACCAGAGCCAGGCGTCTATGAACCGTTCTATTACAAGCAGCCGCTCTACGCAACGGATGTGGAAATCTCGGAGGAGATGTATCTTCTCACGGGGTCCCAGGCGGAGGCATATCTGGCGGCACAGCAGTTGCAAATGGTAGAGCTAATTCCGGAATCGGAGACGTCCGACGGCTATCCGGCGCCGCAAAAAGAAACGGGTGGGGTGGCTGAAGGCGGCTCGCGGGTGGTCGCCACGGCAACGCAAGGGGAGGGCAAGTCGCCTGTGCAGGTCAGGCGCCTGGCCTGGCGTGGTGAAGTTCCAGCGCAAAAGTGGATGAACTTCTATATGAAGGTGCTCTCCAAGTTCGCTACGGGGAAGGGGCTGCGGTTGCGTGTTGCGGTGGAGGTGGAGGATGCGCTTTCAGAGCAGAGAATCGAAGAGACCCGTGCTGCCCTGCGGGAGTTGGGGTTGGCGGATGGGGTGGAGGTGGAGGAATAGGTGTGCTAATCGTCCAAGACCTATCGGGAAATCCAGGTTTACAGAAAGGTCTGTGGGAACAGCTCAGGGTATGCTCTCGGGTGCATCCATTGCCGGCGTTGCAGCAGAAAACCTTCTTGCCTGCAACGCATTACCTTTATGAGTGGGAGAACTACTGGCTGGATTTGCCTGGGGTCGAGTATCTGCGCGTTGGACAGTCATATGTTGGGCCGGTTGTGGGAACCTGGTACAACCTCCGCTTTGAGAATCAGGTGGGTCTCGCATCTGTTCAGCCGTATGCTGCGGGCAAAGCATTGTCATCACAACTCTGGTTGTTGGTATGCTCGCGCAAATTTCCGACTCCCGAAGCCCACTCGGCCTTTTTTCACAATCTGTTGGAAGACTTATTTGAGCGCGCCTTGCAGCTGCCATTCGTTGTGAGCAGTACTACGGCTCAGAATGTCACCGAGACGTTACGGCCACCTACGCCGTTGTTCACGCTGCACTTTCTCTGCCAGTATGGTCCGCGCCTGAGCGCGGCTCTGAACACCATTCAGGCTTTCCCCCATCGGTTGTTGACGGATACCATCTTGCAGGTGCCTATTGCCGAAGTCGCTTACGTCGACGACAATACACTTACAGATATTCTGCATAATCCCGACAGGTGGCAGCGCACTCAGGCTCAAGTGCTCGTTGCTAACCAGATGCAGGGTTACGCGCCATCTATGGTAGAACAAAGATGCGCTGAGGAAAGCTTTGATAACCCCGAAAACCGTTTTGTCAAACACTTCCTTCACCAGATATTGCTGGCTGCAGAACAGTTGCCGATGCAATCCTGGTGGTCAAGGGTGTCGCGTGAGCGCCAACAGCTCGTGCGTCAGGTGAGTACGATAGTGCGGCAGGTCTTGGCACATCCAATGTTTGTCGAGGTAGGCCAGATGCATCAGTTGCCATTCAGTTCGCAGGTGCTATTGCGGAGCGCAGGTTATCGAGACCTTCTTGATTTATGGCAGCGCTTTCAACAAGCTCGACGACCGCTATTTGCCGCTTTGCAACAGGCAATTGAAGTGCGGGATATTGCAACGCTTTACGAAATCTGGACCTATTTTGCGCTGGTGGATAAGATTGCTAAGGGCTTGCAGCTAAAGGCGCCACCTGTTATTGAGCTTGAGTTCACTACAGAACAAGGATTAGTTGAGGGCGCCGTAGCGAATTTCGGAAATGGACGTACGCTTGTTTACAATCGCAAGTTCAGGAGGCCGTTGTCTTACTCCGTCCCGTTGCGCCCGGATTTCACCCTGATGTGGGGCAAGCAACCGGAAGTAGTTTTCGATGCCAAGTTCCGGCTCGAGCAGCTACCTCACGATGGTGAGGAATCCAGCCCTGTAGCAACGGCAGAGCGCACCGACCTCTACAAAATGCACACTTATCGGGACGCTTTAGGTGTGCGTGCTGCCGTAGTGCTCTATCCGGGCACAGAGACTCTGTTTTATCACTGCGATAGTCGCAAATGTGAGAGCTTGTCGTTGGTCGAAATAGTTACACAACCCGTTTCGGGCATTGGTGCACTTCCACTAAGCCCAAAAATCGCTGGAGAGACACCAGCCCAAGTCGGCTAACGCGCTTGCTCTAGATTTAAGGAGGATATTCATGGCATTCCGTTTTACCGAAGAAGACTTTGAACACTATGTTAAACAGGAAGAACATGGAGGGCGGCATATCTGGCATGAATTGCAGGAGCGTCTTCGGAAGTATTTCGGCGTGCCTTTTGCGGCTGTGCCGTATGTGGCACGTGGAGACCGCTTACAGAAAATTTGGTTCCCGCCCAAAGATTCCCCCCGAGGCAATTGGCAGCATCAGGCCGCATTCTATCTTGTTCGCCGCATTGACTTCAAATGCCTGGATTTCGGCTTGATGGTTGAGTGTGAGAAGTCAAGTCGGATCTCCGGAGAAAAGTATGATTCTGATCGCGACGGTGTGCGCTTGATACAGCTTCTGGAATCCAATCCGGAATTTGTGGCGCGGGTAGGGCAACTCATAGCGGACCCTGGCTGGCAGGTGGCTCTTGACGAGAAACCTGTGAATAGCGTGACTACTATGCTGGAGCGAATTCAGCAGCTGCATGACAAGAAATACTGGACCGTGAGCATCTACCGAGTATTGAGCGCTAAAGATGCTGTGGCTTTGGGAGAAACTGTTGTAGAGGAGATAATGCAGGCTTATACCGACTTGCAGTGGCTCTGGAAGAATCTAATTCCTGAGCAAGATCGGGAATACCTCGAAAGCCATGACCCCTCCCATGAGCCGTCTGGTGTAACAGCCAGGTCGGTGTTAGAACGACTCATTCCTGATGTCGAGATGCGCCGGCGTTGTCTGAACTTGATGGTGGATTATGTTCTTGCGGCTCATGAACTTAGCCCGGCCACATGGGAAATCACCCTGTTTAGAGACCGGGTGCGTTTGAACATCGGTACCATTCAGACCTTTGTGATTTCCTCCGCCGGCATTTATACGGTGTTGGATGCCGATTCACTCAGTGCAGAGGAGAAACAAGCTCTGGTAGGTCAAGGGAATTCACCACAACAGCTTTACGCTTCTGTACCGGCGACGTATGATATTCAATTCCCTGCCGCTGCATTGGGCAACATCGAAGCGCTGCTGCGAAAGGCTTATAAACCCCTGGTCGCCCGCGCTTTCGAGGGAGCCAAGCGTACAATGTATTACAAATCTCATTCCCCAAGCGTAGTGGCCTATTTGCGTGAGTTCCTGGGGCGGGAAATTCCAGACCCAGATTACGGCGAGCCCGCATCAAATCCACAACCCGCATCGGAGGAAACGCCCTTTGACCTGGCACAAGTGCTTCAGACCCAGTTGACGGCGCGTGGGCTTCACTATACCCCGTGGCAAGTCGCTACCTGCTATACTGCACTACAGACAAAAGGTTTTGTGATCCTGAGCGGTATCAGCGGCACTGGTAAAACGAAACTGGCGCAGGCCCTGGCTGCAATGTTGCCCTCGGCGGTTTCAGAGCCTGAGCAACTTACCGATGATGTGATCGCGATTACCGTGCGCCCTTATATGTTGCGACATAATAGGGCCATTATCCCCAAACGCGCTGTGAATCTCTTCACCCCTCCTGAGCGGGGGCACAAGACTGAAGTCATCGTCAAGTTTGATGGGTCCGAGCAACCATGCAATTTGGTCTATGCTGACTATGCTAATACGAACTATATCGGTTTACACTTCAAGGGCCCGCTGACAGCGTGGTTCAAGAAAACTTTCAGGGAAGGGGATACACTGGTCCTGGAACTCGAAACTGATACGGAAGGCAATATCAAGGGTTTTCTGATGCGGATGCCTGATATGAAATCGGTGAGTCCGGAACCAGCCGCGCTGGCGACAACAAACTCCCTGTTTGTGTCTGTGCGTCCTGATTGGCGGGATAGTAAAAGCCTCTTGGGTTTCTATAATCCACTGACCGGTACCTATCAATGGACGCCATTTTTGCGTTTCGTCCAGCGAGCCGTACGCAGTTTCCGTGATCGCGATGGGTTGGCCTGGTTTATTATTCTGGATGAGATGAATCTGGCACGCGTGGAATACTACTTTGCGGATCTACTCAGTATCTTGGAATCCGGGCGCGATGCCGATGGATGGACCCGTGAGGCATTGAGTCTGTATTATCCCGACGATGCTGAGGGCGATTTACCCCCTCAAGCTATCAAACTGCCGCCCAATCTCTATTTTGTGGGCACTGTGAATATTGATGAGACCACGCATGCCTTTAGCCCTAAGGTTCTGGATCGGGCGTTTACTCTGGAGCTCACCGATGTCAGATTGATGGACTATCCACCTGCTGAGCTGACTTTTGCCGATACCTCGCTCTCTGAAGCCCACCGGAGAGCTTTATTGGCACACTTTACCCGTAATGGTACATTTGCCCGTGTTGATAAACCTCTGATTACCGCCATTCTCGACACTCACCCCACGTTTCGAGAGCAACTGGTTAATCTAAATGCCTTACTAGAGCCGCATCAACTGCACTTCGGTTACCGTGTTTTTGATGAGATAATGGCTTTTGTGTCAGTGGCGAAACACCATTCTCTCTATTCCGGTATGGATGATGATGATGATGATGGCATTTTAACTGCATTTGATGCGGCGGTGTTGATGAAAGTGTTGCCCAAGTTTCATGGCTCGCGGGGCAAACTAGAGCAACCGCTTAAACAAGTGTTGGCCTGGTGTGTGAATCCTGATCTTCCTGCAGCAATCGTGATTAGTGATGTGTTTGAATCCACTGGACAGTGGGAAGATGTTTTACAAAAGCTGGCTAACTTGGGTTACCGCTATCCAAAAACTGCTGCGCGTGTGCAACGAATGCTGTGGGCATTGTACACTTCTGGATTTGCAGCGTTCGGATAAGCTGGATGGTGAGCAGAGAACAAGCGTATGGTTGTACGAATTAACCTTGACTCTTTGGTGGATTTTATCCGCAGGGTGGGGCGCCCGGTGACTCTTGGCCAGCTGACCCGCGAGGTGTTGCAGTCTGCCCTGGTTTCGGCAGCTCCTGAAATCCATTATGCCCCGGGCTCCGAATACGAGGTTGGTGCGAGGCTACTCCTGGATGGACAGCGCGTCGAAGTCGCTGCTGTGCAGGAAGGTTACAATCCATCTCAGGGAGCCTTCAAGGTGCTGATCCTGCGACTGCTCGATGGCAGCCAACGCCGCATGGCTGCTGGTGTTGCCGGCGCTCCGCTTGCCTCGCTGGTTGAGCGCTCCACGCCCGCTCTTGAATCCATGGATCCGCAGGAAGAGGCTGCATTGCGCCAGCAGCTACGCGAAACGCTGGCTGCTGATGACCGATTCCTGAGTTGCGAAACCCCCCAAGGTGAATTGTGGTGTCTTGACGAGATGCTTCCCTCTATATCTCCCGGTGAACGGCGACAAGCACTCGCGCTGATTCCCAACGCGCCAGTTAATGGGGCGCTCGTCTCGCGGACGACGGAGGAACTGAGTCAGGCGCTTTGGGGGATTGGGGATGATGGTAGCGATGATACTGCGCTTCTGGCTTTTGCGCTTGCCTGGATGCTACAGCAGGAGACCGAGATTTTCTACGACCATCGGGCATTCGTAGCAGGTGAGGCCAGTTTGAGGGCGTAGAGTGGAAAAAGTGGGGTTGACGGAGATTGGAGCCGCGTGCGAGCG
>JAFGFB010000205.1 GCA_016931315.1 Anaerolineae bacterium
CAAATGCCGATGGCAGGTTCTCCCTCAAGGGCACGGGCACGCCGGGTTCGAAAGTGGAAGTGTGGGCGGATGGTAAGTTGCTCGGTAGCACCACCGTCGGCACGGATGGCACTTGGTCGCTGGATGCCGACCTTCCCGCCGGTAAGCACACCCTCACTACCCGCACGGTAGATGCCTCCGGCAAAGTGCTTGCCGAATCCGCGCCCATGAGCTGGGAAGCGCCCGCGCTTGCCGCTGTCGCCCCCGTACTCACTCTGCCGGAGCAACCGAATGCCGATGGCAGGTTCTCCCTCAAGGGCACGGGCACGCCGGGTTCAAAGGTGGAAGTGTGGGCAGATGGCAAGTTGCTTGGTAGCACCACTGTCGGCACGGATGGCGCCTGGTCGCTGGATGCCGACCTTCCCGCCGGTAAGCATACCCTCACCACCCGCACGGTAGATGCCTCCGGCAAAGTGCTCGCCGAATCGGCGCCCATGAGCTGGGAAGCGCTCGCGCTTGCTGCCGTCGCTCCCACGCTCACCTTACCGGAAAAGCTTGAAGCGGGAAAATCGGTTAAGTTGAGCGGGACCGGTACGCCCGGCACAGAGGTCGAGATTGTTGAGGATGGCAAAGTCATCGGTAAAGCCACCGTGGGTGCAGATGGCACATGGACCTATAGCTACACCCCTTCGGCGGGCGAGCACACACTCCTCGTGCGTGCAGCCGGCGACGCCACCCTTGCCTCTGCTCCTGCAAAGCTTTCCATGCCCGCAAGCGCCAGCGCGCCTGCGCCTGTGACTCTTCCCGCTGCGGGTGCTGAATGTGGGGTGGGTGAGGATCGTGGCACGACCTACGTCGTTGCGCAGTGCGAATACATGGCTTTGATTGCCAATCGCGTTGGCGTCACACTCGCAGCCCTGATTGCGGCCAATCCTGAGGTCACCAACCCTGATCTCATCTATCCGGGTCAGATCCTCAACTTGCCGCCGCGTTGATCTGATTCCTGTAGCTGCTGTAGCGAGTGATGTGGGCGCGCCTTGAGTGCCCACATCACTCGCTTTGCTTAGGGGTGTTCTCGGCTCACCTGCAAATCAGCACGGGGCGTGTGCTCTTGCAAAGCACGTGATCCACCGCGCTGCCCAGTACCACTTCCACCACCGGGCTGAGGCCATAGCTGCCCATGATGATGAAACTGCAATGATGCTCATGCGCCGTGCGCAAGATGGTCTCACCTACGGGACCTTTAGCATCCACAAAGGTGGCGTGGAGTTTGCGGGCGTGGAGATAGTTTTGCGCCTGGAGCAGTGTTTCCGAGAGCTGCCGGTCGCTTTCCATCACCGTGAGCACCACCAGTGGGATGCCCCAGTGTGATGCGAGATAGGCAGCGACAAACAAGCCCTCACGGGCTTTGGGACTGCCATCGTAAGCGAGGAGGGCGCTATCCAGGGAGCGCGCCTGGCGCGGAACGGCAAGGACCGGGCAGGCGCAGCGCCGAATCAGTGTCCGAAAGCCTGAACTTAGCTTGGCAAGCGGCTGTGGTCCAGGGGGGTGCGCCAGATTCAGGATTACCAGGTCTGCCCAGCGGGCGCGTTCACAGATAGAGCGTGCAATGGCGCCCTCTTCGATGACCAACTGCCCGGCAAAACCCGCTTCCTGGCATGTGGATTCGAAGCGGTTTTGTAAGGCGGCTGTATCGCCCACGGGTTTCCCTTCAGTAATAACGTGGAGCCCACGCAGGCGGCTACCGCCCTCGCGTCCGGCGATTTCGAAGGCCTGCTCCAGTGCCTGCCAGCTCTCCTCCTCACCCGAGATGGGCACCAGTAAGTCACGAAACAACGTGTGATGATCTTCGAGTGTCTCACGCCAGTGTCCGGGTGGGGGCCCGCCTTCCAGATTATCCGGAACCACTGCGTCCAGAATCCGCGCGCCAATGCGCGCCAGTTTTTCCTCTGGGCTGAGATTCCCCTTCTCTGCCAGGTGCGAAGCAGCTTCATCAATGCCGATTTCCCAACCCAGCGAATCCTGCAACTCGGCGCGATGTTCAGAGACCCAGAGGTAGAGATCGGCTTCCGTGCGTTGCGGAAAACGCTTGAGCAAGTGATATTCGCGGATCGCTTCGATGACGGGCAGGTACACGCTATTGTACCAGTGTGTAGCGGCTTCGCAGAAGGGAATCTCCTGCCTGGCTTTCTCACCCATGAAGTACCGGTGTACAGCGATGTGTTCTTCAAGCTGGGGATAGCGTCCGGCGGCTGTCACTTCCAGATTAGCCTCCGGACGACTTTCGTGCAGGCAGGTGGCTTCGAGGAAGCTGACGTATTCCCCCTTGAGAACCAGGTCCTCCATTTTCAGCTCGGGCGTGATGGATGCGGGGGTGTCTACTTCGGTTACATAGGCTTCGATATTCGTGACGCCGAGCTGCCGGGCCACAGAAATGCGGTGATGCCCATCTTTGACGAAATAGGCGGAGCCAACCTTGTACAATTCTACCGGCGGCAGACCGGCCATGCCTTCGGTCGCGATCTTGATGCGCGCCCAGCGCTCTTTATGGCTGTCGTGCCAGGGAAGGAAACTGCGGCTGAAGTCAGAGTAGCGATCTACACTCCCAATGATGGCTTCGAGGGGCACATCTTTCAGGCCACGCGGCGCAAGGCGCTGGCTGTGTAGTTGTCGCCGTACAGCTTCATACGAGATCAAATCTATCGAGCGCCCTGTCAGCCGCGCTAGCAACCGTTCCATCTCGGCAGCGCGTCGAGCGCGCGTAAAGTCGCGGGCAGCGGCGGCAAAATCGCCATCGTAGTTTCTTTGCATAGATTTACCCCGGAATGCGCGCTTCTGTTGTCGGCAACTCTATCTTACTCAGCGGGATCATCGAGAGCAAGAACAGGGCGCCATAAATCGCAAACACAATGATATAGCCTAGCCCCGGCATTTGTGGCACATTGACGGTGAAGAAATCCGCGATGGGACCGCCGATGTAGGTGCCAATTGCGCCCGCGCCTGCACCTGCCAGGTTGGAGATGCCCAGAAAACGTCCGGCTTCCTTATCGGGGACCAGGCTGGTTCCCAGCGCCCAGTTGACGGTATAGAAGACGCCTGTCGCCAGGCCGATAATGCAGGCGCCGATGTAGATGACGATCAGGTTCGGCGCCAGGAGCAGCACGAGTGTCCCGAGCCCTCCGATTAGCCCGCTCAAGGCGACCATGCGCTTGCGCCCGAATTTGTCGCTCAGCCAGCCACTTGGCAGTGCTGAAAGCAGCACGAAGACCCCGACAAACATCATCATTTGCGCAGCGGGTCCGGTAGCGGCTTCGGCGCTAAGTCCCAACCGTCCCTGCAAAAAGTAGAGCGCAAAACCGGAAAGGCTAAAGGCAGGCACCAGGAATGCCAGTCGGTTGATGACCCACCAGGTGAAGGAATGGGTATTGCGCTGCTCTTCCGCGCCTATGCAGATGCGCACGCTGAACCAGACACCCAGTGCTACTGCCAGCCCCATTGCCAGCAGCCCTGCAAACCCCATCACCAGGCTCAGGCTCAAAACGCTCTGCATTCCCTTAATTGCGGCTCCAATCCCCCGGATGACCATGCCTAATCCCAGGATGACCAGGGTGAAGCTTGCCGTCATTGCCAGCAAACGCACGAGCGGCTTCCAGTTCAGCGGCGGCGGCGTCTCCCGCAAGGGTTCCTCGCGCACGAGCATGGTTAGCGCGGTGCTCACCGCCATGAATCCCATGAGCGTAAATAATCCCAACCACAGATTGCCACCCTTGATAAAGCTGGCGACAGTAAACGACACCAGAATCACGGGTAGGGGAACCTCGAAAATTGCCTTGATGCCTGAGAAGCGTCCTCTCAGGGATTCGGGTACCAGGTCTGGAATCAGTCCCTGTGTGGCGCCGTGCGCGGCGTTGGTACAAAGCTGTAGCAATAGATAGCATACAAAGAGCGCCCAGAAGCCGGTCAGTCCGGAGAGTCCTGCTGTGAGGCCAATGCCAATGATAAAGATGAAATCCCCCAGCGTACCACCCAGGATGAAGGGCCGTCGCCGTCCCCAGCGCAGCGTGCTGCGATCCGAGAGCATTCCCCAGAATGCTTGCGCCAGCAGTGCAACCATCAACCCCCAGAGGCGCAGTGTGCCGATATAAGTGGCTTTCTGCGCTTCGCCGACGAAATCCTGCACCAGCAGCGGGAGTACCAGGGGTACCAACGTCTGCGATAGCATCGTCAACGCCAGATAATAAATGTTGATCGTGAGAGTGTCATACCATTTGAATTCGCGGTTTTGCATTTTGAGCCTCCTGCATAATAAGTGCAACCCAATGGCTGAGAGTACTCAGCTCAAAAGTCACGCTGGAAAAAATCGTGACTGCCAGTTAAACGTTAGCCCGCACGTTGCGATTCCAGAACTTTCACCCTGCTTACCTTTATGTGCTCAAGTGTGGCACAGTCGCATTTGCCAGCGGCATGACCCCTATGCGTGCGTCCGGTGCTAGCTCCACCAAAGCTGCGTGGAGCGCTTCCTCGAGGCTTGCCGGTGTGAGCAGCAACCGCCGCACAGTATCGGGCGGCAGCTCGGAGACAAGCCACAACCCGTGCAATCTGCTGCCGTCGCGCGCGATGAGCAGCGCTTTGTGCGGACCGACGCGAAAGCCCTCTTGTTCGAAGCGTGTGAAGACTTCTGCATAGGATGTGGGACCATTTTCCAGCATCCAGCGCTCGTATCCCCGGCTGCCAATCCCTTCTGGACATGCAGCCACGAGTATGACCCGGCCCTGTTCTTTGACCGCCAGCGAAGCATGTGCCAGCGCTTTCTGCGCCTGGTAGAAGTTGATATCTTTGGGGTGCCCCCCCGCAGCAGCGATGATCAGGTCGTAGCGCGCGGAGATGGGGACCTCGAAAATAGCGCGCACCATCGGAATAGCACTTTCCATCACTGCCCGCGGGCTTCCCGCAATAGCCCGGATCAGGGCTTTGGTAGCGGTGAGGATGCCATTGAGCGCGAAATGAATGCCTGCCAGCGCCCCGATTTCTTCGACGTCCTGGCGTACTGGGTTATCGTCGTAGCGACAGGGTTGTGCATGCGGGTCGCGTAGCATTGCGTGATTGATATTGATGGTGACGCGCCCGCCCAGCCCAATCGCCGCGCTCTTGACCCCGCCGGAGAAACCCTGGAACTGGTGCGGCTCAACGTTGCCGACCACGATGCGCAAGTCCGCTTCCAGGAATTGCCGGTTGATCCAGACTGGCGTGCCGCGTTGTGTCTGACCCAGATATTGGAGATTGGCTTGATCATCGCAGTCGTGTGAGACTACGGGATAACGCGCCAGGACTGCGGGCGGCGTCACGCGGGCAAACTCCTCCGCCGGCATGGGCGCGTGTGCCCCGGTGGCGATGAAAAGTTTGATGTTAGCGGGTGGAATTCCTAAAGCCTCCAGCCGTTCCAGGAGTGGTGGAAGCAGCACGTCGTGTGGCACCGGGCGAGTTTTGTCGTTGATGGCGATTGCCACAGACCGTGCGCCGCGAAAATCCTCCAGCCGAATGTCGCCAACCGGCGCCGCCAGCGCTGCTTCGACGCATGGGCTTCCCGCGGACGCTGCTGCAGCGTCCGCGGCCGCGGCGTCCGCTGCGGTAGCGGGCGCAATCCAATCGGCCTTCCAGGGTCCGGGTAGTTTCAGGGGTAATTGATCCTTCCCATACGGCAGGAATAGCGTCATCGGTGGCTCCTATTCTGTGAGATATGCTCGCAAATGCGCTGCCTGTTGGTCTAACATCTCGCGCTTTGCTTCTTGGGGATAATGTCCCGGAAAGCGAAAACCAAAGCCGTCGCCATGAAAGCGCGGCAGAATGTGCAAATGGCTGTGGAAGATATCTTGCCCGGCAGCGCCGCCATTTGCCAGAAAGAGATTGAAGCCGTCGCAGCCCAGGTTTGAGGCGCTGACGGCACGTCCGAGGCGTTGCGCCAGTTCCATGATATGGGCGGCAACTGCGGGAGCCACCTCGGTCAGGGATGCGGCATGTGCTGTGGGAATGATGAGCAGGTGCCCTGGGGTTACCGGGTACAGATCCATGAAGGCAGCAACGGTATCGTCCCGGTAGATGAAACTGGCTGGCGCTCTACCCTCCAGAATGGCGCAGAAGATGCACTCTTCTGTGCCCGCGGCGCATTGCTCGAGCAGGGCTTCCGCCCGCGCCACACGTTCTGGCGCATTCACCCCCCAATGCGCTGTGCGCATAAATTCCATGCTGCGGCTTGAGAGGCACCGCAGAATGCGCTCTACGGCTTCGGGCGTGCAGCATTGTAGAAACGCCATCAGGTCGTGGGTGCGCACCCGCTTCAAGAATAGTCGCAGGGTAGCATCGCTGGTGGATTCGAGTGTAAAGGGCCTCATGGCTGTGATTCCTCCCTTGCGGCGAGAGTTGCGTCTCGCTGGTGATGGTTTTGTACGAAGGCTTAGGTTGTATACCGCAAGATTAGCGCCACATCCAGTTCGCACTCGAATTCCTGCCCCTGGAAGGTGGTCGCCTGACCCTCGGGTCTGAACACCTCGGCGTTGACCGCACGCTCGAAACTCACGCGAATATCCTGGGGCGTTTCGGCATAGTTGACCAGGTACAGCTGTCGCGTGTTTTCCTGTTGCCAGTGCTCCACTAATACTGGCGCCGTTGCGAAGATGCGGGGTCCCGGCAGAGGCCCTAGTGCAGCCAGCAATGCCGTCTGTCGCGAGGCTGAAGGGATTTTGAACACGGTATCATTGGGGATGAAGGTTTTCTGGGTGATGCCCAGTCGGTCTATCAGGCGTCGCACCCAACGGCTATCGAAATAGGCTCTGAAAACGACATCGGCAAGACTGGCATAGAGCTGCCTTAGGCGGCGGTGCCGCGCCATAAATGAGGGACCTGGTCGCTCCCAACCTGGCAGGGCTGCAAGCGCAACGACCCGCACTGACTCCGGAATGTCGCTGTCTTGGGGTAGTGGGGCGCTGTGCAGCAATACGGTCAGGCCTTGCAGGTCGTCGCCGGGCGTGACCACACGCCAGGGAATGCGCTGCATCAGCAGCGCCAGCCCGGCATCGAAATACAGCGGCGCAACCCGATCCCAACGCTGCCAAAGCGCGTCCTGTGGGTGCAGCAGCCCCACGGGGGCCAGATTCTGGGCGCGGAGATCTCGCCCGCGATCGCCGTACAGGGGCGCCATTTCCATCAACCAGCGGTGCAGCGCCCCGATTGCCTCGCGTTGTGCTCCGTATTTCTCAGCCGTGAGCAGCGTGAAAGTGCCATCAGCCTCGACGAATTCCGTGCCTTTGATGACCATGGAAGCGCCACAGGCAGCGGCTTCGGCAATCGCCTGTTGATAACGCCGCGGTGCATAGACCTGATCGAAACCGATACCCCTATCGTAGGGATCCACGCTAAGGTGAGTTTTGCCTATCTGGCTCAGGGCTGTCCGGATTGTGATAGCGTTGTTGGCTAACACTCCGCTTTGCGGTCGCCATTGCACCAGACCATAATCTTCGATCATGATGACATCTTGCACGCGCGCTAGCGCCGCCAGGTCAATGCCATAGGCCACGAAACTTGGGCGCATGACGGCGTCGAAATCGTTGGCGCTCACCACGATAGCGGGATTGAGGGCGTGCGCGTGTTCTGCCAGCTCCGCTAGTGTTGCCGTGTTCTGGTCAGCCCGCCACCTCAGATAGCTGCGCGAGGCTTCGTCATCTTCGGGCGCAATCTGCCGTGGAATTTCAATGCCCGCCGCGGCGCGAAAGGCTGCGCGGCAACGCTCGCAATAACAGCCGGCGCCGCCGAGCCATGTGCCGGCGCTGTGCAGTGGTGTCATACCGTACCAGGGATTATCGAAGAACACGCCATCCGCGCCGGCGCTAACCACGCCTTCCACCATGGCGTGAAGATGCTCACGCCATTCGGGATGCTGCCAGCACGTCATATAGCGACCGGTATAGTAGGGGTAGGGTCGCCCTCGCGGGTCAAGGGCGTACCAGTTGCGCTCCCGATAACTGCCGGCAAAGACGCAATTTGAGGTCTGAATGTAGCCGAACACCCGTGCGCCGGCGCTCTGGTAGACCTGGGTTGCCTGGCGAAAGCTCTCCCAATCCTGCGCCTCGATTTCCGGTGGAAATCCCCAGTTATAGCTGAGATAGGCCCAGTTGCATTGGGTTTCCTGGATGACGCGTACTGCCCCCCGTAGGGCGTGCGCCTCCTCGTGTACGGCCTCGTTGACCGGGGCATTCATGAATTTGAGGCGGTTCATCCGGATGGTGCCGGCTCCGGCCCAGAGGTAGATGGGGCGATGTATACCAACGGTAAGACGTACGGTTGATTCGGGCATCACGCTCTCCAGACGCCAGCGGCTGAGTACCCTCAGCCTTTCGCTGCCATGTCAGCAGCCTGAGGCATTCCACACGCCAGTGCTTTTCAGGGATCAGGGCTTGAATGCTGGTAAAACTTCGATACTATCTCCAGGGACAACGCGTCCTCCCTCAATGACCCGGCAGAAAACGCCCACATTGGGTAAAATAGAAACGCCCTGATAATTGTAGGTATGCGCCGCTGTGCGCGGTTTGCCGAGCTGCACCACTTCAAGCAGTGTGGGTCCCACGCGCAGGCGGTCACCCACTTTCAGGGTGCTGGCGTCCAGTCCTTCCGTGGTGAGATTCTCGGCGAATGCGCCTGGGCCTGCCTGAATGCCATAACGCTGGTTAGCAGCCTCGATGTTTTCAATGGTCACCAGGCTGATCTCACGTTCGCTCAAGCCCGCATGTGCATCGCCGACCAGGCCATATCCGGCAATCAACTCCCCTGCATCGACCGAGGTCTTGGGCTTGGTACATTCTGTGCTGGAATTTACAGCGATCAAGTGTGGCATTTAATCTCCTAAAAATTCAGCCTGCCCTGGCACACAAAAGACCAGCGAAGGGCGCGTTTTCATTGAAATTCGCCCGGTGCTTCAGGATAGTCGGCAAGCTCCTGTCGGAAGAGATCGCGTAGGCCGTCACGTTCCTCATCCGGGATGAAGGCGCCCTCGATGGCGTTACGCAAGGCGCGGAAGATAAGACGTTTCTGTAACCCAATGGCCCTCACTGCGACCAGATATTCATCCGTGAGCGTGGTATCGCTCACACTGGGATCATCGGTGTTGATGGTCACTTTCAACCGCAGTCCGAAAAGGTCATTCAGCGGATGGGCAGTCAACCCTATCACTGCGCCGGTTTGGAAGTTGCTGGTCGGGCATACTTCCAGGGCAATTTTGCGCCGGTAGAGCAATTGCACGACTTCGGAGTTTTCGACGGCGCGTATGCCATGCCCGATACGGTCGGCGCCCAAGATAGTGATGGCATCGTAGATACTTTCGGCGCCGGCAGCCTCGCCAGCATGCACCGTGATATGCAACCCTTCTGCCCGCGCGCGTTGGAAGGGCGCTTTGAATGCCCGAGCTGGATAATTCACCTCGTCGCCTGCCAGGTCAATCGCGCGCACCAGCGACCCTCTGAATGCAATCGCCAGGTCTACGATTTCTTCCGCAACCCGTAGGGGCTCCTCGCGCCCGATTTGCAGAATCAAACAGGTACGAGTTGTGGTCCAGGTCTGGCTGTTTTTGACCGTCTCCACGACCCATTCGACGACATCCGAGAGCGGAAAGCCCTGCGTGCGCGAAAGGGCTACCGGATTGAAACGTAATTCAAGGTAGCGGATATTATCTTCGGTTGCATCAATGATGGCTTCTCTGGTGATACGCTGTACCGCTTCTTTTGAGGTATAAAAACGACGTAACAGTTTGAATTTCTCCAGGAAGCGGTGGAAATCGGGATAATCATCCGTGACTTGCACATAAGGGCGTAACTGCTCGATATCGTAGCTCGGCAGATCAATTCCGTGCTCCACGGCAATTTCAGACAGCGTCTGCAAACGCAGCGAGCCTTCGAGGTGCCGGTGCAGGTCTATCTTGGGCAGATTGTGTGCCCAGACCCGCAATAATTTCTGCGTTTCTGGACCTCGCTGCAATGCCCTGTTTGCGGTTGTCGGTCGTGTCATTAGTCCCATGGTGATTGCTCCTGGCACTCCCGCTAAGGTTGTTTAGCAAGCCAACCCCAGTATTTGAGTGTTGTTATCCCGTTAATCGTGACACCCAGAGCTATCGGCAGGTGAAAGGCCAGCAGACTGAACTGCTGCGCCAGGCACCAGGATGGCCTACCTGCCAGCGATGCACTGTTGATAAAAACATAACTCAGCGTGGCAAGCGCGATAAGGGCATTACCGAGATCGAACCAGCGATAGTAACGTGGCATTTTGGTTACTGCCCCCATCCGTTGGCTGAGTAATCGCAACAGATAGCCCACATAAACCATTCCGGCAAAGAGCGGCGCCGCCAGATGCGAAGTGAGAATCTGGCTATCCGTCATGGCTGTGCTCCTCGAAGCATCTGATCATGTAGGATACTGCTGAGTACAAATAACATAATTCCTGCAATAAATAGAAAACCATTAGCCAGTGGGTCGCCGGTGAAATCTGGCCAGGCCAAACCTGGCCCAGTCTCTGCAAACAGTATGCGAATCCAGTAAATCAGAGCCCCTAGAGCGGTCAGTGCAATAGGTATCAGGTACAGATGGTAAAAGGTGCGCGATTTCGAGCTGCGCTCGAAGAAGCGCGCAATGCCCATCAGGAACAGCTGCAATACTAAAATACCACACCAACCGATAATTGCCAGGAGCAGACGCAGGATCATGGCGGTTCTCCGGTCTGGCTGAGTACCCTCAGCCCTCGACTTATGTCTTAGCGTGCGCTGCCTGCTCAGCCGCTGAGTACCCTCAGCCGCTGAGGCCTCAGCGGCGCACGAAAGCCTTGATAAAAGATTCTGCCATGTACTGGGGAGTGCCGCTCAAAATGCCCTCGCGTCCCCTGAAGGGTTCCTGCACGACCAGTCCATGGGGCCCGATTTCAAACTGCCGAATATGTGTGTCATGGGCGCTGCCGCGCATTTTCAAGACGATGATGGCGCGGTGAATAGCGCTCTCGATTTCCACATACCGCAACATCACATACGAATCTACCAGAAAGCTCATGCTAGATTCCGTTTCATCTTCCTCACGTTGCTCATCGCCCAAAAGCACATAGGCTTCCCGTGTGAAAAGCGCCGTCAGCCCCTCACGTCTGAGCGCATTGAGAAAGCCGTGAAGCAAATTACGCAATTCAACTGGATCATCCGTCATCCTTTCGAATTGGGAGATACTATCTACCAGGATGCGCTTCACACCCATATTGCTGACCAGCCCCGCAATGCGCCCATTGAAACGTTCCAAATCGGCTTTGGTCACTTCAGGACTGCTCATGATGACCTGCAAGAGCCGCCGCCGCTCCAACTCCCGGAAATCCCACCCAAAGCCTGCCGCATCCCGGTAGTATTGCTCCGGGAATTGTTCGAACGTGAGAATCAACCCCGGTTCGCCGTGCGTTGCCCCGTAGTGGATGAATTGCATCCCTAAGGTTGTTTTCCCACAACCAGGTGCACCCTCCAGGAGGTTGGCGCTGCGTGGCAGAAATCCCCCCCTGAGCATCGCGTCGAAGCCTGGCACTCCGGTGACAGCGCGTTCTTCAGCTTGCATGGATGGCTCCTTCCTGAGCAAGTTCATGCGGCCCTAAATAGTCGGGCGGCTAGACCTAGTATCCACCCTTGATGACATGATAAATCGCACGAATGCGGAATTGCCGGTCTTCGCTGGCTTGAATGAAACGGGCAAGTTGGTCGCGGATTTCGGGATCTGCCGCTAGTGCGTATACCACGAGTGTGCCCATGTGCGTTTCTTCGAGCAATCCGCGCATCGCCAGCTCTGCGAGTTCCTGCTCTACGGTCTCTGGGTTTCTCCCCGCATAGCGAGCGATGTTATCTACGGTATCAATAGTGTGGGGGTTGTTAAAGAAAAAGCGCATCAGATCCCATTTGATAAAGGAATCTACATACTGATTCAGAAAATCTAGCAGTTCGGGGTCAATATCGCCGGTATACGCACGGTTTGCCAGATTCTCCCTTTCCATAGCATCCTCCCCACAGTTTGGCTGTACGCCTGATCTCTGCTCGAAATGAATGGCTCTAAAGCAATTGCTTCCCATTACGAAATTATTGCAGCCCACTTACCTGAGGAAGTCCCCCTCAGTCGCTGAGTACCCTCAGCCGCTGAGTACCCTCAGCCTTTGCCTTTCTCGCCAGTCTGCTCCTGGCTCACGTATCGTTTGATGCCTTTCTGCTGGTCCTCGTGGAAATGGCATACCTTGTATTTTTTGCCACTATTGCACCAGCAGGGATCGTTGCGCCCCAGCTCGCGCGTTCCCGGACGACGGCTGACCTGTGGTGGTGGCGCCGCCTGGGTGCTGCCACCGCTGGTCCGCAATGCTGGGCGTTGCGTAGTCGGTATCAGTGAGGCGCGTTCTCGCTGTCGCCCGCTGGCTGCTTTGGGAGCGGTCGGAACCTGAACCAGGAACAGGTTGCGCACAATCTCTTGTTGCACAGAAGCCATCATCTCCTGGTACATCTCGAAGGCTTCCTTTTGGTAAGCTACCAGGGGTCTTTGTTGCCCCACGGCGCGCAGTCCGATGCCCTCGCGTAAAATGTCCAGATCGGTCAGGTGTCGGATCCAGGCATTGTCGAGCGCGCGCAGCATCAACCGGCGATCAGCAGCCAATCGCCGTGTTGCGATGACAACCGCCTGCACCTGTGATTCCTGCTCGGCAGAAAGCCTTCGCAGCGGCAGCTCGCGCAGTTCGTCGGCTGCCTGCGTCCCCCAAATCTCGCGTAGTTGGGCGGCGATTTCTTCCTGAAAGGGTTCCCGCCCGTCGAGAATTTGCCCAATGGACACTTCGTCCTGGCGCATAGCGTGATAAAGCTCGGCGCCGAATTGCTGGTGCATCCGCTCGTAGGTTTGCTCAGCCCAGCTATTCAGTTGTGATATCAGTGCCCCAGGCGCCATTTTCGCCATGCTCTCAACCGAGAAATCCCGCGGTAGAGGCACAAAGCGCCGTAATTCTGCCAGTAGCGCCTTCAGGTCCCAATCTTCCTCGTCGCCCGCCGTGGCGCTGGTGACCACGCGCTCGATCTCGGTGCTGACCATCCCCAGCAGGTTTTCCTTCAAATCCTCCAGGGAAAGAATCTTGCGCCGCTCCGCATAAACCACGGTGCGCTGTTTGTTGACCACATCATCGTATTCCAGCACGTGTTTGCGCACATCGAAGTTGTATCCCTCGACCCGCTCCTGAATCGAGGCGATGACTCTGCCGAGGACGTTGAATTCTAGCGGCGCCTCATCCATTCCCGCGCGTTCCATCCACGGTTGCAAGCGTTCGCCGCCAAAGCGCCGCATCAGCTCATCTTCCAGCGAAATGTAAAATCGGCTGGAACCGGGGTCGCCCTGGCGTCCGGCGCGCCCGCGCAACTGATTGTCAATACGGCGTGCTTCATGCCGTTCCGTGCCAATCACATGCAAGCCGCCCGCAGCATGAATCCGCTCTCGATCTATGGCGCATTGCCGTACCTTATCGCGTAATACCTCCGCCCACCGCGCCGGAAAACGTGTTGTCGGGTCCTCCCCCTTCCGCGCCAGCCTCAGAGCCGCATCCCAATCCGCTGAGGGAATCTGGATAATGTCAATCTCCTCGCGCCGCAATTGCTCGCGCGCCATACCCTCGGCATTGCCGCCGAGGAGAATATCCACGCCGCGCCCTGCCATGTTGGTCGCAATGGTCACCGCGCCGGGTTGCCCCGCTTGGGCGATGATCGTGGCTTCGCGCTCGTGGTACTTGGCGTTGAGCACTTCGTGGCGGATGTTTTCCGCTTTCAACATGCGCGAAAGGCGCTCTGAAGTCTCGATGGCTGTAGTACCGACCAGCACGGGCCTGCCTGCCGTATGTGCCGCCTTGATTTCCTGAACCACCGCTTTGAATTTCGTTGCCTCGGATTTGTAGATTTGATCCAACAAGTCCAGGCGTCGGAAATATCGCCTCCCATTTTCATCATCATACACACTGACTTTGGTCCGGTCACCGTTATCCGCGTCTATCACCCCGGCAAAGGCAATCCCGGTCTCTGCTACGGGCAGCTCCCCCGCCTTCAAACCCTCGAAGCGCGCCCGGTATTCCACATTGGTTGGGAGGATGACCACATCGAGATTATAGATGCTGCGCAATTCTTCCTTCTCGGTTTCTGCCGTACCGGTCATACCGGAAATCTTGCCATACATGCGGAAGAAATTCTGGAAGGTAATCGTGGCATAGGTCAATGACTCGCGCTGAATTGGGACATGTTCTTTGGCTTCAATAGCTTGGTGCAGACCCTCGGAATAGCGCCGCCCGTACATCAGTCTTCCGGTGAAAGCATCAACGATGATAATTTCCCCATCCCGAATGACATATTCTTTATCAAGCTGGTAGAATTCTTTGGCGCGCAGGGCGTTATCCAGATAAGGTGTCATGTGGGCGTGCTGTGGGTCGTAAAGGCTCTCTCCTTCGGGAATTCCGACCAGCTGCTCTATTTTGGCAACACCCTCTTCGGTGAGCAACACGACCTGGGTCCGCAAATCCACTTCGTAATCGGGTCCCTCATGTAACAGCGGCACGATGCCGGCAAAACGCTTGTATAGCTCTGAGGATTCCTCTGCCGGACCGGAGATAATGAGTGGGGTACGTGCTTCGTCAATGAGGATGCTATCCACCTCATCCACGATGGCATAATGCAGTTCCCGCTGCGTGCATTGCGCGAGCGAAACCACCATGTTGTCGCGCAGATAATCGAAGCCAAACTCATTGTTGGTGCCGTAAGTGATATCTGCTTGATAGGCTTCGCGGCGGGTAATGGGCCGCAAGCTCTGAAGCCGGTCATCTTCAGATGTATAGCTCGGATCATAATGGAATGAGCCTTCATCTGGAATACCATGGCCGGATTGGATCACGCTCACGCTGACTCCCAGGGCGGTATAAATGGGACCCATCCATTGTGCGCCGAACTTTGCCAGGTAATCATTGGGCGTTACCAGATGCGCCCCCAAACCCGTGAGCGCGTTGAGGTACAGCGGCAGCGTCGCCACCAGGGTCTTGCCCTCGCCAGTGCGCATTTCCGCAACTTTGCCGTGGTGGAGAATCATGCCACCGATAAGCTGCACATCATAATGCCGGTGACCGATGGTGCGGCGTCCGGCTTCACGCACCGCGGCAAAAGCTTCCGGCAAAATCTCATCCAGACTTTCTCCATCGCTATGGCGTTGGCGGAATTCATCGGTTTTGGCGCGCAACTGCGCGTCGCTCAAAGCCTGGTATTCTGGTTCCAGGGCATTGATGGTTTGAACGATTTTCTGCAGGCGAGCGATCTCTCGATCGTTGGAGTTGCCGAAAACTCGCTCCAGGAACTTCAATGGCATGAATGACACCCCGTCTTCTGGTTTTGATGCTCTTGCAGCATTGCGGCAAGCTGCCCTTGTTTCATCAGTCTGATATGTAATGGTAGAGCTGCTTTTCAGGAATACAAGCCACTGGACTATAGGACAAATCATTGGCTGCAGGACACCTTATACAAGATGTCGCACATTTGTTTGGCTTGGTCTGAAAAGAAGTGTTTTTGGGGCGCGCGAAGCGCGCCCCAAAAACACAAAGAAAGACCCTCTTCGTCTGTTTGCAGAATCTATTTTGACTTTTTCCCAAATAATCCATCGTATACCCAGGCTGATACTATGACATTGAAATTATACCATGGCAGATTGATGCGGCAATATCATATTGTGTCCAGGTCAGGGTCTCCTTGCCTTGCTCCAAACGCGTGACTCCCCCGGCGAGGGGGGTGCCGGGGGAGCCACTAGCCAAGAAAGGAGGTGAGATGTTATTGAGATCGTGTGTTGAAACTATGATAATAGTAACCTCTATGCTTAGCTAAGCATAGTGATAAATGGCCCACAAAGCCGGGATGTACATCAATCGTCGCGCAACTCTAAAGACTTATTCCCGGCTAAACTTGTCGAAAGCTAAGAGCGCTTGCTGCAAGAAATCTGCGTCAAAGGGACCTGCCGGGGAGGGCGTCTCCCAAATGCGCGCGGGCAGGCGCACCGCAGTCACATCGAAGCCCTCTCGTGCTTTGAAGGCGTGTTTGCGCTGCAGAATATCTGTGCCCAGCGCATGGAGCGTCTGTGCCGTGATCTCAATTCCGATAGGCTGTAGCGCAGCCACGACAATCTCGGGTGTGTAGATGCCTCGGGCGAAGAAACACACCACCAGGCTCGCGAGTACCTGTCGCCAGCGTTCCTCGGTCAATAACGCTTCGGCGACACCCTCCGGCGTGAGTTCCTGTCCCTTTTGCACGGCTTTTTGATCGATGCTGTAGCCCGCGCTATCGAGATGGCTGTGCCGGGCGCCGGTGAGATAGCCGAGATGGCATCCCGGACCGGTGTGGTAGCCTGGCATTTCATTGCCGCCAAAAGCCAGCGCGAAATCTGAACCACCATAAAGACTTGCCGCGTGCTCCACGCCCCGCGCCAACGCCTGGTAAAAGGGCGTTGGTTGCGTGGTGATGCGCTCAGTTGCGGCGATATAGGCTTCAGCGTTGCCGAATGCCAGTGGCACGTCATCGGTATCTTCCAGGCTGATGATACCCCGCGCCAGCGCTTCTGTAGCCCACGCCAGACACACCCCCGTGCTCATCACATCCAGCCCCTGAATCTCCGTCTCGTCCATGATGCGCAGCATTCCCGGCGGATCGCTTATGCCCAGCAGGCTTCCTACGGCATAGATGGGTTCGTGATCATAACCCAGCATGAGGGTCTTGTAGAAATAGGGATCGTTGGGGTAGGGGAGTCGCAGTGCGGCAAGATGGACGCAGGCAACCGGGCAATGGGCGCAGGCAACGCGTCGCCCCAGGTAATCTGCCGCCAACCTTTCGCCGGAGATGGCTTCTGCGCCCTCGAAGCGCCCGGATTGCAGATTGCGTGTGGGCAACGCGCCGATGGCGTCGAGCGGCTGTACATTGATGGGTGTGCCAATCTCGTGGTATTTCTTCATCAACTCGGATTCAGTTGCGGCTTTGAAGAGCTGATCATAAACCGTACGGTAGGCTCTGCGATCAGCAACTGGTAAGTTGCGCTTCCCGGAGATGACCAAGGCCTTGAGCTGTTTGCTGCCAAACACCGCGCCTAATCCCAGGCGTCCAAAATGCCGGTAAGTCTCTGTGATGACGCTGGCATAGGTCACACCGCGCTCGCCCGCACGTCCAATGCGTAGGATGGAGCGCAACCCTGCGCCACTCTCACGCTGCCGCAATACCGTGCCAACGGTATACGCATTGCGCATGCCCCACAGCGCTGAGGCGTCGCGAAAGAAGACATCGTCTCCTTCTACAACCAGATAGATGGGCATGCTACTCCGCCCGCGGATGACAATTGCGCCATATCCTGCCATGCGCAATGCGACGGCGCTGCGTCCTCCGGCGTGGCTTTCTCCCAGATTCCCCGTGTGCGGCGATTTGAACATAGCCACAGTCTTCGAGGCCAAAGGATAATGCCCCACGAGAGGTCCGATTGCCAGGATGATGGGATTTTCTGGGCTGAGGGGGTCGGTTCCGGCGGGACATTCCTCTTCCAGCAACCGGATGCCCGCGCCGGCGCCGCCTAATCCGCCGTTCAGGTTGGGGTCGAAGAGCTCCGGACGCGTTTCGACCCACGAGCGACGTCGTGCGAGATCAATGAAAAGCACACGCGATAAAGGGTCATGGCTCAGCATGGGGACCTCCTGATTCTTTGCTCACGCACACAATAGCCTGTCTTCTCATTGGGATTCTATTTCTTCCAACGCGATGACACCGTATGGGCAATATTGAGCACAATAGCCGCAATAGACGCAGATTTGTGGTTTGTGTTGCTCCGAATCCCAGAACACGGCGCCGAAAGGGCAGGCTTCTACGCAATTACCGCACCCTATGCACAATTCCGCTCTTAGCCTGACCCCGCCACCTTCGCGGAAGGTCAATGCGTTAGTGGGGCATACCCGGGCGCAGGGGGGATTGGCGCAGGCGCGGCATACCACGACAACGAAACCCTTGCGTATACCGCCTGCCGAGCGAATGCCGATACATGAAGCTGCGAGTCCCCCCTCGCCGGTCCGTCGAGTGCAGGCGAACATACATGCCTGACATCCCACGCAGCGATCAACATCTACTACGGAGAGCCTTTTTGCCATCGTCGTTCACCTCCGTTAGCTCTTGTGCAGAATTTCGGATGATATTATCGGTTGATTTTGAACTTTGTCCATCTCTTCGAGCTCTGTTGGCTATTATGGCGCGTGACAATTTTGCCCGCGTGTTTTGAGGTGTATAGAGCATGTCCCCTAAATATTAAAGCGATAACTAAATAATTCTAATATTGCATGACGAAAAGTGAAATTTCCTTATTGACAAACTTGATTTCTGTGTTATCCTATGATTAATCATTGGGCGAAGTGAGGAAATCATGTACCGACTTCCGGGGCAATGTCCGATTTGTGGAGGGGAGTTGATAGTGGAGCGGCTCTCGTGTAATAACTGTGGAACCGCACTTGAAGGGGCGTTTCCCCTGAGTCGGATTCAGCGTTTGAATGAAGAGCAATGGCAATTCGTGGAACTCTTCCTGCGTTGCGAGGGGAAATTGACTCGTGTGCAGGATGAGTTGGGGCTATCCTATCCCACTGTACGCAACCGTTTACATGACGTGATCCGCGCTCTGGGCTACGAGGTCCGTGAGGATGAGCCGGCGCTGGAGTCGCGGCAAGAGTTGTTGAGTGATCTTGCTGAAGGAAAAACAACCGTCGAGCAAGTCTTACAACTATTAATGGGAAAATGAAATCATGATTTGGGAGGTGTGACATGGTCAGGGATGATCTGAAAGCAAAACTGACAGAGAAGTTGGCACGCAAGCGCGAAAAACTGATGGAGAAGGTGGCTGAATCTGAAAGCCGCAAAGCCGAAATTGAGGGCGAAATCGCTGAGCTGTTAGCCGCCTTGGGCCAGACGGAACAGGAATTGCAATCCCTTAATGAAGAAGGGGCCCCCGGCGCCAGGGAGCGCTTGGTCGCTCACCGTGAGCGCCTTCTGGCGAAAAAAGAACGCTTGGAGTGGAAATTGGAGTCGCTCGATATTCGCATGGAAGCGCTCCGCGATGCTGCCGACCAGCTAGAATTCCAATGGGATGATTCCCAGCGCGGCAGTTTTTTTGGTCACGTGCCGCCAGTCCCCCCCGTTCCCCCTATGCCCCCTATTCCCCGCGTACCTTCTGCCCCACACCCCCCTCGCGCCCCGATGCCGCCGCGACCCACACCACGTCAGCTCGAAGAGGAACGCTTGCGGATTTTGCAGATGGTCGCCGAGGGCAAGGTTACTGCGGAGGACGCCGCGCGCTTATTGCAGGCGCTCTCCAGCGGCGCTGAGGTCGAGCCTCCCTCCGCGCCCCAGCCGCGTGTGCTGCGGGTCAAGGTTACGGATTCGGATTCCGGCGCCGTACGGGTGAACCTGACGATGCCCTTGAACTTCGTGCGCGCTGCTTTGCGTCGTGGTGGTCAACACGCCCCCGATATCAACGTTGGTGGCGTCAATCTCGATGCCGATGAATTGGAATCGTTGCTCACCTCTGGTATGCAGGGACATATCATTGATGTGATGGACGAAGAAGACGGCGAGCGCGTTGAGGTTTTTGTGGAGTAGAATTCCATCACTGAATGCTATTCGGCATCTCCTTCATCAACCGGCGCAGCAGTCCTGCGCCGGTTGATGGTTATTAATTTTAGAGAGTGTTTTTCGCTGCCGTGCGTGGCGCGGCAGCGAAAAACACTCTCTAAAATTGCGGCTTTAGCCGCTCTCCGTTGTGGTAAGCCGGAGAACGCTGAACAGTTACTTCGTTAATATGATTTTCCAAAAGCGTGCTATAATGTTGAGCGACTCGGCTTTCTCGAGGCTGCAATTCTTGAATGTGTTTGACTTCCAAATCAGGAGGAAAGGCCATGACCGTACATCTGTATTTGTCTCTAGTCCCCGAGGCGTTGATTGCCTCTATGCTCACCCCCGAGCAATTTGGCGCTTATTATGCTGTGGGCAGTGAGAAGAAATCCCACGGACAGGCGATTTTCTTCGAACTTGACCCCGATTACCGCAATGACGACTTGCCCATTGAGGCTGGTCTCAGTCGTTGTGTGCCCCACGAAGATGGCGAACCCAAGCGTTCGGTCTACATCTCCGTGTATCGTGCTTTGGAGCATATTTCGCTTGATGCTATTAAGAAGCTTTATCTCGTGACCCAGGATGGCCGTGTACTCGGGCTGGACCCCAGCACCGAACTGCCTGCTGAGGAAGCCGGCTTGCACCTGTACCAGGAAATTGCTCCCGTGCATCCCTTGGTAGTGAGCACCCTGCCTCCCCATGAATTTTATGACTTGATTGTCAACAGTCCCGCCTCATTGTTGACCCTGCCCGCAGTGTGCTTCGTGGAGCTGCGCCTGGGCGAACTGGCGGAGAATCCCGAATACGGCGCCGTGGGCGATTTGCCCTATGCCAATATTGACCACCTGCGCCAGTGTTTGGTGGATTTGCGCACCAAGACCGTGAGCACGAAGATGGTGGACCGCATCTCGCCGGCCTCCTTCCCCTATCGCACCATCAAGAGTGGCATCTTTGTCGGCAACAAAGAGCAATTCCTCTATTTCCCGCTGCCTTCGCGGGATGAGCTGCGCGCCAAGCAGTATCGCTGGTGGCGTTCCGCCAATATGTAGGTTAGTACTGAAGCCCGATTGCTGAATCCTACGCGCCAGTCAGTGCGTTGCGTGCAACGCCTTCGCTCTGAATTTGGCGCCCGGCAATGGGAGCGGTAACAAGATCTTATCAGGAGTTTATGGAACAATGGCTGAAACAACTTGGTTGATCATCGGTATTGTGTGTGGGCTGATTTCCATCGGATTTGCTGTGCGTCTCTATTTCTGGGTGCTCAAGCAGGATCCGGGCACGGAGCAAGCTAAAAAGGTGGCGAGCTGGATTCGTCAGGGCGCCATTTCTTATCTCAAGAAATTGTATCGCGCTTTGTTGATGCTGGCATTGGTTATGGCAGTGCTCATCGCGATCGTTTTCGGCATGGGCCCCGAAGGTCCTTCCCATGGTTTCCAGATGGCGCTGGCATTCCTCTCAGGGGCTTTCCTCTCTTCGATTGCTGGCTACATGGGCATGACCATCGCCGTTGAAGCTAACGTCCGCAGCGCCACCGCCGCAGAGAAAGGGCTTTCGCCCGCGTTCAACGTGGCTTTCAAGGCTGGCGCCGTGCTGGGCCTGGCGATGATTGGCATCGGCGTGGTTGGCATGTCCACCATTTATTTGCTCACTGGCAAGGCGCAGATTGTCTTGGGCTTCAGTTTTGGCGCCTCGATGTTGGCCTTGCTGGCAAAAGCCGGCGGCGGTATCTATACCAAAACCGCGGATATCGCGGCTGACCTGGTGGGTAAGGTTGAGGTCGGTATCCCTGAGGACGACCCTCGTAACCCCGCTGTGATTGCTGACAACGTGGGTGATAACGTGGGCGATGTTGCGGGGATGGGCGCCGACATCTTCGACAGCTATGTGGCTTCTGCTGTTGCCGTGATGTTGCTCGGTACGGCAATCAGCGCCGACCTTGGCGCGCAATACATCATCTTCCCCCTGATCCTCTGTACTTTGGGGATCATTTCCTCACTTATCGGCATTCAGTTGGTCCGGGTCAAGCCCGATGGCAAGCCCGGTGTTGCGCTCAACAACGGCACCATTTTCACCTGTTTGATTTTCGCGGTGCTGGCATCGGCTTTTGTGCTGATCTTCAAGTACAATATCGGCGTGTTGTGGGCGACCCTGGCGGGCTTGGTCACGGGTGTCGTCATCGGCTTCACTTCCGATTTCTTTACCGGCGATGACCGTCCTCCGGTTGTGGAGACGGCGCGCGTTTCCGGTTCGGGTGCAGCGATCACCATCATCACCGGCTATAGCTACGGTCTGATCAGCATCGTGCCTTCCATCATCGGTATCGTCATCGCGACCCTGGTTTCCTATTACCTGGCAGAGGCTGCTGGACTCAGTGGCGTCTATGGTGTGGGTATCAGCGCCGTCGGTATGCTCGCAGTCACCGGCATGATTGTTTCCGCGGATGCCTATGGTCCCATCGTGGATAATGCCCGTGGTATCGCCGAGATGGCGGGTATGTCCCAGAAAGTGGTTGAAACCGCAGATATCCTCGATGCCGCCGGCAACACGGCTAAAGCCATCACCAAGGGCTTCGCCATCGGCGCCGCTGCTTTGACGGTGCTGGCGCTCTTTGCCGCCTTCGCTTCTGAAATGGCTGCCGAAGGTGTGCAGATTAAGCTCAGCCTGCTTGACCCCATGGTCATCGCGGGCGTTTTCCTGGGCGCCATGACGCCGCCGCTCTTTAGCGCTCTGACCATGCTCTCGGTGACACACAATGCCTTTGACATGATCGAGGAAATCCGCGAGCAATTCCGCAAGGACCCGGGTATTCTGGCGGGCACTTCAGAGCCGGATTATAACACCTGCGTGACTCTGGCTGCGCAGGGCGCTTTGACCTCGCTGATTTTGCCCGCCTTCCTGGCGATTCTGCTCCCCCTCATCGTGGGCTTTGTGATGGGTCCCGAGGCGCTCGGTGCCTTCCTGGGTGGCGCGATCTTCACCGGCATCATCTTCGCCCTCCTCATGGCAAACGCGGGTGGTTTGTGGGATAATGCCAAGAAGTACATCGAATCGGGCTTCTTCGGCGGCAAGGGCTCAGAGGCGCACAAGGCAGGCGTCGTGGGTGATACCGTGGGCGATCCCTTCAAGGATACCGCGGGTCCCTCGCTGAACACCCTCATCACGGTGATGTCGCTCGTCTCTTCCCTGTTTGCGCCCATCATCGCTGTCTTCCATCTGTTCTAAATTTCACCCCGCTTGTGCTTTGGAGTGTGCTGGTTTTCTGGGAGGCTGGGCTTTTTCGAAGCCCAGCCTCTTTTTATCTTTAGAGTCGCTGTTCAGCATTATCCCGTTTGCCACAACCCAGAGCGGCTAAAGCCGCGATTTTAGAGAGTGTTTTTGGCTGCCGCGCGTAGCGCGGCAGCCAAAAACACTTCTTATAGCGGGCTTTAGCCCGAAATTCGCGCTC
>JAFGFB010000206.1 GCA_016931315.1 Anaerolineae bacterium
ATCAACCCTCCCTCCATACCGTCGCTGATGAAGGCAACGGCCATCGACGCCAACCCCGCCCAACGGGTCTTCTTGTATTCGGGGCTCAAACGGGGCTGCGCGGTCTCTACCGAAACACTGCTCATCTGACACCTCCTAGAGAAATTGGATTGACTCACTACGATATCACGTTAGCGCTAACGTATAATCGTTATCTTATCATGGATTATTTTCCTTGTCAATACCCAAATCGCTGTGGGTGCGTTCCAAATCTGGAGCGACGATCTCAGGTACCCCTACGGGGTGCAGAAATAGAATGGTATTTGCATGATAATCGGCTCGCATTTTCCCCCAAGTTGAAACGCACCCATCGCTGTGAGAGGATGATGACTGGAACCGTTGCAGCGAGTGGGCAGCACCAGCGAGACCGTTAACGGGCTGAAGAGAAGGGCGACGCGATCCGCTGATAGCGGTACGACCCGGTTCTGAATCCCAGGAATTCGACATCGAGCTGTGCATGGCGCAGATGATTTAAAAATCCTTCCACCCACCCAGATGTCACACAGAGCACGAGCCTATCTGTTGTTCCTGCAGAGGCGCAGCGTAAATGCGCAGGAAGGCAGCGAGTCATGTACGACAGCCCCGAGAGAGAGCGCTGTTGTTAGCGGTGAGGGCTGTGTGAATCAGGCAGAATCGCGCAGGACCAGTTCTGGCTCAATCAGGATCGCTGAGGGGCAGGCTGCCTCCTCCATTTTGTCCAGCAGTGCACGCATCGCGGATTCGCCTATGTGTCGCAGGTCTACGTGAAGGGTGGTGAGTTGGGGCTTGATGATAGTCGCCAGAGGAATATCGTCAAAGCCGATGACGGCGACATTCTGAGGTACGCTGCGACCCAGCGCCTGACAGGCCTGCATGGCACCGATTGCAACGAGGTCATTGAAGGCAAGAATCGCGTCCACATTCGGGCAGCGGTCGAGCAGAGCCAAAGCCGCGTCATAACCGCTGTCGGTATCCGGCAGACAGCAATCCACCAGGCCCTCGTCAAAAGGGACACCGGCTTCTGTGATGGCGTCACGGTAGCCCTCCAACCGGCGGTGCGCCGATACGGAGTGTTCAGGACCGTTGAGATAAGCGATGCGCCGCCGCCCCTGTGCCAGGAAATGGGCCACGGCCTGCCGGGCGCCGTGCCGGTCGTTGACATTGATCGTGATCGTGTTGCAGGGAGGCTCCGTCAACTCCCGGTTCAACAACACCACGGCTGGAAAGCGGCTTATCTGTGCCTCAAGTACCTCGTGCGAAACGCGGGCGCTGCACCAGATCAAGCCATCGACATCTTTCTGCCACAAAGAGTCCAGCGCATCAAATTCTCGTTGCGGATTCTCCACCGTGTTAACGAGAAAGACGCTATACTGAAGAGCATAAGCCGCGTCTTCCACACCACGGGCAATCTGAGCAAAAAAGGGATTGGTGTTATCGGGGACGATCAATCCCACACTCGTCGTCTGCTCGGTAACCAGGCTACGTGCAATCTGATTGGGCCTGTAGCCCATGCTTTCGACGAGGGCAAGTATGGTTTGCCGCACCTCGTCGCTGACGCCAGGTTTGTCGTTGATGACACGAGACACGGTCATGACCGAAACCCCGGCGGTATCGGCAATGTCAGCAAGTGTGAGACGTCGTTTCATGGCAATTTCGACCTTCAACCCCTATAGGTCAAGCGTGGTTCTCAGGTGCAGGCTTGGGCACTGCTATAGGGGTTATCTCCCGTGCCACAATGCCATGATGCAGTCGACACAATCATGGCCACGATGGCCGTACCCGCTTGGGCAGCACCATCGCACGCCAGGGTATTTCCCTTCAGGGACCAACCATGAGAATCTCCCGCATTTCCCTATTGTAATCCCAAAAAAGCATGTTACAATATCATTATATTACGTTAGCGCTAACTTGTCTATAAGCAAATTTCGATTTTTACACCAACATGCTCCATAATGCCCTCAAATAGAGGAAGGAGGTAAGGTAATGCTGGCACCTGACCGGTTTTTTGACCCTAACCCCGCACAGAAGTCTGCCGCCCTCGAGCTTTACGCCCTGATTTGCGATTTACCGATCGTCTCACCGCACGGGCATGTGGATCCCTCGCTGTTTAGCGACCCTGGACGGCGCTTCGAGGGACCGGTGGAATTGCTGATCCAACCCGATCACTATGTTCTGCGCATGCTGTACTCGCAGGGCATCCCCTACGAGACGCTACTCTCCAAGGAGGAAGACCCACGGCACATCTGGCAGCTGTTTGCCGAGAATTTCTACTTATTCCGCGGCACCCCTTCGGGTGTTTGGCTGACCCACGAGTTGGAAGCCGTCTTCGGCGTCACCGAAAAGCTGAACGGGGAATCGGCGGGCAGGATCTACGACCAAGTTGAGGCGGCGTTGCTGACGCCGGAGTATTCTCCCCGGAACGTGTTCAAGAAACTGAATATCGAAGTGCTCGCCACCACAGATTCGGCGACCGATCCTCTGATTTTCCACCAGGCGATGCGAGCCTCGGGCTGGGATGGGCGAATCATTCCCACCTTCCGCCCCGACAGTGTGATCAACCTGGCGGCGGCCGATTGGGGCAAGAATATAGCGGCGCTGGGCGAGGTGAGCGGCATTCCGGTGGTGGACTTCAGGTCGTTTTTGCGCGCGCTGGAGCAGCGTCGGGCGTTCTTCATGGCGCTCGGTGCGACGGCGTCAGATTTCGGCCCGTACCAACCCACCACGGAATGGTTGAGCGGTCAAGAAGCGGAGATGATTTTCCAGCGGGCGCTTAAGGGCAAGGCTACGGACGAGGACACCGCGCGCTTCCTGGCGCACATGCTGTGCGAGATGGCCCGCATGAGTGTAGAAGATGGCATGCTCATGCAGATTCACCCCGCGGTATACCGCAACCACAATTCGGAGGTGTACAGGAAATTCGGTGCGGATAAGGGCTTTGACATACCGGTCGCCACGGAGTACACGCGCAACCTGCACCCGCTGCTAGAGCGCTTTGGCAACCACCCGAATTTCCGTTTACTGCTCTTCACGCTGGATGAAGCCACGTACGCGCGGGAGCTCGCGCCGTTGGCGGGTGCGTACCCGTCGATCAAGCTAGGGCCGCCCTGGTGGTTCAACGATTCACTAAACGGCATGCGCCGTTACTTTGACCAGGTTATCGAAACTGCGGGTGTCTACAATACGGCGGGTTTCAATGATGATACCCGGGCATTCCTGTCCATTCCGGCACGGCACGATGTCTGGCGTCGAGCCTCGGCGAACTGGCTCGCCGGGCTGCTTGTACGCGGGATGATCGACCGGGATGAGGCAGAGAACATGGTCGTGGATCTGGCTGTGGGGCTGGCGAAGAAAGCCTATCGTCTGTAAGTCTACGCAAAGGAGAGGAGCACTATGATCATAGACATTGAGAAGGCATACGATTTCACGGGCAAGACTTTCGCAGTGACCGGAGGCGCGGGCGCATTGGGCGGGGATGTCGTTATAGCGCTGGCAGAACGCGGGGCCAACGTGATGATCCTCGATTTGCGCTTGGGCGGGGTCCCAGCAATCAAGGAACGGCTTGGAGAACGCGCGAACCAGGTCGATGCTTGCGAGGTCAACGTCATGAACCGCGACAGCTTGCTGGCGGCCGGCGAGGCAATCAAGGCCCGTTTCGGCCCACTGTATGGGCTGGTCAACGCGGCGGGCGGGAACAGCCCTCGGGCTACGGTCAGCCCCACGATGAACTTCTTCGATATTCCGGAGGATGCACTGCGCTTCGTGCTAGACCTGAACATCCTGGGGACGTTCATGCCCTGCCAGATTCTGGCGCAACAATTCACTGAGACCGGCGAAGGGGTCATCCTCAACTACTCCTCAATGAATGCCTACCGCCCGCTGACGAACATCGCCGCGTATTCGGCCGCCAAAGCCGCAATCACGAACTTCACCGCGTGGCTGGCCGTGCATTTGGCGCAGAACTACTCCGGCAATATCCGCGTTAACGCTATCGCGCCAGGCTTCTTCCTGGGCGAACAGAACCGCTTCCTGATGGTCGATAAGGATACCGGAAACTGGACCCCAAGAGGTCAGAAGGTCATTGATCACACACCCATGGGCCGCCTGGGGAATCCCGAGGATTTGCTGGGCTGTGTGCTGTGGCTGCTCTCACCGGCATCCTCCTTTGTAACTGGCATTACAGTGCCGGTCGATGGCGGGTTCTCGGCTTACGCCGGCGTCTAGTCCAAGGAGGTGAGGTGACCATGATTCATGCACAGGCACTCGTGCCAACGGGCTTCCTCAGCGAGGAGCAGGTACGCGAAACCCTGCTAAAGGGCCTGGAGGGGCGATTCACGGGGCAGAAGGTGCTGGCGTTGATTCCGGATCACACGCGCTCACTGCCGTTGCCGATGCTGTTCCGCATGGTGGTGGAGATTCTACACGATGTCCGCCAGCTCGATTTCATGGTGGCGTTGGGAACCCATCCCGCTCTGCCCGAAGAAAGCCTGAACAAGCTCGTCGGCATCACCGCCGAAGAGCGCAGCACCTTGTACCGGCATGTGGGCCTGCTCAACCATGCGTGGGATGATCCCACGGCGCTGACCTCGCTCGGCGTGATGGCGCAGGACGAGGTGAAGGCGCTGGCAGGCGCCAACTGGCATCCCTCCTTGCCTGACGAGGTTGATATCCGCATCAACAAGGCAGTGCTGGAGTACGATGCGATTCTTGTTATCGGACCGACCTTCCCGCACGAGGTCGTGGGCATGTCGGGCGGGGCAAAGTACTTC
>JAFGFB010000207.1 GCA_016931315.1 Anaerolineae bacterium
GCAGTGTATGCGGCTTCGCGCGAGGCGTTAGCGGCGCCGTTTGTGGTCATTGAAGGGCAGGTGGAAATAGATGGTCGTGCCCCTGGCGTTCTTGCAACGCGTTTGCTGCCTGTGGGCTACCCGCGGTTGCCTTGAACTCATATCCTTCTATACTCATTTGCAGGGTGAGACGCTATGCTGAGTACTCAAGAGAGCCAAAAGCAACCCCGCGACCATACTTCTATCTACGATATCACTCCAACCGCATCGCTATCGGTACATCACGTAGGGCTGTGGTGGAATTGTCATCTGTTCTGCTCTGGTTCGACCGGCGACCTCACGACGATTGAGCCGGGACCAGGCATCGTGCAGGATCATAAACAGGTGTCGGATGTAATTGCACCGTTCCTCCACGACCATCGCCATCACGCCCGATGGCATGACGACAATGGTAGCGCCCCACAGATGTGGCGCCCTCATCGGCTCCCTTCTGACCGTGCTCTCTGAAGTCGGACGCATGATCATGGGCACCTGGCAACAGATCCCCCTTTTTCTGGATTCTGACGCCCGTTCCTGGAAACACCACCTGGCGGTGGGCGTGCTTGGGGGATTAAGGCGACCCACGTCTGTGATTTTTGGTTAACTCTGGGCTCAGGACTGGAAATGCACATGCGCTTGATCGTGACCTTTGCGGTTTTTGCCTTGCTGTTGTGCAGCTGTCAACCTCTGGCCTCGTCGCTCCCAACACTGGTGCCTGTACCTACTCGCACGTGGCATGCTCCGACCCTTGCTCCGCCGACCATCCCGGCTGCCACGCCGGTTCCACAGCCAATCCCGAACAAGCGCGGCGTCCACCTGTTGTTGGATGACGGGCGCAATGTCTGGCCGGTTGCACTATGGACACAACACTTGCAACACGCGCGCCGAGCGGTCGGCCCCTGGGGTTACGTGACCGAACTCATTCGTGGGGACGATCTGGATGTGCTGCGCTGGCAGCAGTTCTTCAACCTCTGCAGCGAGTACGAATTGAGCCCTATTCTGCGCCTAGCTACCACCTACGATACGGAAAACCAGTGGTGGCGTAAGCCGGCACCTGATGCCGATAACTCCTATCATTCTGTCGCCTCGCACTACGCCGCTTTCGTGCGTGACCTGGTCTGGCCCACCGCCGAACACTACGTTATCATCGGCAATGAGCCCAATCACGGCAATGAATGGGGGGGACGACCTGATCCCGCGGCCTATGCCCGTTTCATGGTGGATGTCGCCACGGCCATTCACGCTGTCGACCCTCAAGCACGCATCCTCAACGCCGGGTTGGATCCCTACGCACCGCATACCGGCAGTTACCCTTTCATTGATGGAATGTATTATATGGATGCAGAGACCTTTATGGATGAGATGAAAGCAGCCGTTCCCGATGCTTTTTCCCACCTGGATGTCTGGTGCAGTCATGCCTATCCTCTGGGCCCTTTTACCGAACCACCCTGGCGGCAGATCTATGGACGGGATCTGATCAATGACGCGGTCAATCCACTCCATCGTGAACCACCATCGGGGATCTACAACCGGGGCATCAACGGTTACGAGTGGGAGCTGTTCAAGCTCGCAACCTACGGCGTGACGTCTCTGCCCATCATGATCACGGAGACGGGCTGGCGTCACGCGGAGACCGTTGATCCACTGGCTGTGGATGGCGGGCCTGGATTGCCAGACGCGGCAACCGTCGCGCGCTACTTCGACCTGTCCATGTATGGCAATCGTGGAGGCTATCCTGACTTGCCCGCAACGGGGTGGACGCCATGGCAAGAGGACCCGCATGTCATCGCCGTAACTCCCTTTGCCCTCAACGGCCTGCCGCGAGAGTGGGGGCATACCAACTGGCTGGCGCTTAGTGCCGCGGGACAAATCCTTAGCGTTTATGCACCCTACGATTTCTGGGTCAGCGGTAGTAAGCCACCGTCACACCGATGAGATTCAGCGCCGGATCTCTGGATTGCGTGGTCTCTGTGGAAAGATCCAACACCTTCAAGGCTGTCAAGTTGCCTTGCTGGCACGTTGCAGGCAGCGTCAGCGTGAGCATGTCAATGTGTCCCATCAGATTCGGGAATCCGGCCAGGGATCCCCGCCAGATCTGTCTGGCTTCAGGAGCCGCGGTGACGACCTCGCCTTCACTATGCCACTCGCGCAGGTTGCGCCCCAGGATGAGATTCGCGATTGAGTATTCCACGCCTTCACAGACCACTCGCACTTCACCCACGGTCGTGCCGTTGTAACGCGTAAAAGCATTCCCCGCTGTTAGCAACAGGTAAGCAATCTGCGCTTGGGGGAGTTGAAGATTGATGTTCACAGCGGTGGAATAGGTATTGTCCGGCACAGGTCCAGCCTGGCTCTTAAAAATGCGCGACGCGAGGTTGAAAGGCACTCCGTCGAGGGTCACCTCACCCTGCGGCGGCGCCTGGAAGTGGTCCCACGCGGCGTTTGCCGCAGTGCCCAGGGCCACCGTTTCATAAACCAGCACCGGACGCGGGGTAGAAGTGGGCAACATTGTTGGGGCTGGACTGGGAACCGGAGTCCCGGTTGGCGCAGGGGTGGGAGGGGGAACCCGGGTTGCTGGGGCTGTGGGATGCTCACCTGGGGTAGTCGTTTCCTGCATGGCGCTTGATGGCTCTGTAGCGATAACTACGAGGTCGGAACCGTTCTCCCTCCAGGGTCTTAGGAGTAATCCCACGATCAGCAAACTGAGCAACACCACAACGCCAAGACCCCAGAGCAAGGCAGGTGCCCGTCGCTTGGGAGTCACTGGCGAGGCGTTGGTGGTGGATCCGGCGCTGCGGTGAGTGCCCAACACCATCGCCATCTCCGCAATACTCGACCAACGCTGATCCTGGGGCAGTGCCATAGCTTTCTGGATCATGCGGTCCATGCCGGGGCTGACACGCCCGTTTAACTCACGGGGCGTCCTGAAGTTTTGGGGAAAGGCCATGCGATCAGTGACCGAGGGTGGTGCCTGACCGGTAAGCGCATGATATAACGTTGCGCCCAAGCTGTAAATATCGCTGCGCGGATCAGTATGGCTGGATTGGATGCTGTACTGCTCCGGCGGAGCATACTCTGGCGTACCGGCGCCGCGAATCGTGGTTCGGGTGCGCGGATCAGCAGGGTCCCATAGTTTTACCAGCCCGAAGTCAACCAGTACGGCATCGCCGCTGGGTTGGAGGATGATGTTCTGCGGCTTGAGATCGCGGTGCAGTACCCGTTGCGCATGACAATAAGCCAGGGCGTCGAGAATCTGGGCAACCCAGAGGCGCACCTGCGCTTCAGGCAGTGCTCCCTCGCGGGCGATGCGCTCGGCCAGACTCTCCCCTTCGATGTACTTCATAACCAGGTAGGCCTTGTCGTTCTCTTCGAAGTAATCGGTGACGCTGACCAGATGAGGATGGTTGAGGCGCGCCAGTACGGTTGCCTCTTGCACGAACTGCCCACGTAGATGCGTGAGTAGGTCCCCGTTGAGGCCCGGCTGAGGTAGGAGTTCTTTGAGCGCCACCGTGATATTCAGGCGCGTATCTACCGCCCGGTACACTGCGCCCATCCCACCCTGACCCAGGAGCCCGATGAGGCGATAGCGTTGCTGCAAAACCTGGCTTGGCATAAGCGGCAATACTCTCCCTCAATTCAACCGGGGCGCGGGGTGTGCCCGCGCCCATCAGCGTTTTCCCCACTGCCCCCTGTCCCTACTACGACGTTACCCGCTGCCAGCGACCCCCTTTTCGATTGACCACCACACCCTAATCTCGCAGGTTGCAGGGTTTTCTCTTGTCGTTGATGACCCTCAGTGTAGCATGGTTTGAGGGAATGGGCAACGCAGGTCTGGCCGAGATATGTGCCAACGATCTGCCACCGGCGTTGTGGGCGCCGCTAGTGACCACCTGACGCAGTTGCTCGAACCGCACGATAACGTTTGAGCCACTTGTAGCCTGTCTTGCGGCTGATACCAAAGGAGCGGCACAGTGCGCACATATTGGCGCCTTCTTGCTCTACCAGGTGCTCAAATCCCTCACGTAGGGACATGTTCGTGATTTCCTCCCAGGGCATCGCCGGATTCCTTTCTTG
Source organism: Anaerolineae bacterium (assembly GCA_016931315.1). Classification (GTDB taxonomy): domain Bacteria; phylum Chloroflexota; class Anaerolineae; order B4-G1; family SLSP01; genus JAAZNO01. Next base: position 4,093 of record JAFGFB010000207.1, read on the forward strand.
ATACCGCGATACACCAATTGTATTCCAGGTGTTACCTGTGTCCCCGAACATGTGTTATCCATGTACCCGGTCTATACACACTATTCGGGTGGGAGGGGTGGTGGTGACAGTGCAGAAACCGCCTACCGCGCGGGGAATCGTGTTTCTGGCGTTGGAGGATGCCACGGGTCTGGTGAACGTGGTACTTCACCCGGCAGTGTATGCGGCTTCGCGCGAGGCGTTAGCGGCGCCGTTTGTGGTCATTGAGGGCCAGGTGGAAGTCGATGGTCGTGCCCCAGGTGTGCTTGCGACGCGGTTGCTGCCAGTGGGCTACCCGCGACATGTGGGGGAGGGTTTGGAAACGCCAGCGCGGGTCGAGGGGTAAGGGCACCACTCACCTGGTTGCCGCACTAAGGATTTTGCGCAGCAGTAACCCGGTGCGCCAGAAGGCCACCGCTGCCATACCGTGTGCCAACACGGCAAAGAGCGGCGGTCGCTGCAGGGTATAGTAGGTCCAGCACTCACGGGTAGTGCCCCACAATTCCAGGAAATACCCCAACCCTGCCCCCGCGATGAAGGTGAGCAGCGCCAGGCGCGCGTTGATCGGACTCAGGATCATCAGCGCGCACGCGGCAAGCGCAAGCGCGGTGAGGGATTTGTCGAGTGTGGGCCAGATAAAGACGAGCATCAGCGCGTAGAAGCTGCCAAAGATAGCCCCGTAGATCCACCGCAACACGCGCTCCGAGAGGGGCGGCAGCCCCAGGTGCAACAGGCGCACAAGGCGGTCGATGGAAAGGCTGGCGATGGGCCACGCGGGGATGATCCACAGGGGCGGGCGTTCGAGCGTGTAATAGGTCCAGAGCTCCGTCTGCGTGCCCCAGCCCTCGATGGCGAGCCCGCCTGCCAGGCC
>JAFGFB010000208.1 GCA_016931315.1 Anaerolineae bacterium
CCTTCTGTGGGTTAGTTGTTTGTTGGCACTAACACCTATACCCGCAGGAGGACGTTTTGTCAATCGGTTCTAACTAGCACAAGGCCCGAATAGTGTTTTTGGCGCGGCGCTGAGGCGTCGCGCCAAAGATCTATATTCTTATGCGCCTCGTAGAGGCGCCTGAAATTTCCGCCCCCATTTTGAAACGCACCCTCCTCTACCTTCCACTTTCCTGGAGCCAGTTTTGGAGTACAATCACACTTATCTCCCACTGTGGAGCACCAGGGAAAAGCAGCTCTTTGAGGAGGCGCATTCATGGCACGACGTTCTTCATCTAGCCGGCGATCAAGCCGTTCTCGCACGAGCCGGACCTTACGCCTGTATGGCGCTGAGCGGGTGCTCTTCATCATCGGCGCGGTGGTCTACTTCATCGGCCTGCTGGGAAGCCTTTCCCTCCTTGCGATGCCCCTCAATACCGGCATCCTGCTGCTGGCGCTGGGCGGCGGCATCCTCCTGATCAACACCTTAGTGATGATTTTCTGAGTGGACGCGCACCATGTGGAATCAACTCGATCTCTTTGCCGGTCCTGAGAGCCCCTATTCCGTCAGCGAAATCACCGGGCGCATTCGCAGCCTTCTGGAGCAAGATGCCATCTTGCAGAACCTCTGGGTCGCCGGTGAAGTGAGTAATTTCACCCGTGCCTCGTCGGGCCACGTCTACTTCACCCTCAAAGATGCCGGGGCACAGCTGGCTTGCGTGATCTGGCGAGCGCAGGCGCAGGGCATGTCCCTTATACCGCGTTCCGGGGACCAGCTCATCGTTCACGGACGCCTGGGCGTCTACGAAGCGGGTGGACGTTATCAGCTCTATGTGGACCGCGTGCAGCCTGCCGGTCAGGGCTCGCTCTACCAGGAATACGAACGGCTCAAGGCGCGCCTGGAAGCCGAGGGGCTTTTCGATGCCGCGCGCAAGCGTCCCCTGCCGCAATATCCCCGCTGTATCGGCGTGGTCACCTCGCCCACCGCGGCAGCCTTTCGCGATGTCCTGAACATCCTGCGTCGCCGCTACCCCCTGGTGCGGGTGTTGCTTTCGCCTGCTGTTGTGCAGGGGGATGCGGCGCCTCCACAAATTGTCGCCGCCCTCGCGGCGCTGAACGCCCGCGAGGATGTGGATGTGATTCTGCTGGTGCGCGGCGGCGGTTCGCTGGAAGACCTCTGGTCCTTCAACGATGAGCGGGTCGCGCGGGCGGTCGCGGCCTCGCGGATTCCCGTCATCAGCGGGGTGGGGCATGAGACCGATTTCTCGCTCGCGGATTTCGCGGCAGACCTGCGCGCGCCCACGCCCTCTGCCGCTGCCGAACTCGCTACCCCTGACCGTGAGGAACTCGCCTCGCGCCTGTCGGCGCGGGTGCTGCAACTGGATCGTACTCTGGACGCGGCGCTTTCGGAGCGGCGCAATCACGTGACGCGTAGCCTGCGCGCGCTGACCTACCTTGCGCCGGGCGCCCAGCTGGCAAACTCGCGCCAGCACGTGGATGATTTAGGCGCCCGTATGGAACGGGCGTGGAATGCGCGGCAGCGCCTGTTGCAACAGCGCCTTGTCGGACTTTCCGCACGCCTTGAGACGCTGAACCCCCATGCGGTTTTGGGACGCGGCTATGCCATCGCGCGGCATGGCGCAACCGGCAGGATTATCACTTCAGTGAAGCAGGTTGCGCCTGGTACGCCCCTGCGCGTCGAAGTGCAGGATGGCGAACTTCAGGCTGAAGTCCTCAAAGACTGAGGCCTCAAGTCAACCTGACCGACTTGACCTCCCCATTCGTTGTCTCTATGCCGGCAGCGAAGGCATAGTTATGGGGTGCGCCTGCGCTTTTGTGTTTTGGTGGTTGTTGGGGTACTCTGTTGTGCCCTGAATTCTATCTTGTGGAGGGTATTCGATGATGTTGAGACGGCTGTTTTTGGTTTTGATGGGTTTGTGCCTGGCGTTGGGAGCGGCGTCTGTCGCGGCGCCCAGTTCTGCCATTCTGGCGGCAGACGCGCTGCCTCAGAGCACGGGCGATGGCGGTCGCTGGATTCCCTTTGATGGACGCGCAACGCCAATGTCGCCATCCATGGCCGCGCCGCGTGCGGATGCCACGGCTGTGACGCTCACGGCGTCGCTGCCCGGCGCCTTCGCGCAAGACGTGACGGTTGCGGGGCAGCGCTTCAGCCAGCTCTTCGGCGAGGGTTACGTGGCTTCGAGTGCCATCGGCTCTCCCGATTTGCCCGTGCTGCGCCAGGATGTTGAAATCCCCTTTGGGGCTGAGGTAACGCTGGAAGTTGTGGACATCGCTTTCACCGAGACCACGCTGGCAGCTCTCGGGCTCCAGACCATTTATCCCGTGCAGCCTTCGGTGGAGAAGGTACCGGGAGCGCAAGAGGCGACGCCTTTTGCGCTGGATGAAGCTGCCTATGCGCGCGATGCCTGGAGCCCTGCTGCCCCGGTAGCACTCGAGCAGCTCTATACGGTCCGCGGTCACCGTGTGCAAACCGTGGCGGTCACGCCGGTGCGCTACAACCCGGCGACGGGCGCTGTGCAGCTCATTCATAGCGTGACCTTCCGTCTCAAGTTCACCGGTTCCGATATGGAACGCACGCGGGCGCTGGCGGAGCGCTACGCCTCTCCGGTTTTTGAGTCGGCTCTGGCGGCGCGCGTCCTCAACTACAACCAGGGGCAGGGGCAGCGCGCAGCGGTGCAAGATGCCGCGGTGGGCTATCTCATCATCACGGCGAATGCTTACCGCGATGCGATGCAGCCCTTTGTAGATCTCAAGGAGAGCCGTGGCTTCGATGTGACCATCGTGCGCCTCTCCGATATTCCGGCGACCACGGCGGCGCAGATCAAGGCGTATATTCAGACCGCCTACGATACCTGGACGGTGCCTCCGAGTTACGTGCTCCTGGTCGGCGATACGGATACGATCCCGGGATGGAGCAGCGTTGACGCTGCCGAGATTACCGACCTCTACTATGGTACGATGGACGGGAGCTCTGATTGGGTGCCCGATATCGGGCGCGGGCGTTTCCCGGTGCGCTCTGCCGCGCAGACCACCATCATGGTGGATAAATACCTGGCTTATGCCCAATTGATGGGCGAGGAAGCCTATCTTAAGAAAGCAGCATTCCTTGCGACCTGTGATAACTACACTGTAGCCGAAGGCTCGCACAACTACGTGATTAATGCCTATACCACCCCGGGCGGCTATACGGGAATCTTCCCGAATAACCCTCAAGCGGGCGGCGACCGTCTCTATTGCATCACGCACGATGCAGATGCAACGGACATTCAAACTTCCCTCAACGAAGGGCGCTGGGCGGTCATCTATTCCGGGCATGGCGGCTGGACGGGTTGGGAAATGGACTACGGCTCGAGCAACGTCCGCAATCTGACCAATATTGGCATGTTCCCCTTCGTTGCCAGCCACGCCTGCATCAGCGGCGATTTTGCGCAGACTGAGGTCTACGGTGAAACCTGGGTGCTTCAGGATAACAAAGGCGCCTTGGTGTACTGGGGTTCCTCCGATAGCAGCTACTGGGGCGAGGATGATGTCCTGGAACGGCGCACGTTCGACCAGTTGTTCACCGAAGTCCAGAGCAAGGGCTACGCGGATGTCGCCACCATGACCGACTATGGCTTGGCGGCGGTGCAATCGGCTTACCCGAGCAGTGCGCATTACTATTGGGAGACCTACAACATTCTGGGCGATCCCTCGGTCAGAATCTTTATGGAACCGGATTTGCCTTCGTTCACGCTCGATGTGGCGCCAACCACCTTCGAGCTCTGCCGCACCGGAACGGTGACCGCGGATGTCACCATCAGCGGCATGTTAAATTTCACCGGCACGGTCAGCCTCCTGCACGGGGTTCTGCCCGCCAATGTGACGGCGGCTTTTGACCCGGCTTCCGCAATCGCGCCCTACAGCTCGACCCTGACCCTGGAGGCTGCTACCGGCGCCCCGGCGGGTATCCATACCATCGCCATTACCGCTACGGATCATGCGGCTCTGACGTTTAGCAAAGATGTGAATCTACGCATCTTCAGCGCCGAACCTGCCGCACCCACGCTTCAAGCCCCTGCTGATGCGGCAACCAACCAGGCGGTGCGCCCGACTTTGCGCTGGAATCCCGACTCACAGGCGGTGTCGTATGGCGTACAGCTGGATCGCACCCCCTTGTTTGCCGCCCCGCTCGTGGATGCGGTCTCTGCCACATCATCGTATGCCGTCTCCACCAACCTTGAGGGTGGGCAGTGCTACTGGTGGCGCGCTTCCGGGCAGAATACCTGCGGCGTGGGTGTGTGGAGTACGCCCTTCCACTTCAGCACTGTGGCGCTCATCGTGGATTTTTGGGATGACATGGAATCCGGTGCCGGCACTTGGAGCAATGCGGCAGTTCAGGGCGTTAACCGGTGGGCGCTGAGCACCGAACAATCCCATAGCCCGGCTACGTCATGGTTTGTGCCGGATGATAACGCGATTACCGATAGCCGCTTGTGGACGACCAACTCAATCCCTGTGGCGGCGGATAGCACGCTTACTTTCTGGCATCGCTATGCGTTCGAAGGTACAAGCTACGATGGCGGCGTGCTGGAAATCTCCACCAATGGCACGACCTGGTTGGATTTGGGTACCCGCATCACCGCGAATGGTTACAATGCCACGCTCTCCACCAGCTACAGCAACCCGCTTGCCGGGCGGCGCGCCTGGGGCGGTGACCTGACGACCTGGACACAGGTCTCCGTGGACGTGAGTGACTTTGCAGGGCAAACGGTCATGCTTCGCTGGCGCCTGGGCTGCGATTCCTCGACTGGTGATACGGGCTGGTTCATTGATGATATCCAGATCACTTCGCCGCTCGCGCCCACTGCCGCCCCGATCCTCGATAGCATTGCCCCGGCGCTGATTTCACCGGAGATGGATACGTTGCTCACCCTCTATGGCGAGAATTTCAGTGGCATGCCGGCGGTGCAACTCGGCGCTACCTGGTTGCCCTCGGTCACCGTGCTCAGCCCCATGACGCTCACGGCAGTGATTCCGGCGGGCATGGCTCCGGGGACCTATACTGTCACAGTCATCAACGGGGATTGTCAGCCGGTGACGCTGGCTGACGCTCTCTTGGTGGCCGACTCGGAGCCGCTGACCGGTGTGCTTCTCGATGGTCCCGCGCTGCTCACCGTGGGCGAAGACGGAACATACACCGCCACGCCGTTGCCATTGACGGCGACGCAACCGCTCACCTTCACCTGGGATAACGGCGCCGTGGGTGCAACCGCCGTCTACAGCTGGACCGCGCCGGGCACTTACACGGTGATGGTCACCGCGGAGCAGGCGCAGGGCGGCGCCTTCACCGAGACGCTGACGGTCGAGGTCTACCAACCGCTGACCGAGCTGACAATTGACGGACCGGCGGAGTTGCGGGCGGGTGAAGTAGGCACTTACACTGTCACACCGTCGCCGTTGAGTGCCACGCTGCCGCTGACGACCACCTGGAGCAACGGGACCGTGGGTGCAACTTCGGTCTACAGCTGGACGACCACCGGTGTTTATACCATCACGGTGACGGCTCAGCAGGTCCATGGCGCAGTGCAAAGCGCCAGTTTTGTCGTTTCGGTGCCGCAATACCGGCTCTTCATGCCGTTGATTCTGCGCGGCGGCTGAACGTTCACGCGGTTGGGCTTCAACCCGACCGCTCGCAGAAATGAGGTGTTTTGTGGTGGGGTGAAACCCCACCACAAAACCATCCCAATAAAGGGGTGCGTTTCAACTTTTGGGAAAAAGCAAGACGACTATCATGTAAACGTCTTTCCTTTGATTGATTTTTGTGATGGGGCAAAGCCCCATCACAAAAATCACAAAAAAAACCACCCTCTGCGTCTCTTCAGCGTGCTCAAGTGTCTAAACGCAATACCGCAAAAGTCACCCTGTTGAAGTCTTAGCAAGCGAGAGCCAAAGTTGTCGCAGACGGCTAAACTGAGCACACGTC
>JAFGFB010000209.1 GCA_016931315.1 Anaerolineae bacterium
CAGCCACCGCAATAGTTGTCTGTGGTCCCAAACCACCACGCCCTGGGAATTCCCCAGGGCGTGGTCGTCCATCCAGCGTTACGCGCACCCGGCGCCGCGCCCACTTTTTCTTCTTCCCGGAAATCTGCGTCTATCAGCGTCGCTGTACCCAGCGCATCAGCGTCCTGAAACTTCTCTAAACGTTCATCGCTCGGATGCGTTTTAACTTGGGGGAAAAAGCGAGCCGATTAGCATGCCAATGCCTTTCTTTGGGTGATTTTTCGCGGCGGGTAAAGCCCCACCGCGAAAAATCACCTTTTTATGCCTCCCTATGGGGGTCCCCGTAGGGGCGCTTGAGATTGTCGCCCCAGATTGGGAATGCACTCCATCGCTCCCGGCAGTTTGATTTTGGCCTGAAATTCGCTATACTGTGACTATCGTTCACGGGTCAGGTCGTGGCTTTCCGCCGCTGACTGCCAATGGTTGATTCTCAATCTTGGAGGCGTTCTATGTCGTTTCCGCCAGCTGGCTACATTCAAACTGAGTCTGCCTTGCCGGGCATCGAAATCTTTATGCCCGCGCCCGAAGGCGAGGCCACGCAAAAGCCTGTTGTGGACTTCAAGTGCCCCAACTGCGGGGCGCCCACCGCGTACAGCGTCGAGGATGGCGGGCTGCGTTGCCAGCATTGCGGCTACTACGAACCGCCCAAGCGCGCGGTGGTCGGCAAGGGCGCGGAGTCTTTCGAGTTCAAGGTCGAGACCCTGGAACAACTCGCGGCGCAGGCGACGGCGCAGAGCGCTCACGGCTGGGGTGAGGCGCGTAAGGAGCTCCACTGCCAGAATTGCCAGGCGCGCACCGTTCTGCCCCAAGAGGCGCTAAGTTACACCTGCCCCTTTTGCGGCTCTAATAAAGTCATCCAGCAGGATGCGGCGCAGGATGCCTTGCGCCCGCGTTTCCTTCTGCCCTTTCAGGTGACACTAGAGCGCTGCGCGCCGCTCACACAGACCTGGCTTGGTAGCAGCTGGATGATTCCGGGCGACCTCAAGCGTTTAGCGCGGGTTGCCGATTTTGTTCCCATTTACCTGCCTTTTTGGACTTTCGACGCCACGACTCGTGCGGGATGGAAGGCGCAGGTCGGGCATACGGTTACCGAGCGTTATCGTTCCGGCGGGGAGTGGAAGACACGCACGCGCACTGTTTGGCGCTGGGAATCCGGGAAGGTGGCGCAGACTTTCGACGATTTGCCGTTGTTGGGAACTGCCAAATTAAGCCGGGTGCTGATGTCTCGTATCGAGCGCTTCGATATGGCGCAATTGACGCCCTACGAACCCAAGTTTCTCGCTGGAATGCGGGCGCTCGCCTATGACGTGGCGTTGGAGCCTGCCTGGAAAGCGGCGCGCGAGCGAATGCGCGAAACTACGCGGGAAGCGTGTCGTGATCAAGCGAGCAGCTCGCAGATTCGCAGCTTTAGCATGAGCCTGGATTTTGCAGATGAGAGCTGGCGTTACATTCTCGCGCCGGTTTATGTGGCGGTCTACCAGTATCAGGGGCAGCCCTATCAGGTGATGATCAATGGGCAATCGGGAGAGATTTCCGGTCAGCGCCCGGTAGATTGGACTAAGGTCTGGCTCGCCATTGCCGCACTGCTTGCGCCGGGCATCATCGCCAGTCTTATTGGCGTGCTGACTCTCGTGTTGGGTATTGGTGTGGTAGTGGGCATCATCGGATTAATTCTGCTGCTTATCGGCGGCGGCATTAGCTTCTATATTTACAAACAGGCGGAGGAGATGGGCCATGTCTGAGTCTGATACCGAACTGACAGCCTGGGGGCGGGATGTGCGGGCGGTGCTCTGCCCGGTGTGCGATTGGACCTATCTCTTGCCGGCGGCGGCGTGCTTGCCGCGTTGCCCGCATTGTTTTGGCGCCGAGCTCGAACCGGTAGCTGAGGAGGTGATGCGGCTACCCTATGTCAGCCCGCCGGAGCTGGTGTTGCCCTTCGAGGTGCGCCAGGAAGCACTCTCGCAACAGGTTTTGCGCTTTGCCGAAGGGATTCCCTATCCGCCGGAGGATTTGAACCCGCAGGCTTTGCAGTCACGGTTGCAGCCCGTTTACCTGCCTGCGTGGTTGGTGGATGTGGATGTTGCGGCTTCGTGGCAGACCGAGGTTGGTTTCAATTATGAAGTCGTGAGCCATCAGGAGCAGTACAGCGATGCCGGCAGCTGGCGTAGCCGCGAGGTCAAGGAGACCCGCATCCGTTGGGAGCCGAGGGTAGGGCGCTTGCAGCGCCATTACGACAATCTCCCCGCGCCGGCGCTAGAACGCGCGGCGGAATTGACGCGTGATCTGGGACCTTATCGCATGGAAACCGCCCGCCCCTACGCCCCGGAGGTGCTGGAGCACGGCCTGGTGCGCCTGCCCGATCGCCTGGCCGAGGATGCCTGGCGCGATGCTGAGCCGCTATTGCACGGCGCTGCGGCAGAGGAATGCCGGCAGGCGGCGCGTGCGGATGCCGTGCGTGATTTTCGTTGGGCACCGCAGCTGCAAGGACAGCATTGGACGTTATTGTTAGAACCACTCTACACCACTTTTTACCACGATGATGCAGGGCAACCACAACCTGTGCTCATCCACGGGCAGACCGGCAAGCTGAGCGGTGTGCGCCGTGCTTCGCTCAAACGCGCGCAGCGGATTGCACTGATTTGGGGCGGTATCGCCGCAGCCATATTGCTGCTCAGCCTAATCGCCCTGGTAGCCAGTTTCTTGTTGCCCCCGCTGGCACTTGTGGGAGCGATAGGAATTGTGTTGGTGTTCATTCTGGGCGCTGTGGCACTGATTCCATTACTGCGCGTGTGGATGTTCAACCGTCATACGGTAGTGTGAGGCGTACCACATTCAGCATTGTGTCGCCCGTCTTACACATCAAAACCCAGGAGATCCATTGATGACCGAAATTATCAGCCAAACTGTTTACTTTGCTCAGCCGGGTACGACGGCTACCGAGCGTACTCTGGACCTGGCGTGCGCCCGCGCCGAGGCGTTGGGAATCCGCACCGTGATTGTGGCTACCACCAGCGGCGCGACTGCGGTACGCGTGGCAGAGGCGTTCTCAGGTTTCGACGTGGTTGCTGTGACGCACTCGGCGGGTTTTCGCGGACCGGATATGCAGGACCTTGATCCGGCGAATGCCACGCGCCTGGCGGAACTGGGTGTGAGGGTGCTCACCTGCCAGCATGCTCTCGGCGGGGTGGGGCGCGCCGTGCGTAAATTGTGGGGTACTTATCAGTTAGATGAGATTATCGCTCAGACCCTGCGCCTCTTTGGTCAGGGGATGAAAGTTGCTTTTGAAATCTCATTGATGGCGGCGGATGCCGGACTGGTTTCCACTCAAGCGCCCGCGTTGGTCATTGCAGGATCCAGTCACGGTGCGGATACCGCCGTCATCCTCATTCCAACTAACGCCCAGACCTTCTTTGAGCTCCAGCCGCTGGAAATTATCTGTATGCCTTCACCGCAGCATCCCGTGTTTCAGTGAAGGCTTTGAATCTGTCAAAAATGCATCTTGATCCAGAGCTCGCGCCTAATGAGTTTTCAGAATTTAACTCGGTAATAGAGTGCGCTCAAGTAGAAGAGCTTTTTTCAGCCGTCCCTACGGGACGGGATTTGTTACCCGCGTGGCTATACAGGCACTGAAGTGCCTGCCTACTTTCAGCCGTCCCTACAGGACGGGGGAAATTCGCAGTTTTTGAGGGTTACTGTGCATACCGCATGTCTCAAGGGCCAAAACGCGAGAGGATTGTGCAGAAATCGGCGTGCGGTTGGCTTATAGCCCTACTACCGAAGTAAATTTTGAAAGTTCATAAGGCGCGGTTTTGAGGGTGTTTTTCGTTGGCAGGCGCAATCCGCTAACGAGAAAACACCCTTATCATCATCAACGAGGTAGATATGACTTTTGCAGAAGCTGAACAACGTTTTCGTTTTTTGGAGGATCAGCGCCAGCGTGGTATTTTGACCATGGAACACTATCGCGCGGAACTGACGCAGTTACGTGTGACCGATCAGTGGGGTCGGACCTGGATGTTGCAGGAGCAGACGGGGCAGTGGTTTGTGTTCCACGAGGGGCAATGGCGCGCTTCACAGCCGCCGCAGCAAGCGCCGCCGCCGCCCCCAGTGCAGGCTTCGCCTTTGCCGCAAGCATCTTATTCTGCGTCGGCGGGTTATCAACCGCAGGCGCCACAATACCCGGCGCCCGTTCAGCAAAATTACCAGCAGCAGCCACAGCCCCGCCCTATACAGCAACCGGTCCAATACCCGGCGCCGGGGGCGCAACCTCAAGCCGAAAAGGGTAGCGGTTGTGGCAAGTGGTTGCTCTACCTTCTGGCGTGGGTTGTGATATGGACGATTGTTGCCGTGGTGATTTACTTTGTCGCCGATCAAGACCTTATGGCGGTTGCTGGTGTGGGTCTGGCGGCGGTGATCAGCTTCATATTGATGATTGCGATGCTCTCCTCCCATTGGGAGGGTACGATTGTGGATATCCGTATGGAGAAGCATCGCGTGAGCGATAACGATGATGATGGCAGCTGGCATTGGGAGACAATCACTTATGCCTACGTTCGCCGTTCCAACGGCAAGGTCAAGAAACAACGCGCCATGCCGAATTGGGATGTGGGTGATCGCCTGGAAAAGCGCCGTGGTGAGGGGCAGATTCGTCATTATCCACATGGATGAGGCTATGTATGACCGCCCAAGACGCTAAACTGCTTCACGCTGGGCGTTTCCTACACTTCTACCGGCATCCTGGCGGGTGGGAATACGTACGGCGCCCTGCCGCGGTCGAGGGAGTGACCATTATTGCGGCGACGCCGGAGCGCAAGCTCCTGCTGGTGGAGCAGTACCGCGTGCCGCTCGGTGCGCTCTGCATCGAATTGCCCGCAGGCCTCGTCGGCGATACCGCGGCGGGCGATTCGCCGCTTGCTGCTGCCCGGCGCGAGCTCGAGGAGGAGACCGGCTACACCTGCGACGAGGTCGAGATTATTGGCACGGGCACCTGGCTTCCCGGTGTAACCGATGAGCTCAATACTCTGTGCTGGGCTAAGGGGCTGCATGGTGTGGCTGATCCTACGGGAGCGGATGAGGTGTATGTGCTTAGCGGCGTTCGGGGCATCGAGGAGGAGGGCGAAGCGCTTCAAGTCTATGCCGTGCCCCTTGCCGCCGCCGAAGTTTGGCTTGCGAACCAAATCGCTGCAGGCAAAACCGTGGACCTTAAAGTCTACCTGGGGATTCTCTACCTTCAACGTGAACTGGTACGGGTAGAGGACAAAGAACAAACTTGACTCAGCTTCAAAAAACCTGTTAATGGATGTATAATGAGAATATAAACAGGTCATATTGACCATCTTGAGGGAGAGTGTAACGTGGAGAGCATCAGTATTGGTGAAGCTCGCGCCCGTTTTTCAGAGCTGATTTCCCGGGTTATTTCCGGCGAGCGGGTATTGATTCGACGGCGTGAACGTCCAGTTGCGGTGCTAATCGAGGCTTCGGAGTTCGAGCGTCTGGAACGCGCCTCTCAAGTAGCCCACCATTTGGCCGAGGCGTTGGGACAAAACCCGGAGATCCTCCAGCAGATTGACCAACAATTGCTACATCCGGCGATGGCAGCCTTCGGTCTTTGGCGAGACGATCCATCTTTTGAGGGTCTGGTCGAGGGCATTGCGGCTGAACGCAGAGCCACATATCTCCGGCCCGAGGTTGAGCTTTGAGAATCCTGGATAGCGATCACTGTGTGGCGCTATTGCGCGGCAGGCTCGACCTTAATGGTCATATTCCTGTGACAGAAGAGCTGGCCACAACCACGGTGAGCGTTGGTGAGCTCGTGCATGGTGCGTATAAGTCTGCTCGAGTGGCACAGAACTTGTCATCTTTGGAAGTGCTATTGGCTACTTTGCGTTTGCTCCCTTACGATGCAGAGGCAGCGCGATGCTTTGGATATCTGAAAGCCGAGTTGGAGCGTCGGGGCCTGATCATTGGCGAATTGGATTTGCAGATTGCCGCTATTGCGCTTAGCTATCAAGTGCCTTTAGTGACTCACAACACGCGGCATTTTGATCGGATTCCGGGCCTGCTTCTGGAAGATTGGCTTCTGTGAGATTTGTCGCCTGTCAGATACTATTCGCCGCGCCCCCGAATGCGAATCGGGGGCGCGGCGGTGTTTTTCTAGAGCGGCAATAATGGCTAGACGAACGATCTTGTGGGCGATGCAAGGACGCAGAGAGGTAGTTTTTTTTTGTGATTTTTGCGGGCGCAGCCCGCAAAAATCACGCTCACGGAGAGACGCAGAGGGTTTCGGTCAGATCTTACTCTGCAATGGGCAAGTACAGATCGAGGGAGAATTCCACGCCGGGTTTCTCCACGTGCAGCTGCTGTTCCAGCCATTGATGGCTAGCGGCTTTATACGGGCTGTTCTCCCGCCACGCAACGAGTTGCTGCCAGGTCGCGGGAATATCCTCCCATGGTGCGCGAACCTCGCAGTGAGCCACGGCGTACAGCCCGCCAGGGAAGTTTACGATTTCCACGGCGTCGTCAGCAGTTTCCTCCGGCGTTACCGTCATCCAGAACTCGTAGCCGTAGTTCGGGCTGCCGGGCG